>JAGWPE010000378.1 GCA_028870635.1 Gammaproteobacteria bacterium | reverse complement strand
TCTCGGGGCCTCCGGTGGCAACGATCCAGACTTGCTTCATGGCGGGTATGCAGGTTCAGTTCTCGGCCGACAGCTCTCCTTGGCAGCGCGCCGGCTGGGTGAATGATCGTTTACGGCATTCTCTATCGGCCCGACGGCCGACTGCAAATGGCCGGAGGGCGCCTTCGCTACCCTCGACCGGCGGTCGCGAAGCGCCACTCCGCGCCTCGAAACTCACCGGGCGGACGAAGACGAGAGGGGCCAGTCTCAGCGCTAACGCAGTTATGGGCTGGCCGGAGTAGCAATCTATCGCTCGGAGAAGGTCGTCGAAGAGCTTATAGGCCCTCTCCCGCGGCCTGGCGGCGCGGATCTTGGCCTCGTTGAGCACTGGCACGGGGTGGGTGGCGTATTTGTTGATGAACGTCCGAGAGACCCCTGCCATGTACCCACCCTGTGTATCCTGTCAATGGACAGCTCGAGACGCCGATAGGCTGGATTTACAGGGTTTTCCGGACTTTCTGCGACGTCATTGATCTTCTTGGGACGCCGCAGGACGGGTGAAATCAGGCTAGGGTCGGAATCGAACCGGCGTAGACGGCTTTGCAGGCCGCTGCATGACCACTCTGCCACCTAGCCATCGGACGAGGAGAAGCCCCGGATGCGGGGCGGGGCTTCGGAGCGGGGGCGAATTTTGGACTGATTTTCAGCCATTGGCAATGCACACCGGGGTGCATTGACATGCCGCTCGATGCCGGGTAGGACATGGCCATGGTCCTGCCGAGACGCCTGAAATTACGCTTCTGCGCTGCAATGGCGCTGGCGTGGTTCGCTCTGCAAGTGCACGCCGCCCAGGTATTCGCGGTACACGTTTCGCATGGCGGTACGCGCTTCGTGATCGGCATGCATATCGGCATTGACGCATCGCCGCCGGCTGTATTCCGTGCGCTGCAGGACTACTCCGCCATGATGCGGTACAACCCTGACCTGCGTGCGGTGCGCGTTCAACGAACCGCAATCCCGGGCCGCGTGCTGCTCTTCACGACCGTTCATGCCTGTGTGCTGATCTTCTGCAGAACCATGCACCAGGAGCAGATCATGACGGCGGTCACCGGTGCGGATGGCGGTGTGCTCGAGGCCGAGCTCCTGCCGCGCGGCGGCGACTTCAGATCGGGCAGCGCGCGCTGGACCGTCAAGCCGTGTCCGCTTGCTCGCTCGGTGACCTGCCTGGACGTGAGGATTGAGCTGGTGCCGGCGTTCTGGGTCCCCCCGGTCATCGGCCCCTGGGCTCTGCGCAGACAGATGGCTGAGGAGGCGCGCCGCACCAGCGCCGGCCTCGAGATCGTGGCGCGGAGCTCGAGCTTTCAGGCGGCCAGGTGGCCGCGCACGGCTCTCATGGGCCGCTGACGGTCACTGACCGCGTGGAATGGATCAGTGCGCCGGGTGCAGCCCGAGATCCGGCAAAGCCCGCGTGCCCTCCAGCCTTACCGCTTGCAGAAGCCGGGGATCGAGCCCGAGCGCCGCGAGAATCGTGGGGGCGATCTGGGTGGTCTGCACGGGTCCCGCGAAAGTCCGGCGCTCCAAAGCCGGGTTGGAGACGAGCAGCGCCACGTGCACGTCGTCCTCGTGAAAGCCGCCGTGCTCTGCGATCTTGCCGGCATGGTTGGCGTAAATCACGCCGAGCCGGGGCGAGAGGATGAAGTCCGGTGCGCGCGGATCGGTGCGCGGGTCGCCAAATAGTGCAGTGAGCTTGCGGCCCGAGTGGAAATCCCCGATGCCGAGATCGGTGCCGTTCTGTCCATGCTGGCCCGCCTGCTGAGCAATCAGGCTGCGGATCACGGCCGGTGTATCGTCGTGATGCCCCGTGGCCAACCATTCGACAACCACGTCGTCGGCAACGTGGAAGCGATCAAGGTGTCCGAAGGCGTCAAGAGCAGGTGTCAAGACTGCCTTGTTCGAGATGATCGCCAACCGTGTGCGATCGATCGGCGCATTCCCGTGCTTTGCAGTCAGGATCACGAGAGTCGATCGCTCGAGTCCGCGGCGGTGCAGCGCCGCCAGCATCTCTCCGATCGAGCGGTCGACGTGCTCGATCGCGCCAAGCAACGCCGGGCTCGGCGTGGCGCGGGGATCGAGATAGCCGCCCGATGGGCGCTTCTGCGCGACGTTGACTTCCTGGAAGTTCATGCCGAAGAGCGCGGGCGTGCCTACGGTGTGCCGGCCCGCGTGGTCGAGACCATCGATCTCATTGACCGTGGCGCGGGCTTTCAGGTCATCGTAAAGCTGCGCGGCCGGGATGGCGCTCGCGAAATCCTCGTGTGTGTCGGTGAGCTTGCGGCTTTGCGCGGCGGAGGCGCCCACCTCAGCCAGATTTCGGGCTGTCAGAGCCGCATCGATCTCCGGGGCGAAGAAGTCGTCGATGTTCCGTCCAGGCCCCTCGGCGGGCGCGCCAGGACCATTGAGGATGTCGTACGCGGGATGTTTGTCGGTCCACGCCGTGCGCAGGCCGTTCGCATGCAGCACTCCAAAGACGGTGTTCACCCGCAGGTAATCATGAGGCCATAGCGGCTCGCACCGGCCGCCAATCATGGTTTCCGGTAGCCTGTGCGGATCGATGGCTGCGGCGCTGTTGCCGCTCAGTCCCGCAGCAGCCCCGCCGTCGAGCCGGGACTGTTCCTCATCGAGGTTGCCGGTCAGACGGACTTCCGAGCCGCGCTCGCCCTTGCAGCCGGAGGCCGGAGGAAACAGCGACCGGTCGAAGGTGTCGTCGTAGTAGACCCCTGTGGTACGCGGCGTACCGCCGGTCACCTCTGCGATCGTGCCGGGAAAGGAGTCAGAGGGACGCGTCGTGGACGCGTTGGTGTAAGTGATGCCGTGCCGCGCGAGCGCGGCAAGGTTGGGGCAGGTTCCGGCATCCGTGCAGTTGGCGAGATCGACCTCGTGAAAACCGTCGATGCTGAGGAGCAGGACGTGTTTGATTCGAGGCGGTGCCGCGAAAGCCCCCGGGGCGTTGGCAAAGGCGTGGAATATCAGGACGGCGAGCAGGATCGTTCTTGTTCTCGAGCGCACGAGACCCCTTTTCGTTCGGGTGCGGAGGAATCGCGCAGCTTAGGGGCTTTTTGTGACGATTCCGTGACAGTGAGCCCGGAGGCTCGGCTGGTGGTGAGGCTAAAGGCGTCGCGGCCGGAAGGCTCTGCCCGATGCGACGCTCCCAAAGATGATGGCGGCGAGGAAGGCGGATGCGGACGCATAGAAGTAAGGCAGGGAGCTGCTCATTGAGAAAAGCAGGCCCATGATGAGATTCGAGACGAATTGCCCGATGCTCCTCGATACGGTGAGGAACCCCATGCCCCGGGCGAGCCGAGTGTGTCCAACTATGGATGAGACGATCGTCGGCTCGAAGGTCTCGACGCCCCCCATGCCGAAGCCGAGGACGGCAACCGAAAGATAGAATGCCGCCGCATGCAGCTGGAAGAGCTCGCTCAGCCCTATGAGGCCTGAGCCCAGGGCGGATGCCAGATAGCCGAAGAGCCACACCGACCGCTGCGCCGAATGAGGTCCCGCGCCGAGGGCATAGCCGCTCACCGCCGATACGCCTAGATAGATCATGAAGGCTAGCACGCCGTACTCGTATCCCGCCCTGCTGGAGTGGCCGCCGGTCGCCGAGAGAATCGGAAAGCCGAGGTTGTAGAAGCTGAAACCGTACAGGGTGGCGGACACGAGGAGCGCGATCAGCAGCGCCCGCCCGCCCGGGTCCCGCGGGCCTGAGGCGACTCTGGGCGTCTCGGCCGGATGGAGCTCCGTGAGGCGTACGAAGAACAACAGCCCCGTCGATATGACGAGCGGAATGGCCGCGAGCAGCATGATGCCGCCGATGTGGCTCCCCACGTACAGGAGCAGGAGCACGGCGAGCGCCGAAAGCATGCCGCCGCCGATATCGAGCGCGTGCAGGAAGCCGAACGCCATGGCGCGCTCCTCCGGCTGCGTCACGTTGACGAGCAGCGCCCGGCGCGCGGGGGTGCGGAAGTAGCGAGCCCACCATCCCAGGATGAACAAGGCCGAGGCGGCCCCGAGGCCGTGTACGACTCCCGAGAGCGCCATGAGCGGAATGAAGGTATTGCCGAGGATGGCAATTCGCTTGCGGCCGAACCGGTCTGCCGCGAGGCCGCCGATGTACGCGAGCAACGAGCCGCCGCCGAAGGCGATCGCCGTCACGATGCCGTACGCGAAGACCGGCGCGTGCAGTCGAAAAACGATGTCCAGCGGAAAGAGCGCCGCCACGCCCTGGTAGCCGAGATCGGCAAAGAAGGCCGAGAAGCAGAGGAGGTATCCATCTCGGTTGAGGCGCTTGCCGGGCAGATACTGGGCGAGTGCCCCCATGAGGATTCCTTCGACGGCGGAATGCGAGCCTGCAGTCTACCGCTCCCAATTTTGCCGGCCGCCCGAATCCTGCGAAGATAGGCCGGCTGGCAAGAACCGATAATCACGTCGAGCATGCCCAGGGGTCTTACCGCAACCCTATGGAACCCGAACGCTGGCAACAGGTGAAGGCGGCGCTCGGTGAGGCCATGGGGCTCACCGGAGCGGCACGCGCCGCCTATCTCGAGCGCCTCGGGGCGAGCGACCCGGCCCTGCGCGCCGAGACCGAATCACTCCTCAAAGCCGATGAGGACGCCGGCAGCGGCTTTCTCGAGAGCCCGGCCGTGGCGGTGCTCGAAGCGCCCTCGCCCCACGCCGGCCGCCGGCTCGGCCCTTACCGGCTGCTCGAGGAGATCGGTGCCGGCGGCATGGGGGAAGTCTACCGCGCGGTGCGAGTCGACGAGGAGTACGAGAACGAGGTCGCCGTCAAGCTGGTGCGCGCGGGCGCCGATGCGCAGTTCGTCGGCTCGCGGTTACGCACCGAGCGGCAGATCCTCGCCGCCTTCCAGCATCCCCATGTCGCGCGCCTGCTCGACGGCGGCACTACGGAGGATGGAATCCCGTACCTCGTGATGGAATTCATCGACGGCCAGCCGATCACCGATTACTGCGACCGGCATCGGCTCGATCTCGAGGCCCGGCTGCGCCTCTTCCTGCTCGTGTGCTCCGCGGTGCAGTACGCGCATCAGCGCGCGGTGATCCATAGGGACTTGAAGCCGAGCAACATCCTCGTGACCGCGGACGGCACGCCGAAGCTGCTCGACTTCGGTATCGCAAAGATCCTCGAGCCGGGCACGCTTGCCGTGCGCGCAGATCTCACCGTCAATGCCATGCGGCTGTTGACTCCGGACTACGCCAGCCCGGAGCAGCTCAAGGGCGAGCCGGTGACGGCCGCGAGCGATGTCTACTCGCTCGGCGTGATCCTCTATGAGTTGCTGACGGGACTCAAACCTCACGGCGGCCGCAGTCGCATGATGCAGGATGGGCCGGCGGCGGTCCCCGGACCTGCGCCGGCCAGGCCGAGTGTCGCCGTGCGCGGACGGGATGTGACGGGCACTCTCCGTCAGGAATTGCCGGACCGGTTGAGCCGCCGCCTGCGCGGCGATCTCGACAACATCGTGTTGATGGCACTGCGCCAGGAGCCCGAGCGGCGCTATGGGACCGTGGATCGGCTTGCGGATGACATCCGGCGGCACCTGGAAAGACTGCCGGTGGCGGCGCGCAAGCCCACGTTGGGGTATCGCTCCTCGATGTTCGTGCAGCGGCACAAGGTTGGCGTCGCCGCGACGGGACTGACGGCGCTCGCGCTGATCGGCGGCTTCATCATGACCGCGCGGGCGAACTTCGTTGCGCGCGCAGCTCTCGCCCGGGCCGAGGACGAGGCGAGCGCATCCCAGAGGGTCAGCGATTACCTGGTGTCACTGTTCGAGGAGGCCAATCCGCAGGCAACCGGTGGCAAGGCGCTCGATGTGCGCGACCTGGTGGCCCGGGCGCAGGCCCAGATCGACCCCAGGCTCTCGAGTCAGCCCGAGGTGCGCGCCCGCATGCTCTCCGTTGTCGGTGCGCTGCACTGTGAGGTCGGGCAGTTCGTGCCGTGCGAGCGCGACCTGCAGGAGGCGCTGCGCATCGAGAAGGCTGTGGACTCCGCTGGCGACCCGCTGCTGCGCGCCCAGACGGAGTACCGTCTCGCGGCTGCTTACAACGATGCAGGGCGTACGAGCGACGCTCTCGTGCTGCTGCGTCGGGCACTTCCAGTGCTCGAAGCGCAGCAGCCTCCGGACACCCAAGCGGTGGCAGAGGTGTGGAACGAAATCGGCAAGGCGTACCTGGAGACCGATCCGCTTCGAGCCATGGCAGCCCTCCAGCGGGCGCGGGTGCTCGAGCGCGGCCCGCATGGCGAGGACACTGTGGCTTCGGTGAGCACGCTCGGCACCCTGGCGATCGCCGAGGCCCAGGCCATGCGATGGAACGATGCGCTCGCTCTGGCGCGCGCCCGGGTGGAGCTCGTCAGAGCGCACTTCAACAGCGGGGATGTGCGCTACTTCGATGCGCTCAACGACTATGCCGAGGTGGCCCAGGAGGCTGGCCGCTTCCATGAGGCGAGGCAGGCCTGGGAGCAGGTCCTGGGAGGTTACCAGCGCATCTTCGGTCGCGGCAGCGACAAGTACATCGATACTGAGTTGAGCCTCGCGGACGTCCTGTTTCGCCGTAACCGCCTGCGCGAGTCGATATTCTGGTTGCAGCGGTCCGCCGCGGACTACCGCGCACAGGAGAGTCTGCACCGGGAGAGATACATCGGCTCGCTGTTCGCCTTGAGCCAGGTCCTCTGGATGTTCGGCGACTACCATGGTGCGGCCAACACAGCCCGGCAAGCGTACCGTACGTACCAGCAAACGAGCGATCCAACGCCGCAATCGGCCGCCGTCTACGCGATCAGGCTCGCCCATCCCCTGGCGTTCGTCGGCGAGACGCAGCGCGCGCTCGCGCTGCTCGCCCCGCCGATGCCGGGCGACCCGCGCTCGGCCATGACCAGCTCCTTCGAGGGTCTGCGGTTGCTCTGGCTGGGCGATACCTACCGGGAGGCAGGCACCGGCGCTCGTGCCGAGCGCGCCTACGATCGAGCGATCGCGTACCTGAAGGGGCACTCCCTTCCCCATAGTGCGGCGCTGAGCATGGCCCATGAGGGCAAGGCGCTGCTGCTCGCGCACGAAAGCCGTTACGCCGAAGCCGTGCCGCTCTACAGGCTCGCCATCGCCGGCTATGCCAACAGCCTGTATGCACCGGACGGTCCCGCCATCGCGGCGGCCAAAGTCGAGCTGGCCGATAGCCTCGCCTCTCTCGGGCAGTTGGCCGAGGCACGGACTCTGATTGCGCAGTCCGGCGGCATCGTGGAGGCAGGCCTGGCGCCGAAGCATCCGGCGCGCATCACACTCG
>JAGWPE010000377.1 GCA_028870635.1 Gammaproteobacteria bacterium | reverse complement strand
GCCTCGAAGACCGAGACGACCTTCGGCACCACGAAGACGAGCAGGGCGGAGACGATGACGAAGCACATCACCGTGAGCACGATGGGGTAGAGCATCGCCGCCAGGATCTTCTGGCGGATCTCCTCGCGGCTTTCGGTGTAGACGGCGAGGCGCTCGAGCACGCTGTCCAGATGCCCGGCCTGCTCGCCGGCGGCGATCGTGGCGCGGTAGATCTCAGGAAAAACCCGCGGGAACTCCGCAAGCCCATCGGCCAGGGTGTGTCCTTCCATCACCTTCGACCGTACGCCGAGGATGATGCTCTGCACGCGCGGCTTCTCGGTCTGCTGCGATACCGCGAGCAGAGACTCTTCCAGCGGCAGGCCGGCCCGCACCAGGGTGGCGAGCTGGCGGGTGAAGAGCGACAGGTCGGCGGGGGCGACGCGCCGGACGAAGCTGAACGATTGCTGGCGGGTTGCTTCTTTCTGCGCCACCTCGCTCACGGTCACCGGCAGCAGCTGGCGCTCCCGCAGCAGCTGGCGGATGTGGCGCGGCGTATCGCCTTCCAGGACGCCCTTGCGCTCCTTGCCGGCGCTATCGAGCGCGATGTATTCGAAAGCCCCCATGGCCCAGCGTCGCTATCTCAATCCTCGCGGGTGACCCGCAGCACTTCCTCGAGGGTGGTCTCGCCGCGCAGGATTCTGGCGCGGCCGTCGTCGCGGATGGAAGGGGTGGTGAGTCGGGCGTGGCGCTCGAGCTCCTGCTCGCTCGCGCCGTCGTGGATCATCGTTCGCATGGCGTCGTCCACCACGATGAGCTCGTAGATGCCCGAGCGGCCGCGGTAGCCTCCCATGGCATCGCGCCCCGGGCGGTAGAGGATGGGAGAGGGCTCGCCCTGGCCGAGGTTGAGGAACCGCCGCTCGTACTCGCCGGACTGGAAGGGCTGCTTGGTCTCCGGGTTGAGCACCCGGACCAGGCGCTGCGCGAGCACGCCGATCAGGCTCGAGGAGAGCAGGAACGGCTCGATGCCCATGTCGCGCAGGCGCGTCACCGCGCCGGCCGCCGTGTTGGTGTGCAGGGTCGAGAGAACCAGGTGTCCGGTGAGGCTCGCCTGCACTGCGATCTGCGCCGTCTCGAGGTCGCGGATCTCACCGATCATGACCACGTCGGGGTCCTGGCGCAGGATGGCCCTGAGGCCGCGCGCGAAGGTCATCTCCACCTTGGTGTTGACCTGGGTCTGGCCGATGCCGTCGATGTAGTACTCGATCGGATCCTCGACCGTCATGATGTTCTGGCTGTTGTCGTTCAGCCGCTCGAGAGCGGCGTAGAGCGTCGTCGTCTTGCCGGAGCCGGTCGGTCCGGTGACGAGGATGATCCCGTGGGGCTTGTGGATCAGCTCGTCCATGAGCGCCCCGGTCTTCGGATCCATGCCGAGCGCGCTCAAGTCCAGGCGCCCCGCCTGCTTGTCGAGGATACGCAGCACGACGCGCTCGCCGTGGCCCGAGGGAATCGTGGAGACGCGCACGTCCACCGCGCGGCCGGCGATCTTCAGGCTGATGCGCCCGTCCTGCGGCAGGCGCTTCTCGGCGATGTCGAGCTTCGACATGACCTTGATGCGCGAGACGACGAGCGGCGCCACCGCCCGCTTCGACTGCAGCACCTCGCGCAGCACTCCGTCGACGCGGAAACGCACGACCAGGCGATTCTCGAACGGCTCCACATGGATGTCGGAGGCGTTCTCCTTCACCGCCTGGGTGAGCACGGCGTTGATGAGACGGATGATCGGCGCATCATCGTCGCTGTCGAGGAGGTCGGCCTGCTCGGGCAGCTCCTGCGCAAGGTGCGCGAGGTCGGTGGTGTCATCCAGGCCTTCGACCGCCTGCATGGCGTCCGAGCCTGCCTCGTAGACCTGCCGCAGCAGCAGATCGAACTCCGCTTCCGGCAAGCGATCGAGCTTCAGGGGCCGTCCGACGAACCGGCGGACTTCCGCCAGGGCGAGCGGGGAGGCGTGCTCGCGATAGGCGCACTCGGCTTCGCCGTCCGTAACCTGCTTGATGAGGATGCCGTGACGCTTCGCGAAGGCGAAGGAGAGCTTGCGCTGCGGTGGGGCGGCGGCCTGCAGCTGCTGCGGCACGTCCATGACTTCTGCGGCGTTCAAGGATTGCCTCCATTCTGCGGCGCGGCGCCGCTGTTGGGCTTGGCCGCGGCGTTGCCAGGCGCGGCCTGCTGACCCGGGGAAGCCTGAGCGGGCGAGGCCTGCCCGGTCGGCGGCGGGGCCTTGGCCTTGGGCTTCTGCTGCGGGGCGCTCGGAGCGAGCGGGCTGGGCGCCGAGAGCGTGCCGGGCGGCGGCGGCGGCGGCATCGGCGGCAAGTGCGGCACGGGCTCGCCCCGCAACAGCTGCGGGAACTGCTCGGGCGGCATCGAGGCCTCCTGGCCCCTGATGTAGTTGTAGGACTGGCCGGTCTGGTAGGCGGCTTCCGACTGGTCGCGCAGGATCGTCGGCTTGATGAAGATCATCAGGTTGTCACGGGTCGCCGAGTCGTTGCGCGTCTTGAAGAGGAGCCCGATGATGGGAATGCTGCCGAGGAAGGGCACGCTCTCATGGTTCCGGTCCTGCTCGTTCGAGATCAGACCGCCGAGCACGACGATGCCGCCGTTCTCGATCAGCACGTTGGTGGCGATGCTGCGCTTCTCGGTGGTGGGATCGCCCGTGAGGCTGGTGCTGGCGCCCGTGAGCACGCTCGAGTTTTCTACGTCCAGCTTGAGCATCACCGCGTTGCCCTCGGCCGAGATCGTAGGCGTCACCTTGAGGATGGTGCCGACTTCCTGCTGCTGCACCGTCTGGAACGGGGTGACGGTGCCGCTGGTGATTCCGGCCTGGCTGGAGTACTGCCCCGTGACGAACGGCACCTCCTCGACGACTTTCAGCGTCGCCGCCTGATTGTCCATCGTCACCGCCGAGGGAGTGGACACGATGTTGGTATCGCCGTTGCTTCTCAGCGCGCGGATCATGGCCCCGAACGACGTGCCGGCCGCGGAGAGAGTGCCGACGCCGATGGTGGTTCCCGTCAGGAGGGAGGCGGCGTTGCCGAGGCCGGCCGAGCCGCTCTTGGCCGCGGCGATGAGGTCCACGATGTTGGTGCCGCCGACCGGAGAGACGAAGCCGCCGAGCGGAACGTGCCCGGTCTGCGAGAAGGCCGCCCAGTTGATCCCGAGGTCGTCGGTCTTGGAGACGTTGATCTCCGCGACGATCGCCTGCACCAGCACCTCCGGCCGGCGGCGGTCGAGCTTCTCCACGATGTCGAGGATCGTCCGCATGACCTTGGGCGGGGCGGTGATGACCAGCGCGTTGTTCTGCGTGTCCGCCCAGACGAGCGCGTTCTTCTCCGCCGCGGCCTGCGGATTCTTGCCGGCGGCGGTGGTGTCGCCTGCCGACATCTGCGCGAGCTCCGCCATCTGCTCCTTGAGCTTCGGGGCGAGCTTCGACGAGTCGGCATAGTGCAGATAGACGACCTGGGTGTTGCCGCCCGACTCCAGCGGCGTGTCGAGCTCCGCCACGAGCGCCTTGATGCGCAGCCGCTGCGCCGGGTCGCCGCTGATGAGGATGCTGTTCGAGCGCTCATCCGCCACCACTTTCAGCGCCCGGCCTTCCTGCATGTTGGCGCCTCCCTGGTACAGTGAGTTGATCGTGCGCACCACGTCCGCCGCTGAAGCATTCTGGAGCGGCATGACATCGACGTCCTGATTGCCGATCTGGTCGATGCGCTGGATGATGTCCATCATCCGATGCACGTTGCTCGCCCGGTCGGAGATGATGAGGATGTTGGATGGCGGGTAGGCGGCGAGGTGTCCGTACTGCGGGATCATCGGACGCAGGATCGGCACGAGCTCCGCCGCGCTCACGTTCTTGACGGCGATGACCTGGGTGACGATCTCATCGGAGGTGGAGCTCACATGGCTCGGCAGGTCGATCGAAGGCATCTGCCGCGCATCGGCGTCGGGCACGATCTTCTCGATGTTCTTGCCCGCCGGCACGGCGATGAAGCCGTAAACCTCCAGTATGGAGAGGAACGCCTGGTAGAACGCGGGCGGGGACATCGGTGCGGAAGAGTACATCGTCACCTGCGCCCGGACCCGCGGGTCGAGGATGAAGCTCTTCCCGGTGGCGGCGGCGACCGCCTGCACGATCTGCGTGATGTCCGCGTCTTTGAAGTTCGGCGTGATGCTCGCGGCCTGCTGCACCGCTCCCTGCGCCCGGCAGGCGAGCGGCGGCATCAGCAGAGCCAAGCAGCATGCGAATGTGCAAAAGCCTTTCACTAACCTCAACCCCCGTTGGTGGGAACCGCGGCCTTACCGGATGCCCTGCGGCGGCGCGAAGGGCAGGGAGCGCGGCGGCGGCGGCGCCGGCGGGCCGGATGCCCCATTCTGCGACCCGGCGAGCGATTCCGCCTCCTGTTCGACAGCGGCCAGATCCAGAGTGAGATCCTGTTGCTGCCCATTGCGCAGAATCGTGACGCGCGCCTCACTGGAGGTGCCGAGCGTGCTCAGGATCTGCTCACCCCGCGCCGGGTCATCGAGCGGCGTGCCGTCGATGGCGGTCACCAGATCGCCGGGCCGCAGGCCCAGGCGGACGAAGGCGTCGCGGTCCCGGCCGGGGTATACCCGAAAGCCCTGCTGCTTGCCGCCCGCGAACACCGGCTCCGGGCGCATGATATCGCCGATGATGCCGGGATCGCGGCTCACGAGCTCGCGCATGCGCTGCACGACCGGCGGCTCTACCGGTGCGGCGGACATGTTGGGCGGCGGAGCGCTCCCCGCGAGCTGGCGCGGCAAGGCCAGCGCTTCGAGACGCCCGTCACGCTCGAGCAGCACGTGGTCGGAGAGCACCGAGTGCAGCCGGGCGCCGCCGGGGATGTTGTCTCCGACCGCATACACCTTGGTGGCCGCGACGCTCGGCCCGAGTATTGCGAGCCCGTCGCGCGGATCATTGGCGGCGATGACACCGGTGAGGACCAGCGGCATGCTCGTCTGTGGCGCGTTGGCGGCGTT
>JAGWPE010000376.1 GCA_028870635.1 Gammaproteobacteria bacterium | reverse complement strand
TGATCCAGACCGCAGCCCTGGCAGCGTTCGAGTCCGCCGGCGGCAAGGTCATCACCGGTCAGCTCTCACGGCTGCGCGTACACGATGATCACGTGGAGCTCGAGACCAGTGCGGGCACTCTCGCCTGCCGGCTCGTCGTGGGCGCGGACGGTGCCCGCTCCTCCGTGCGCGAGTTGATCGGCCTTTCCGCGGAAACGTCCGGTTACCGCCAGACTGCGATCGTCGCCAATGTCCGCACGGAGCTGCCTCACGAGCGCACCGCGTGGCAGCGTTTCCTGCGCACCGGCACGCTTGCCTTCCTGCCGCTCGCCGATGGCGGCAGCTCCATAGTCTGGTCCGCGGACGACGAAGCGGCTGCATCGCTTCTCGCGATGTCTCAGAGCACCTTCGAGCAGGAGCTGCTGCGGGAGTCAGACGGTGTATTGGGTGCCGTAAAGCTGCGTACGGAGCGCCTTTCGTTTCCGCTTCACAGACTGACGGCGCATCGCTTTACGGCGCACCGGTGTGCATTGATTGGCGACGCCGCGCACGTCGTACACCCCTTGGCGGGGCAGGGCGTCAATCTCGGCCTGTTGGATGCCGCCGCACTGTGCGAGCTGATCTCCGCAGCCTTCCGCGTGCGCGAAGACCCAGGCGCCCAGAGCGTGCTGCGCCGCTACGAGCGCTGGCGGAAGAGCGAGATCGAGCCCATCGCCCTGGCCATCGACGGCTTCAACCGCTATCTCGCCCATGGCGTGGGGCCCCTGTCGCGCATCGCGCAGCGCGGCCTCGCCCTGGTGAATCGGACCGATGAGGTGAAGCGCTTCTTCATCACCCGCGCCCTGGGCCTCGATGGCGAGCTGCCCAAAGTTGCGCGGCAGTCCCCCTCGGCCCCGCCCCAGTCTCTCAGCTGAGCGGGATCGCGTCGATCTTCGCCGCGCAGATGAAGTCGTTCTCCGACAGCCCCTTGATGGCGTGCGTGGTGTATTGCACGCGGCAGTAGTTGTATCCCACCTCGAGGTCCGGGTGATGGTCCTCGATGTTGGCGATGTGCGCGAGCGCATTGACGAAGCTCATCGTCCGGTAGAAATCCCTGAACTTGAACTCCCGCCGCAGCCAAGGCCCTTCCTGCGACAGCACCCACCCGCCCGAGAGCTGCCTCAAGAGCTTCTCCGCCTCCTCTCGCGAGTAAGGCGCGACCCCACCCTCACACGGCCTGCAATGCTTCTCAGCCAGCTCGCTCATAACGCCTCCAGTAAGGTCCCACAATCAGTATCGGTCAGAGCGCCTCGCAAAATGATCCTGGCCGGAAGCTGATCGCCAGGACGGCGATCCGCTAGCCTACATGGATGTATTCACGGCGTTCCGGCCAGGGTCATTTTGCGATGCGCTCGCTCAAGCCACAGCCGTCCCGGGGGTAACAGTCTTCTTGCTGAACCTCCGAGCCACATACTGCTCCAGCAATTCCTGAAACTCCTGCGCGATCCGCTCCCCTTTCAAAGTGACCGTCTTCTCTCCATCCTCATAGACAGGCGCCACCGGCCGCTCCCCCGTCCCCGGCAAGCTGATCCCAATGTTGGCGTGCTTGCTCTCCCCAGGCCCGTTCACGACGCAGCCCATCACAGCCACAGTCATATCCTCGACCCCATCGTATTCCCGACGCCACTCCGGCATGCGATGCCGAATATGTGTCTGGATGCTCTGGGCCAGCTCCTGGAACACCGTGCTCGTGGTACGCCCACACCCCGGGCACGCCGTGACGAGCGGCAGGAACGACCGCAGCCCCATGGTCTGCAGGATCTCCTGCGCCACGATCACCTCCTGCGTCCGATCGCCGCCCGGCTCCGGCGTGAGCGAGACACGGATGGTGTCGCCGATCCCCTCCTGCAGCAGCACCGCCATGCCCGCGGTCGAGGCCACGATGCCCTTCGAGCCCATGCCGGCTTCCGTCAGCCCGAGATGCAGCGGGTAATCGCAGCGCCCGCTGAGGTCACGGTAGATCGCAATCAGATCCTGCACGCCGCTCACCTTGGCCGAGAGAATGATCCGCTCGTGCGCCATCCCGAGCTCTTCCGCGCGCCGCCCGCTCTCCAGCGCCGACAGCACGACCGCATTGCGCATGATCTGCTGCGCGCTCAGCGGCTGCGCGCGCGAGGAGTTCTCATCCATGAGCCGCGTGAGCAGGTCCTGGTCCAGGCTGCCCCAGTTGACGCCGATACGGACCGGCTTGCCGTAGCGGCAGGCCGTCTCGATCATCTCCGCGAATTGCGGGTCGCGCTTGCTGCCGCGCCCGACGTTGCCCGGGTTGATGCGGTACTTCGCCAGCGCCTCGGCGCAGCCCGGGTGCTCGCGCAGCAGCTTGTGGCCGTTGAAATGAAAGTCGCCGATCAGCGGCACCGCCACCCCGAGCTGATCCAGCCGGTTGCGGATGTGCGGTACCGCCGCCGCCGCCTCCGCCGTATTTACCGTAATGCGCACCAGCTCCGACCCGGCGCGGGCGAGGGACTTCACCTGCTGAACAGTGCCCTCGATGTCTGCCGTATCGGTGTTCGTCATCGATTGCACGACGACCGGCGCGGTGCCGCCGACGCGGATCGGTCCGATGGTCACCTGTACGGATTTGCGACGCTGGATGGAAGACATAGTCTGCTCGGAGGCTCCTGGGACCGGAGATTTTACATGCTATGATGCGCGCACCCCATAAGTGGTCTGTCCGGAG
Organism: Gammaproteobacteria bacterium; assembly: GCA_028870635.1. Classification (GTDB taxonomy): domain Bacteria; phylum Pseudomonadota; class Gammaproteobacteria; order Steroidobacterales; family Steroidobacteraceae; genus 13-2-20CM-66-19. The sequence continues at coordinate 1,876 of JAGWPE010000376.1, read as the reverse complement.
AGAGTCCGGCCACCGCCGGAACGCCGAAGGCGCAAGCTCCGCCCGGAAACGCTCAGGCACACGAACGGCAGATCGCGGGGACTCTGGAGAGTGGTGGACGCCTTTGGCGGCCACCCACCGAAGGGGAGCGGCGCCGCAGGCGCCCGATCTCTCAGGTCACCGGACAGAGGGCGGCAGGGGCGTTCTACGCCTGCCGTTCGCGTTTGGACTCCGGAGCACCTGTGACAAGACGAACCCCACTCTTCGAGCTGCACCACAAGCTCGGCGCCAGAATGGTCGACTTCGGCGGCTGGGACATGCCGCTGCAGTACGGCTCCCAGATCGCCGAGCACCATGCGGTGCGCCGCGGCGCCGGCGTCTTCGACGTTTCACATATGTGCGTCGTCGATCTCGAGGGTGCGCGCGTCAGGCCTTTCCTCCAAAGACTATTGGCCAACGATGTCGGCAGGCTGAAGGCGCCCGGGAAGGCGCTCTACGGCTGCATGCTCGATGAGACGGGCGGCGTCATCGACGACCTCATCGTTTATTTTCTCGAAGACTCCTGGTTCCGCGCGGTCGTCAATGCGGGCACGCGCGAGAAGGATCTCGCCTGGATTCGCCAACACGCGGCCGGGTTCGGGGTCGATGTCGCCGAGCGCGCCGACCTCGCCATGCTCGCCGTCCAAGGGCCAGAGGCCCGCGCCAAGGCGGCGAGTCTCCTTTCACCTGCCGGCGCGGCAAGTGCGCTGGCTCTCGAGCCGTTTTTCGGACGCGAGATCGACGGCTGGTTCGTCGCGCGTACCGGCTACACGGGCGAAGACGGTTTCGAGATCATGTTGCCGGGCACGGAAGCGGAACGAGTGTGGAAGGCGTTGAATTCCGCCGGTGTCACCTCCTGTGGCCTCGGTGCCCGCGATACCCTGCGCCTCGAGGCCGGCATGAGCCTCTACGGCAGCGATATGGATGAGGGCACCCATCCCTTTGAGTCAGGCCTCGGCTGGACGGTGGCGCTCGAGCCGCGCGAGCGCGCCTTCATCGGACGGGAGGCCCTCGAGGCGATTCGCGCGCGCGGGCCGCAGCGCAAGCTCGTGGGCCTGCTGCTCGAGGGGCGCGGCGTCCTGCGCTCACACCAGAAGGTACTGGTACCCGATGGAGGCGAGGGCGAGATCACCAGCGGCACCTTTTCCCCTACCCTGGAGCGGTCGATCGCGCTGGCCCGTGTGCCGGCCGCCGCGGGCTCCAGTGTCCAGGTCGACATCCGCGGCAAGCTGCACGAGGCGCGCATAGTGCGGCCGCCGTTCGTCCGTCACGGCAAGGCGCTGGTCTCGTAAGCGCGCCGCTTTCCAATCCGAACTGTCATCCCGATATCCCATCCAAATTCCCAAGAGCCCGGAGCGCCGCATGAGCAACGTTCCTTCCGATCTCAAGTACACGAAGACCCACGAGTGGCTGCGGACCTTGCCCGATGGCACGCTGGAGATCGGCATCACCGATCACGCTCAGCATTCCCTCGGCGACCTGGTGTTCGTCGAGGTGCCCGAGGCCGGCCGCAAGCTTTCGGCCGGTGAGCCGTTCGCCGTCGTGGAGTCGGTCAAGGCCGCCTCCGATGTCTATTCGCCCGTCGCGGGCGAGGTGACCGCCGGCAATCCCGCGCTCGCCTCGGAGCCGGAGGCGATCAACTCCGACGCCTACGGCAAGGGCTGGCTGATGCGGCTGCGCCCGGCCGCGGGCGGTGCGGCCCCCGCGCTCCTGAGTGCCGCGGAGTACGAGAAGCTGATCGCGGAGGAGGGCGGCTGATGGCCTTCATCCCCCACACCCGCGCGGATGTCGAGTCGATGCTCGCGGCCATAGGCGTCGGCAGCATCGAGCAGCTCTTCGACGAGATCCCGGCCAACCT
>JAGWPE010000375.1 GCA_028870635.1 Gammaproteobacteria bacterium | reverse complement strand
GTGAAACCTGACGGCGCTCTCCTCGGAGAGCGGCATGGCAACGCCGAGGGGTAGGAAGAGGGCCAACCTCAGGCCTGCCCTGTAGAGACTCATAGGCTCGCCGTGGACTTGCTGTCCTGGGCGGGTACTAGGATTCCGCTGACGAGCGGGATAAGACGCTCCGCATCCGTGCCGTCGCGAAAACGGCTCGGATGAAGGCATAGTCCAGGCCGTCGCGAAAGCGGCGGATGTACTGTCCCCCCGCCTCCACCAATGGTTGACCGCACTCCCGGCTGAAGGGCCGGGAGTGCGGTGCATTAGCGAGGTATCTGCGGACATACAAATTGCAGCGCTGCCGCTTGCTGCTCGAGGAGTATGTCGCCCTCACGCCGAGGAACGGGCGCTACACGTCCGCGCAGCGTGCAGCAAAAGAACTTTTCGAGTCGCGTTTCTTCGCGCTTTCAGTGCGCGCCGGAACCAACCGTGGCGGTCGCTCATTGAACGGAGACGATGACGACCGAGGAATCCGAGGCGCTCTCCAGGCGCGCGCGGGCCGGCCGTGAGGAAAGCGGGCTCACGGGCCGTACGCTTGTTTCGCTCGAAGAGCTGCGCAGCGCCGTCAACGAGTGCCGCCGCTGCACGCTGTGGAAAGCGACGACGCAGGGAGTGCCTGGAGAAGGCTTGGGCCGCTCGCGCCTCATGCTCGTCGGCGAGGCGCCCGGGGACTCGGAGGATCGGCAGGGCCACCCGTTCGTGGGACCGGCTGGCGCGATTCTCGATCGCGCGCTGCAGGATGCCGGACTGGGACGCGATTCCGTCTACATCACCAACGCCGTCAAGCACTTCAAGTTCGAGCCTCGCGGCAAGAGGCGATTGCACATCAAGCCGAGCGCGAGTGAGATCGAAGCGTGCCATTGGTGGCTCGGCGAGGAGCTGCGTCTGGTCGCGCCGAAGCTCGTGATGGCGCTCGGTGGGACGGCAGCCCGGGCGCTCCTCGGCCACCCGGTGATCGTCTCGCAGCTTCGAGGCTCCCCGACCAGGCTCTCGGCGACGGCACACCTCTGGGTGACCATCCATCCGTCGTTCCTTCTCAGAGTCCCCGACGATGCGCAGCGGCGCAATGAGTACGCGCGATTCGTCAAGGAACTGAAGGACGCGATCGCCTGGATCGAGACACACTGAAGGGCCCGTCAGGATCTGACGATTCCATCCAGTGATGTCAGTGAACCGTAAAGGTCCGGCCGACGGTCGCGGAAGACGAACCAGTTGTCGCGCATGGCGGCCGTCTGCTCGAGGTCGAACGAAGCCGTGAGCACCGCGTCGCCCTTCTCGGGAGCCTGCGCAACCTTCGCGCCCATCGCATCGGTGATGAACGAGGAGCCATAGAAGCGGATGTAGAGCCCCTCGGGGTCCTGCAGCGAGCGCTCGAGCCCGTAGCGGTTGGCAGCGGCGAGCGGCATCAGATTCGCGGCGGCGTGGCCCTGTTGGGTGCGCTGCCAGTGGTCCCGGGAGTTCACCGGCAATGCCGGCGGCGGCTCGGTGCCGATCGCGGTCGGATACAGCAGCACCTCCGCCCCCGCGAGCGCCATGGCGCGTGCCGCTTCGGGAAACCACTGATCCCAGCAGATTCCGACCCCGATGCGCGCATACCGGGTCCGCCAGACCTTGAAACCGGTGTCCCCCGGAGTGAAGTAGCTCTTCTCCTGGTACCCCGGTCCATTGGGGATGTGAGACTTGCGGTAGATGCCGAGGCGCGAGCCGTCGGCATCGAGGATGGCGATGGAGTTGAAATAGGCCGGTCCCGCCCGCTCGAAGAAGCTGATGGGCAGGACCACCCCGAGCTCGCGCGCCACCGTGCTGAAATGCTTCACCGCGGGGCTCTCCTCGACGGTGCGGGCGAGCTTCAGATGCCGCGCATCCTGCTCGATGCAGAAGTACGGCGTCTCGAAGAGCTCCGGCAGCAGGATGAGCTGCGCCCCGCGCGATGCGGCCTCCCGCACCAATTGCTCGGCCTTCGCGATGTTCGCGGCGGCGTCCCAGCCACATGACATCTGGATCGCCCCCAGGGTGATGGGGCGCGGTGCCTGGCGGAAATGCTCAGGTTGCTGCGACATCGGGCTTGGCCTCCATCTTTACGCGCTCGGCCAGGGACCTGCGAACCTGCTCCGTGACACGCGTAGCCGTCTCCAACGCCATCAGGCCGGCCTCTCCCGTTACGACAGGCGGACGGCCGTCGCGAATGCATCCGAGGAACGACTCGATCTCCGCTTTCAAGGCATCCCCCGGGTCGAGACTCTGCTCCTCTATGGTCACCGGCAGCGGGCCGGCCGGATCCCCCGGCACACGCTTGCGGATGACTGTCAGGATCTTTTGCTGCAGATCCAGCGACAGATAGGCGTCGTCCTCGAAAATACGCATCTTGCGCTCGGTCTTCAAGCTGACACGGCTGGCGGTGGCATTGACGACGCATCCGTTGGCGAACGTGATGCGCGCATTGGCGATATCGATGTCTTCAGAGAAAACCGGTGTCCCGACCGCATCGATGGTTTTTACGGGTGCTCCGACGATCGTCTGAACGATGTCGATGTCGTGGATCATCAGGTCCAGAACCACGTTCACATCAGTGCCCCGCTCACGGTACGGAGCCAGACGATGGCACTCCACGAAGCGCGGCGCGCGCAGATGAGGCTCCGCGGCGAGAATTGCCGAATTGAAGCGCTCGAGATGCCCAACCTGCAGGATGCGGCCGCGGCGGGCGGCGAGCTCGATCAATTCCCTGGCTTCGCCGGCCGTCTCGGTGATGGGCTTCTCGACCAGTACATGTGCGCCGGATTCGAGGAAGTCACGCGCTATCGCGAAGTGCGCCGGGGTCGGCGTCACCACGCTCACCGCTTCGACGGCTCCGAGAAGCTCCCGATGATCCGCGATCGGGCGCGTGCCCACCTCTGCCGCGACTGCGTCGCGGGCCTCCTGTCGGGCATCGACGACACCCACCAGGTCACATTGCAACGCCTGGGCGTACTTCTGCGCATGAAACCGCCCGAGGTAGCCCACCCCGATCACTGCTGCCGTGATTTTCCGCATAGCCTGGCATTATGACCTGGGAAAGGGTCCGATCGGCTACACTGGCCCCATGACGGAACCTTCCGCCCGTCCGGGACCCCTGGCCCGGGCGCAAGTCTTCGGTATCGACACCCGTACCCGGCGGGAAGTGGCGCTGTTCGGCGGCGCCCTGGCACTCGGCCTGCTGGTGATCCCTCTCCTGATCTGGATCGTCGGCCACAGGACCCTGGGACCCTACACCCATGGCGACAACCCCCAAGGGCTGGGGCCGCTCACGCTCTATGGCGATTACTTCGCCGGCCTGGCACATGGCTGGCTGGGATATTGGGTGGTGGCGCTCGGCCCGGCCGTGCTGATCCTCCTGACTCGCCTCTGGGTGGCCCTGATGCGGCGCATGCCCCGGGATTGAGGGTGGCCATTGCACTCCGCGAATCCGGACGCATTCTGGCAGTCGTAGCGATGAGCGATACTATTACCGACTAGACCCGGGGAAATTCCCTCCCTGCCCCCTTCTACAAGGACCCCGCGAGCAGCTCCAGATGTTCAAGACCCTTCGCCGTCCACTCGGATGGCTCGCCCTCACCGTCCTCTCGGCCGTGGCCGTCGCCGCTACGGATGTCGCCCTGCGCGCTCCCGTCCACGCCGCCTCCATCCTGCCCCCGGGGGCGCTCGCGCCGACCGACGACCAGCGCGCCATCGCCCGTAAGATCGGGCGGATCCTCGAGGAGACTCACTACAGCCGCGAGGTCATCGACGACGGCTTCTCGCAGCAGGTGTTTCAGCGCTATCTGGAATTCCTCGATCCGGAGCACAGCTACTTCCTGGCGAGCGACGTGCAGGAGTTCTCGCTCTACAAGGACAAGTTCGACGACATGATCCATACCGGGAACGTCGATCCCGGCTTTCTCATCTTCGACAGATTCAAGCAGCGCAATCGGGAGCGGATGCAGTACGCCATCGGCCTGCTGAGCTCGCAGCCCGACTGGAACACGACCGCGAGCTACGACTTCGATCGTGACCATGCGGCCTGGCCGGCGACGCAGGCTGAGATGGACCAGCTCTGGAAGAAGCGTGTCACGAACGATGCGCTCTCGCTGCTTCTCGCCGGCAAGACCTGGCCGCAGGCGGCGCAGATCCTGCGCAAGCGCTATGAGACGGTCATCCGGCGCGTGGATCAGATCAAGTCCGAGGACGTGTTCGAGGACCTGATGAATGCCTATGCGCGCACCTATGATCCGCACACGAGCTACTTCTCGCCGCTTAACTCCGAGGAATACCGCATTCAGATGAGCCTCAACTACGAGGGCATCGGCGCCTCGCTGCAGCTCATCGACAACTACGTGACGGTGATGAACGTCATCCAGGGAGGACCGGCGGCCGTCGCAGGCACCCTCAAGCCCAACGATCGCATCACCGGCGTCGGCCAAGGCGCCGCCGGCCCGATGACCGACGTCGTGGGCTGGCGGCTCGATGACGTCGTGCAGCTCATCCGCGGCAAGGCGGGGACTGCCGTCCGGCTGCAGCTACTGCCGCCCGGGGCTGCGCCCGGTTCCAAGGAGCGGGTCGTGGAGTTCGTCCGCAACAAAGTGACACTGAAGGCGCAGGAGGCGCACAGCGAGCTCAAGACCGTGACCGGTCATGGCCGCACCTACAGGATCGGCATCATCACCGTACCTAGCTTCTACGAGGACATCGCCGCGGAGAACGCCGGTGATCCCAACTATCGCAGCACCACCCGCGACGTCCTGCGGCTGCTCGAGAAGCTCGAGGCGCAGCACATCGACGGGCTCGTGCTCGACCTGCGGGACAACGGCGGCGGCTACCTGCCGGAGGCCACGGCCCTGACCGGCCTGTTCATCCCGCACGGCCCGGTCGTGCAGCTGCGCGACCGCAACGGGCACATCGAGGTGCTCGATGATCCGGAGCAGGGCCCTGCCTACACGGGGCCGCTCGCCGTTCTGGTGAATCGGCTGAGCGCATCGGCTTCCGAGATCTTCGCGGGCGCGATCCAGGACTACCACCGCGGCCTGATCATCGGTCAGAACACCTTCGGCAAGGGCACGGTCCAGAATCTCGTGCCGCTCGACCGCTGGAGCGATCAGCCGGTAGACGGCCAGCTCACCGTGACCATCGGGAAGTTCTACCGCGTCACCGGCGAGAGCACGCAACATCGCGGCGTGGTGCCCGACGTCCTGCTGCCCTCCCCCATCGACCCGAAGGACATCGGCGAGGCCGACCAGCCGAACTCCCTGCCGTGGGACCGCATCTCCGGCGTGCCGTTCAAGGTCAGCACGGGACTGGCAAGCGTGCCGTCGGTCGGGCAGCTCGGCGCCGACGAGACGGCGCGTACCCGGCATGATGCCAACTATCAGTGGCTGGTGGCTGACATCGACACCATCGAAGCCCTGCGCGGACAGCATACGGTATCGCTGAACCTCACGGAGCGGCGCGATCAGCGCACCCGCGAGGACAAAACGATGCTGTCGCTCGATAACAAGCGCCGCGCCGCCCTCGGCCTGCCGCCGCTCAGCAGCGCGGAGCAGATCGACAAGGGCAAGGACAAGATCCCGGACGTGATCCTGGATCAGGCGGCGGACGTCACCGCGGACATGATCGCGCTCGACCGCTCGGGCCTTCCGATCGAGAAGACAGCGAGCACGAACCCGCAGGGGTCGTAGCTACCGCAGGAGGACGCGGTAGAGATCCCAGGTGTCCTCGGCGAGCACGTTGGGCATGCGCGCCGCGGCGAGCCCGTTGGGCGCGCCGCCGAGCGCATCGCCCTCGGAGAAGGCCAGCGATTCCGCGGTCGGCGCGGCGTCCGCCGGCGCGCGGTAGCGCGCCACTTGCTTCAGCCGCTCGGATCTCTGCTTCACTTCCTGGGACAGGTTGGCGCGCGCCCGCAGCAGCTCGTCCGCACGCTCGATCTGTTTCATCAGCGCCTCGCACTCGGAGCGTGAGCCGTATTCGTCCGTGGCCTCGCGGTGGCGCGTGGCTTCGCGCGCCTGCATGACCAGCTGTGTGCGGGAGAGGCGCAGGCAGAGCACCTCCGCGTAAGCGATCGCCGCGATGTTGATCGCGCGCCGCGCATCGAGGGAAAGTCCCGGGAACTCGGGCACCGGCTCGCGCGCGATCTCCTCGACCGCCTCTCGCGCGGCGAGGAGCGAGACGTCGGCGGCGGCCGCGGCGCCTCGCGCCTGAGAGATGGTGTGCTCGAGGGCGCGGCGCTTGAAGTAGTGCCAGAACCGCTGCAGGCGCGCGCGCTGACTCTCGAGGTGGGCGAGCCGCGCCGCCTCCTCCGCCGCGAGCTGCTGCGCGCCGCGCAGGCGCTGTTCCGCGGCCTGGCGTTTCGCGAACACGCGCCGGTTGTGCTCGGCGAGATGTTGCCGCCGCTCGCGCTCGTCCTGTTGCGCGGCGAGCTCGGCGACGAACCGCTCGAGAAGCTCCTGCCCCGTCTGCCAGAGCCTGCGCAGCTGGTAGAAAACGAGCGCCGGGAACGCCGTCTCGGAAAGGCCCAGCCGCATCTCGAGCGCGCTCAGCATCTCCTGCACGCGCTGCGTGGCCCCTTCCTGCTGCTTGATGCGGTCCTTCAGCCGGTAGATCTCCTCCTGCAGCTCACCGTACGCCTTTTTCAGCTCCGCACGGTTGCGGAACAGAGCGAGCACGCGATGGTCTTCCTCCGCGGTCTCCTCGCGGCGGAAATTGAGCTTCAGGAAGCCGAGCTGTCGAAGCGCCATCATGAGACGAACGGCGGCGGGCCGCCGGTTCTCATTCGGCGGCGATGAGCCTGGTAGCCGTTGAGAAGCGATGCCCCCGCTCCGCGCAGTATTCCAGCCACTTGTTTAACATCATGTT
>JAGWPE010000374.1 GCA_028870635.1 Gammaproteobacteria bacterium | reverse complement strand
GGGCGGGCAATCGGTGAAGTTTCCGCTGGAGCCGTTTGCGCGGCACTGCCTGATGAATGGGGTCGATGAGCTGGGATTCCTGCTCGGGCGGGAGGCGGAGATTCGCGGTTACGAGCAGCGGCGAGCGGCGCAAGCCAGCGAGTAAATGACTTGCGCGGCCCGGACCCTCGCGCATTTGATCAAACGTACATTTGGGACTTGCAGATGAAGGCCAAGATTGCTGTTTTGCCGGGGGATGGGATTGGGCCGGAAGTCATGGCGCAGGGGTTACGGTGCCTGCGCGCTCTTGCGAGTGCGCACGGACATCAGTTCGAGCTGACTGAGTTGCCGTTCGGCGGGGCCGCAATCGATCTGTGCGGCAATCCGTTGCCCGAGAGCACGCTGAAGGCTTGTCTGGAAGCGGATGCTGTTCTCCTCGGGGCCATCGGCGGGCCGAAGTGGTCGGCGCCGGAGGCGAAAGTGCGGCCGGAGCAGGGGCTTCTCGGGCTGCGCAAGGCGCTGGGGGTGTATGCCAATCTGCGGCCGGTGAAGGTGCACCCCGCCCTCCTCTCTTCTTCCACCTTGAAGCCGGAAATTCTCGAGGGCGTGGATCTCGTGTTCGTGCGCGAGCTCACCGGTGGAATCTACTTTGGCGAGAAGCGTCGGGAAGCGCGGGCGGCAACGGACGTCTGCACTTACACGGTGGAGGAAGTCGAGCGGATAGTGCGCGTGGCGGCACGGCTGGCTCGGCAGCGGCGGCGCAAGCTGGTATCGATCGACAAGTCGAACGTGCTCGAGACCTCGCGGCTGTGGCGGGAAGTGGCGACGCGGGTGATGAAAGCGGAGTTCCAGGATGTGTCGCTCGAGCACATGCTGGTCGACTCGGCGGCAATGCACCTCATCCGGCGTCCGCGCGACTTCGACGTGCTGGTGACGGAGAACATGTTCGGCGACATCCTGACGGATGAGGCCTCGATGTTGGCGGGGTCGCTCGGCCTGCTGCCGTCGGCCTCGCTGGGCGAAGGCAGCCGCGGACTCTACGAGCCGATCCACGGCTCGGCGCCCGACATAGCGGGTCAGGGAATCGCCAATCCTTGCGGGACCATCCTCAGTGTCGCCCTTCTCCTCAGGCACTCGCTCCGCCTGGAGTCTGAGGCGGCGGCGCTGGAGCGGGCCGTATCGGAAGCCGTCGAGCAGGGAGCCCGGACCCCGGATGTCGCCGCAAGCTGCGCGCAGGCGCTCTCGACAGACCGGGTCGGAGAGGCGGTCGTGGAGCGAATCCGCGCGGCCTGAAACCCGCGCGGCCCGCAGGTGCGAGGCCTCGCCGCAGTCGCCAGGAGCAAAAGCGCTCAGCAGGCGGCTGCGAGCGCCTCCGTCCGGCGCGGGATGGCACGCGATGCGCGCTCGAGCCCGGCTGCGAGATCGGCCCGGAGATCTTCGAGAGACTCGATACCGATGGAGAGGCGGATGAGGCCGTCGACGAGGCCCGCTTTCAGTCGCGCGGCCGGATCCATGGCGGCGTGAGTCATCGTGGCAGGATGGGCGACGAGACTCTCGACGCCGCCTAAGGACTCCGCCAGCGAGAAGCAGGTCAGGTCGGAGCAGAAGGCTCTGACGGCTTCGTGCCCTCCTTCGAGCTCCAGGGTGACGATGGCGCCGTAGCCGCGCTGCTGGCGGCGGGCGACCTCATGGCCGGGATGAGATGACAGCCCCGGGTAATAGACACGCCTGACGCCGGGCTGCTCGACGAGCCATTTTGCGAGTCCTTCGGCGTTGCGGCCGTGATGCTCGAGACGCGCGTGCAGAGTACGCAGGCCCCTGAGCGTCAGATAGCTGTCGAAAGGAGCGCCCGTGATCCCCAGACAGTTGGCCCACCAGACGAGCTGCTCGTGCTGCTCCTTCGTTCGGGCCACCACGGCGCCCCCTACCACATCACTGTGGCCATTCAGGTACTTCGTGGTCGAATGCACGACGAGATCCGCGCCCAGAGTGAGCGGCTGCTGCCAGGCGGGCGAAAGGAAAGTGTTGTCGACCGCCACGAGAGCGCCGGCCGCATGCCCCAGGGCCGCGAACTGCTCGATGTCCGTGATGCGCAGCAACGGGTTGCTCGGCGTCTCGATCCAGAGGAGCGCCGCCGGTCGAGCCAGCGCGGACTTGACCGCCGCGAGGTCGCCGAAGTCGACGAACTCCACATCCCGCTCGCCCCGCCGCCGCCAGGCATCGAACAGCCGGTAAGTGCCGCCGTAACAGTCGTGCGGCGCCACGATGCGCGCGCCGGCGGGGATCAGATAGCCGACCAGAGTGACCGCGGCCATGCCCGTCGCGGTCACGACGGCCCCAACGCCCAACTCGAGCTCCGCGATCGCCTCGCCGAGCAGGTCGCGCGTGGGATTGCCGGAGCGCGTGTAGTCGTAACGGCGCTTCTCGCCGAAGCCGCGGAAGGCGAACGTCGAAGTCAGGTGGATCGGCGGCACCACGGCTCCCGTGACGTCGTCGCATTCGAGGCCCGCGCGAACCGTCTGGGTGACCTGATCGGCGGTGTGCCGGTGTGTCAGCTTGCTCATGGCTCAGTTGCTCTCCAACGCCGCGGCGAAAACGCCGCGCAGCTGCTGTGATTCCTTGAGGAAGGCGTCATGCCCGTAGATGGAGGAAATCTCGTGGAAGCGGCCGGCGCCGAGGCGCGCCACCATGCCGCGGATGTCCGCGACCGGGACGAGTTGGTCCTCGCGCACGGCGATCGCGACCGTGGGGACGAAAATGCCGCTCGCATCGACGCGATGCAGATCGATGGACTCCGAGAGGCAGAGGAAAGAGTCCGGCCGGTGGCGCGCCGCGTAATCGCGCCCGCGGGCCAGAAGATAACGCTCCACCGGGAAGACGAATCGGTCCGAGTCGAGCGCGGGCGGGCCGGCGAAACGGGCGCCGAACTCCTCGCTGCTGCGGTAGGTGGACATCGCCAGAGCGCGCGCCAGTTTGAGTCCCTCGGCAGCGCGGCCGCTCTCCATCGTGAGGCGGACGATCTCGCGCTGGACGCTGCGCCAGGCGGTGGCGAGCGGATGGGGCCGATCGGACGCGCAGAGCACGATCAGCCGCCCTGCCCGCTCCGGATAGCGCTCACCGAAAGCCAGCGCCACCATGCCGCCGTACGAGCCGCCGGCGATCGCGCGCAGCGCCTTGATGCCAAGGTGGTTGAGCAGGCGCAGCAGGAGCTCGGCCTGATCATAGGTCGAGATACTGGGAAACGGCTGCGAGCCCCGCGGCCCGGTCGTCTCGCCGCTGCCGCCGAGATAATCGAAGCTCAGAACACGGTAGCGATGCGTATCGAGCGGCCGGTCGGGCCCGGCGATTTCCGACCACCATCCGAGGCGCTGACTCTCGCGACGCGGGGTCTCGAAGCTGCCGGCGCGCGGGCCTTCGCCGAGGCACACGTGACGGCTCGCCGAAATGCCGCCGAGAGCGCAGACGACGGGAGCGGCGGCGGGCCCGGCCATGCGCCAGGCGAGCCGGACGCCATTCAACCGGCCGCCGTGATGGAGAGCCATCTCGCCGGGAATTTCCACTATCCCCTCGCGCACCGCCGGATCGGCGGGAGGGAGCACGGGCGCATGGATCCGGTTCCCCGTGAGCCATCCATCTTCGTGGAGGCGGCTCTCAGGGGAAGCAGCGATCACAGCCGGATCATTCATCGGAAGCTCCGCAGTCCTCTGGCTCGGTCTCACCGGCCCTCCTGCGGAGCGCCCACCAGGAATCTGGCGGGTTGTTGCGTCCATCCCCGTCGCGCCAAAGTGGCGGCGCGGCAAGGCTACGCGAACCGCTCATCTGTCGATCCGGCTGCGTGCGCCAGTGCGCTGCGCGGCTCGGACCGCAGGAGTTGGCACCTTTCCAGGATGGTTAAACCTGGCGGTTGCCCCGGCGTCTAAGGGCCTTATCCCTCAGCCGGTCTCGATGAGTGCGGTCCAGTGTAGGTGCGGACATGCAACGCGTCAAGAGACCGCCCCGAGGTGCAGCTCACGCTGGCACCGATCCCTCCTCCCGTGCTAGTGTGCTAGTACGCTATTACGTTGTGACGCCATGAAGACCCACCGCAGCCTTACGCCCCGCCAGGAGGCGCTCGCCGAGCGCAACCTCTACTACGCCATCGCGAGCCTGCGCAGCCCGGAGGAAGTCCGCGCGTTCCTGCGCGATCTCTGCACTCCCGCGGAGCTGCAGGCGATGGCGGATCGTTGGGCAGTGGTGGACTACCTCGGGCGGGGGCTGCCCTACCGGGAGATCCACCGTCTCACCGGCGTCAGTGTGACCACCATCGGCCGCGTGGCGCGTTTCCTTGCCGCCGGCAATGGCGGCTACGCGCTCGCAGCCTCCCGGCTGGACAAGTCGCGCCCGCAGCCGGAGACGCCTCGCCATGGATGAGCCGCGCCTGAAACTCGCAATCCAGAAGTCGGGCCGGCTGACGGAGCCGTCGCTCGACCTGCTGATCCGCTGCGGCCTGAAGGTCTCGCGCGGCAAGGATCAGTTGATGGCCTACGGGGAGAACATGCCGCTCGATGTCCTCTTCGTGCGCGACGATGACATCCCCGACCTCGTGCAGGAGGATGTCTGCGACCTCGGACTTGTGGGTCTCAACGTGCTGGAAGAGAAGCGCCTGGAGCTCGCCGCGCGCGGCCATCCGGCTCGGTTCCAGCAGGTGCGCACGCTCGATTTCGGCCGCTGCCGCCTCTGCCTCGCAGTTCCCGAGGGCACCTCCTTCGAGGGTCCCCGCACCCTGCGGGGCAAGCGCATTGCGACGACCTACCCCTACCTTCTGGAGAACTACCTGCGCGAGCGCGAGATCCGCGCGGAGATCGTCACGCTTTCCGGCGCGGTGGAGATCGCGCCGCGCCTGGGGCGGGCCGATCTCATCTGCGATCTCGTCTCCACGGGATCTACCCTGCAGGCCAACCACCTGCGGGAAGTGGAGACGGTGCTCGAGAGTCACGCCGTACTCATCCGCACGCCGCTCGATCTGTCATCCATCAAGGATGAATGGGCCCAGCGGCTGCTCATGCGCATCGACGGCGTGCAGCAGGTGCGCGAGAGCAAGTACATCATGCTGCACGCACCGCGCTCCGCCCTCGCCGAGATTCGCAAGCTGCTGCCGGGCAGCGAGTCGCCGACCATCATTCCGCTCGAGGGCTTTCCCGACCGGGTGGCGATCCACGCCGTCTGCCGGGAGAACGTGTTCTGGGAGACGCTGGAAAGCCTGAAGAAGGCGGGCGCCAGCGCGCTTCTCGTTCTGCCGGTCGAAAAGATGCTGGCCTGAGCGATGCGCGTCCTCGACTGGGAATTGCTCTCCGCCGTCGAGCGCCGTGCGGCACTCGCGCGCCCCACGCAGGCGAGCCGCGACGACATCGAGGCGCTGGTGCGCGAAGTGATCGCCAACGTCCGTGCTGGCGGTGACGAAGCGCTCCGCGCGTACAGCCGGCGTTTCGATGGAGCGGAGCCGGAGACTCTCGCGGCCGGAGCGGAGGAATTCGCGCAGGCGGAGCGGACGCTGACATCGGAGCAGCGCTCGGCGCTCGAGCGCGCGATCGACAACGTCGAGCGATTCCATCACGCGCAGCGGCCCGAGGCTCTGGCGGTGGAGACGACGCCCGGGGTGCGCTGCGAGCGGGTCATCCGGCCGATCTCCGCCGTAGGCCTCTACGTGCCTGCAGGCTCAGCCCCGCTCCCCTCCGCGGTCATCATGTTGGCGGTTCCGGCGCGCATCGCCGGCTGTCCCCGGCGGGTGCTCTGCACCCCGCCCCGCCGCGACGGCCGGGCCAATCCCGCGGTACTCGTCGCGGCCAGACTCTGCGGCATCGAGTCCGTGTACAAGGTGGGCGGCTCACAAGCCATCGCAGCGATGGCGTACGGGACCGAGACGGTTCCCAAGGTCGACAAGATCTTCGGTCCCGGCAACGCCTGGGTGACCTCCGCCAAGCAGGTCGTGGCGGGCGACCCTGCGGGTGCGGCATGCGACATGCCGGCAGGTCCCTCGGAAGTGCTGGTGATCGCCGACGAGAGTGCGCGCGCCGAGTTCGTGGCTGCGGACCTCCTCGCGCAGGCCGAGCACGACACGCAGGCGCAGGCGATCCTGCTGACGCCGAGCCGCTCGCTCGCCGATGCTGTCGCCGCCGAGGTTGGCCGCCAGATACGCGCCCTCTCCCGCCGCGCGATCGTCGAGCAGTCGCTCGCGAGCAGCCGCTGCATCGTGGTGCGGGATCTCGACAGTGCCCTCGAGGTTGCCAACGAGTACGCCGCCGAGCACCTGCTTCTCGAGGTGCGTGAGCCGCGCCGCTGGCTCGAGAAGGTTGCGAGTGCAGGCTCGGTATTTCTCGGCGCCTGGTCGCCGGAGCCGATGGGGGACTACTGCTCCGGCACCAACCATGTGCTGCCGACCTACGGCTACGCGCGCGCGTACAGCGGCCTCTCGGTGCTCGATTTCGTCAAACGGATCACCGTGCAGGAGCTCTCCCCTGCCGGTCTGCGCTCCCTGGGTCCCGTGGCCGTCGCGCTGGCGCGGCTCGAGGGGCTCGATGCGCACGCCGGCGCGGTGACGCGCCGCCTCGCCGCTCTCGCATCGGAGGATGCGGCGCTTCTGGCCGGGAGCTCCCCGTGAGCTGGGTTCACGAGATCGCCCGACCCGACATCGTGGCCCTCAAGCCCTACGAGCATGCCTCGTGGGAGCCGAGCCTCGAGCGGCTGCATGCCAACGAGCTGCCGTGGCGCCCCGCGCAGGACGATTCGCACGCGGGTCTCAACCGCTATCCGGAGCCGCAGCCGCGCGCGCTCGTAGAGGGCCTGGCGGAGCTCTACTCGGTCGCTTCCGACTCGGTGCTGGTGGGTCGCGGCAGCGACGAGGCGATCGATCTTCTGACGCGCGCCTTCTGCCGCGCCGGCCGCGATGCGGTGCTGGTGTGTCCGCCCACTTTCGGCATGTACTCCGTCTGCGCACGGATTCAGGGCGCCGAGGTCCTGCAGACTCCCCTCCTCGCGGCGGACGGCTTCGCGCTCGATGAGCAAGCCGTGATCGAGCGTTGCGCCGCGGGCGTGAAGCTCATCTTTCTCTGCTCGCCCAACAACCCGACCGGCAACCTGCTCGAGGAGGCGGCGATCCCGCGCATCGCGCAACGGCTGGCCGGCCGGGCCCTGGTGGTGCTCGATGAGGCGTATGTCGAGTTCGCCGCGCGGCCGAGCCTCGCGCGGCTCGTAGCGAAGCTGCCCAACCTCGCGATCCTGCGCACTCTGTCCAAGGCCCACGGCCTCGCGGGGGCGCGCTGCGGCACGCTCATCGCCGATCCGCAGATCATCGCCCTGCTGCGCAAGATCATCCCCCCTTACGCCATCCCGCAGTTGACCCTCGAGGCGGTGCTCGCTCGCCTGACACCCGCGGCCCGCGCAGAGTCGCGTGCGCGCCTCGATGTGCTGCTCGCCGAGCGCGCGCGGCTCTTGCGCGCTCTCCCAGGACTGAGCCGCATCACGAGAGTCTGGCCGAGCGATGCCAACTTCGTGCTCGCGGAATTCACGGATGCCGGGGCGGCCTTGGCCCGTGCCCGTGAAGCGCGCCTCCTGGTGCGCGATGCGCGCGGGTATCCTGGGCTCGGGCGCGCGCTGCGCATCACGGTCGGGACGCCGGAGCAGAACGGCCGATTGCTGGAGGCGTGGGGATGACAAAATCACCGGGAGCGATTTTGAACGCGGCGAACCCGCGGCCCGGCAGGGGCGAGACTCAGGATGAGCCGAGTAACCGGCCCGCGGCAACGCTCTTCATCGACCGCGACGGCACCCTCGTGGAGGAGCCGCCGGACGAGCAGGTCGACTCCCTGGAGAAAGTGCGCTTCATGCCGGGGGTATTCGCCGCACTGGCGGACCTCGCGCGCCACGGCTATCGCCTGGTCCTGGTCACGAACCAGGACGGGCTCGGCACCGACTCCTTCCCGCACGCGGCGTTCGAGCGGCCACAGCAGTTCATTCTGGAGACACTCCGGTCGCAGGGAATCGAGTTCGATGCGGTGTTCGTCTGCCCGCATCGCAAGAGCGACGGTTGCGGCTGCCGCAAGCCCAACACGGGCCTCGTCGCCGAATACATCCGCACGAGCGGCGTCGATCCGTCCTCCAGCGCTGTCGTGGGTGACCGCGATACCGACCTGCAGTTCGCGGCCAACCTCGGGATGCGCGGCGTGCGGGTGCGCCGGGATGGAGCGCCGGATGAGGATTGGGCCGCGGCCGTGCGGACCCTCACGGCGCGCCGCGCGCAGGTCGGGCGGCGTACGCGGGAAACCAACATCGACGTTCACGTAAACCTCGACGACACCTCTCCCATCCGCATCGCCACCGGGATCGGCTTCTTCGACCACATGCTGGAGCAGCTCGCCAAGCACGGCGGCTTCGCGCTCGATCTCACGTGCAAGGGCGACCTCGAGATCGACGAGCATCACACCGTGGAGGATTGCGCGCTGGCGCTCGGGGAAGCCCTGCGCCGGGCGCTCGGATCGAAGGTGGGCATTGCGCGCTACGGATTTCTCCTGCCGATGGACGAGGCGCAGGCGCAGGTGGCGATCGACCTTTCGGGACGCGCGCTCGCTCAGTTCTCCGGCCGATTCAACCGCGAGGCGGTGGGCGGGCTGCCGACCGAGCTGGTGCCGCACTTCTTCCGCTCGCTGGCGGAATCCCTCGGGGCGGCCGTGCACGTGAGCGTAACGGGCGAGAACAGCCATCACATGATCGAGGCCTGCTTCAAGAGCGTGGGCCGGGCGCTGCGCCAGGCCGTACGGCGCGAGAGCCGCGAGCTGCCGAGCACCAAGGGAGTGCTGTAATGGAAGCGCTGATCATCGACAGCGGCGGCGCCAATCTCGCCTCCCTGCAATTCGCGCTCGAGCGGCTGGGGGCGCGGGCTGCCGTCTCCTGCGATGCGCGTGAGATCGCCGGGGCGGCGCGGGTGGTGCTGCCGGGGGTGGGATCGGCGGCGGATGCGATGCAGAGATTGCGCCGCTCCGGCCTTGCAGAGTTGCTGCCGACTCTGCGCCAGCCGGTGCTCGGCATCTGCCTCGGAATGCAGCTGCTCTTCGAGCGCTCGGCGGAAGGAGCGACCGAGTGCCTGGGCATCCTTCCGGGGACCGTGCGGCGGCTGCAGGCCGCGCGCGGGCGGCCGGTGCCGCACATGGGCTGGAATCAGCTGAGCGACTCGCGGCGCGATCCGCTGCTCGAGGGGATCGAGCCGGGCGAGTACTTCTATTTCGTGCACAGCTATGCGGTGCCGGCGTCCGAGTTGACGCTCGCCGGCGTGCAATACGGAGAATCGATCTCGGCGGTCGTCAGGCGGGGCAACTTCTGGGGAACTCAGTTTCACCCGGAGCGGTCGGCGTCCGCCGGTGCCCGGCTCCTCGGCAACTTTCTCGGACTGACTTGAGCCTTCGGAGATCATCCGGCCCATGCTGTTGATTCCTGCCATCGACCTGCGCGGCGGGCGCTGTGTCCGCCTGTACCAGGGGGACTTCGGGGCGGAGACGCGCTACGAATACTCCCCGCGCGAGCTCCTGGAGAAGTACCGGGCGCTGGGCGCGTCCTGGGTGCACGTGGTGGACCTCGACGGGGCGCGGGATGGCGTACTGGCCAATCGCGAGGTGATCATCGATCTTGCGGCACAGCGCGGCCCGAAGCTGCAAGTGGGCGGCGGCATCAGGTCCGCGGAGGTCATCGAGGACCTGGTCTCGGGCGGCGTCGAGCGGGTTGTCGTAGGCAGCGCGGCGGTGGAGCGGCCGGACGATGTGATCGGCTGGGCCAGCCGGTTCGGTGCGGACCGGATCTGCCTCGCGCTCGATGTGCGCCACGACCGCCGCGGGGAGCCGCAAGTGCGGACCCGCGGCTGGAAGTCGGGCACCGCGATCTCTCTCTGGGAGGCGCTGGCGCCCTACCCTGCGGCGGCGGTGCGCCACGTTCTCTGTACCGACATCGAGCGCGACGGCGCGCTCACCGGACCCAACCTCGACCTCTATCGCGAGGCCGTCGAGCGGTTCCCGCGCATCGCCTGGCAAGCCTCCGGCGGGGTGCGGGATGCGGCCGATCTCGGGAGCCTCGCACGCATCGGCGCCGCCGCCGCGGTGAGCGGCAAGGCCCTGCTCGAGGAGCGCATCAAACCCGAGGAGTTGCGACCATTCTTGCCAGACGCATCATTCCCTGCCTCGACGTCCGCGACGGCCAGGTCGTAAAGGGCGTGCGCTTCCGCGACCACCGGGTCGTGGGCGACATCCTGGATCTTGCCGCGCGCTATCGCGACGAGGGCGCCGACGAGCTCGTCTTCTACGACATCACGGCGAGTCCGCAGCGGCGCTCGGTGGACCGCGGCTGGGTGCGGCGGGTCGCGCGGGTGTTGGACATTCCGTTCTGCGTGGCCGGCGGAATCCGCTCCGTGGCCGACGCCGAGGAGGTCCTCAACGCCGGCGCGGAGAAGGTATCGGTCAACTCGCCGGCATTGGCGGACCCGGGCCTCATCGGGCAGCTGAGCGGCCGCTTCGGCTCGCAATGCGTCGTGGTCGGCATCGACAGCCAGCTCACCAGGGACGGGTACCGCGCGTTCCAGTTCACAGGCGACCCGGAGCGCACACGCGAGTCCGGCCGCGACGTGCTCGCGTGGGTTCGTGAGGTGCAGGAGCGGGGGGCGGGAGAGATCGTACTCAACTGCATGGGCAACGACGGAGTGCGGCGCGGATATGACATCGAGCAGTTGCGGGCCGTCCGGGAGATCTGCGGCGTGCCGCTCGTGGCCTCGGGCGGTGCGGGCGCGCCGGAACATTTCACCGCTGTATTTCAGGACGCCGGTGTCGACGCCGCACTCGCCGCGAGCGTCTTCCACACCGGCGCGATCGCCATCCCCGACCTGAAGCGGACGCTGCGTGCCGCCGGAATCGAGGTGCGAACATGACCCAACCCAACGCGCCGGGCGCTCCGCTGACTGCCGGAGACATCGCCACACTCGATTTCGACAAGACCGGCGGCCTCCTGCCGGCCGTCGTACAGCACGCGCAAAGCGGCGAAGTACTGATGTTGGGCTACATGAATCGCGAGGCGCTGCGCGAGACGTTCACGCGGCGCCGCGTCGTCTTCTTCAGCCGCAGCCGCGGGCGGCTCTGGGAAAAAGGCGAGACCTCGGGCCACACGCTGCGGCTCGCCGCCGTACGCACCGACTGCGACCGCGACACCCTCTTGGTCACCGCCGTGCCCGCGGGCCCCGTGTGCCATCTCGGCACAGCCACCTGCTTCGGCGATGCAACAGCCACCGCCGCCGGGCGGCTGGCCTTTCTCGGCGCGCTCGAAGGCGTGATCGCACAGCGCATCGCCGATCGCCCCGAGGGCAGCTACACCGCGCGGATCTACGCGGCAGGGCCGAAGCGCATCGCGCAGAAGGTCGGCGAAGAAGGGTTGGAAGTCGCGCTCGCGGCGGTGGCCGAGACGGACGACAAGCTCGTCGCCGAGTCCGCGGACCTCCTCTATCATCTGCTGCTGCTCCTCGAGAGCCGCGGCCTGCGGCTCGAGCACGTCGTCGCGGAGCTCGAGTCCCGGCATGCGGGCCGCGGCCCCGCGGCTGCAAGCGAAGACTGAGCCCCGCCACGGTCTTTCCAACACGGGCTGGGCCGTGCCAATGGCCACCATGCGGCAGGCCCCCAGCCCGCGCTTCCTGCGCGGTCGTTCGCCGCTTCGCGGCTCACCCAAGCCTGGCTGTCGCAATCCGGGAACAAATCTCGCGACCCCGTACGTACTCAACAACTCCGCGAAGTTGGCAATCGTGCCGCAGCGGACGGGGATACCAACGCCATGAAGTACGGCCTCGCTTTCGGATTTCTGCTCCTCCTTGCCGGCGGCGCTCTGCATGCGCAGGAACCGCGGCCCACCAACACCAGCACCGCCATCGAGGCCATGGGCGGCAACAGCGTCCTGCAGCTGCGCTATCTCTCCCCTTCTCCCTGGGAAGCGACCGGCGGCGGACGCAGCGACCTCGACTACGGGTTCCTGCTCTCGGAGAACCGCGACATCATCGGCTCGGCAGCTTTGATGTTCCACACCAATCTGAGCGTGGCTCCCGGGCTCACGATAAATGTTGGACCGCAGGGCTACCTGGCGCTGCTCTCCGGCTTGAACAAGACAGATGTCTTTGCCGTCGCGTTCGGCGTCGATGCGCGCTATATGCTGCTGCCGCGCTGGGGAATCGCCGCCTTCGGCAGCGCCTTCTACTCCCCCGGAGTGCTCACCTTCGGCTCCGCGCACAATCTCTACGACTTTACCGCGGGCGCGGAGGTGCAATTCACGCCGCGGCTCGCCGGTCTGGCGGGCTACCGCTGGCTCAAGTTCACGACCGTCGCCGAGCCCGACGTCCGGGTCCAGAACGAGGTGTTTGCGGGCTTGCGCTGGCGGCTCGACTAGCCGCGGCGCCGCCGGCCTCGGCGGCGATCTTGGCCGTCAACGTCATCGTCTGGGGAGCCGGTGCGCAGGCGCATTGGGGCCCGCTCGGCGCGCGGCTGGAGTACGAGCACTTCCAGATGCCTTACACGGACGGCGCGCGGCTCTACTCGGCGGACGTGACTTTCACGTTCTGATCTCC
>JAGWPE010000373.1 GCA_028870635.1 Gammaproteobacteria bacterium | reverse complement strand
CGGATTTGAGCCGCACCGCGGGATCGCTTGCACCGGCCGCCATCCTCCTGTGCGCGGTCGCGGTGGGCGCTGTCGGGCTCTGCCTTGCTGCGGGCTCGAGTCGAGCGCCGAGCAGCGGAGGCATCTATGCCTTGATCGAGGAGGCCTTCGGCGATGGAGTCGGCTTCGTCTCCGGGACGCTGTTTACGTTTTCGAACCTCCTCGCCGCTGGCGCCGTCTGCGCGGCGCTCGGCGATGCGATCGCCTCGATCGCCCCGCCGCCAGATCAAATGTTGGTCCGAATCCTCGCCGTGCTCTGCTCGGTTGGAGGAATCGCTGCCATTAATATGGCGGGCGTCGCAGGCGGTGCGCGGCTGGTTAGCCTCGCGACGGTGCTCAAAATGGCGCCGCTACTCATCTTCCTCTGTGCAGGTGTTTTCGCGGTCAAAGGCGCAAATTTCGTACGACCGACTGCGGTCCGCGCGGAGGACATGGGTCGTGCGATGCTGCTCATGCTGTTTGCCTTCCAAGGCTTTGAGGGCGCGCTGTCGGCGAGCGGCGAGGTGCGTGATCCCACGAGAACGATTCCGCGCGCACTGCTCCTTGGCATCGGAGCAGTTGCGGTGCTGTATGCGGCATTGCAATTCGTCGCCCAGGGTCTGCTCGGGTCCGCCCTTGCCCAATCGAAGGTACCCCTCGCCGATGCCATCAACGTCGCTTATCCCGCACTCCGCTCCCTGATGCTCGCCGCGGTGGCAATTTCCATGTTCGGTTGGATAACCTCGGATCTGATGGCAAATCCGCGCATCCTCTTTGCCTTCGGTCGCGACGGCTCGCTTCCCCGCATTCTCGGACAACTCAATCGAAAGCATTCGCCCTACGTTGCCATCGCGTGCTACGGCATGATCGAGATCGCCCTTGCCCTTTCCGGATCGTTTGCCAGTCTCGCCGAGTCCGCAGCGCTGATCCTCAGCGTCCTCTACATCGCTGCTTGCGCCGCCTCGTGGGAGCTCGCGCGCCGGGATGTGCGTCTGGCAGGCACGCCGGTACAGTTTCGCGGACTGGGCTTTGCGGCACTTTTCGGTAGTCTGAGCATGGTCGCGGTCATCGTCGTCTCGCCACGCGATCAGATTCTCGGAGTGCTCGCTTTCACGGCAGTCGGCGCAGTGCTCTATCTTGTCAAGGCTGGCCTCGTCCGACGCCGGGGCGTTGCTACGCTTTCTTGACCAGTATCTAGTTGTGCAGCTCATGCACGTTAGTAGTCGCTCGCGCAGGCACTTCCGGCCGCCACAATCCTCGACAGCCCCCGGGCCCTCGAGATGAGCGTTCATGTCGTGCGCGCTTTCTGAAGCTGCGGGAGCTTCTGGCCTGGAACAAGGAACTTGCCCGGCGGCTCGATGAGCTCGAGGCGCACATCGAGAAGAAGCTTACCGCTTATGACCGAGCGATCGCCGCCATTTTCTTGGCGACCCGTCAGCTCACAAACCCGCTGACGCCCAAGCAACGTCCCATTGGCTTTACCGGCAATCTCAGGGAAGACAACTAGCCGCATCCTCCCCGCTCACCGTCATGGCTGCCCGCATGCCAGTTATGAGATTGCCCTTGCACCGATTGTACGCAAAGCCTCCAACAGTGCCTTCTCGCGGCTACGTAACTCTCGCAGCTGCGCCTCGCTTGCCTGCGCTCTTGCTTCGCTAGCCTCGGCGCGTAGCGCGAACAAGGCGGCGCCGATTTCGTGGGCTACATGGGCGAGCAACTCGCGTTCCTCAGCCACCGAGTGCTCGCCCGGACGCGGCCCCACTATGAGCACTCCGAGCAGATGGCCGCGCACACGCAGTGGGAACGCGTAACCATCTTTCCCCATTGCGCTCGGCGTTTGGTGCAAGTTGACCTCCGGGTCATGCGCCCGCAGCTTCACCAGAGCAAGATCGTCGGCGGCAACTCGCAGCGGTAAATTCTGGGCACCTCACTGGCGAACACGAGAATAACCGTCGGGCGTGTACTCGTACATTGCGATCCATGGGACACCGGCATGGGTACTGATCTGCTCGATGGCAAGGTCGAGCAAGTTTTCAGGCTGGGTCACGAAAGCGCATTCCCGGGCAAAGCGGCGCAGGGCGACCTCTTCGCGGTACTGGCGACGAAACACCAGACGATCGACCAGGCTGTCGATCCGCCGGTGAACGGTGCTGAGCGAGACACCCAGCCCCAGCGGTACCGCGAGTTCCATCATCAGGCTGGCGTCGTGGCCTAACGCCGAGCGCTCGATCAAACTCTCGAAAAGGGCAAATAGACCCAGCACGAAGCTTGTGGTTGCCGCGTATACGAGCGTGCGGTTCAGGATCACCGTGAAGTCGACTACCCGGTGACGGAGGATCGTGTACAGGAAGCCGACCCCCGCCATGGCGGACAGGAAGAACGATGCGGCGAGGGATATCGAAGTACCCAGAAGTGGCGTGTTGTTTAGAACAATAGCGGCAAGGAATAATGCGCTGCTCGCTAGTGTCGTGTCCCATTAATTCGTAGCATATATAGTGCTATTGTTCGGGGTATCTTTGGCAGCGGAGATACGTAACCGTGTGGCCGTGGCCCATGGATAGGTGCCTCGCGCGAGGAGGATGATGAGCCCGTCGTAACAAGAACATACGGGGTGGCGCAGATGGCGAGGATCAATACGGAAGGCGGCGAGCGGCGGGTCGGAGCTGCAGGGAAGCGCGGACGGCGGAAGTGGCCGGTGGGCGAGAAGGTGCGGATCGTGCAGGAGGTCGAGCGCACGGGGGCGGCGGTGAGCGAGATTGCGCGGAGGCACGGTGCGCACACGAGCATGCTGACGAGGTGGCGCGCGCAGTATCGAGCGGGACAGCTCGGCACGAACGGTGCGGCGAGCGCAGCGGCCTGCCTGGTGCCGGTGCGGATGATGCGCGATACGCCGCGGTCATCGCGGCCGGCTCGAGAGCCGGCGCCGGCGATCAGTGCCGCAGGAGCGATCGAAGTGCGGCTCGCGAGTGGACAGCAGGTGTGCATCCGCGGGACGGTCGATGCCGGGATGCTGCGCGCGGTGCTCGAGGAGCTCTCACGGTCATGATGGGCCTACCGGCGGGCGTGCGGATCTGGCTGGCGGCCGGAGTCACAGATCTTCGCAAAGGGTTCGAGGGCTTGAGCGCACTGGTGCAGACCGCGCTGGGTCTCAACCCTTATTCCGGTCAGATTTTCGTCTTTCGAGGCCGCCGAGGTGACCGGATAAAAATTCTCTGGGATACCCAGGACGGGCTCTGCCTTTTCTACAAGCGGCTGCGCGGCGGGAAGTTCGTCTGGCCGAAGGCCGAGAGCGGGACAGTGTCACTGAGCGCAGCGCAACTATCGATGTTGCTCGAGGGCATTGACTGGCGGCAGCCGAAGAGGACGGCGCTCGCTCCGCAGGATCCTGAGCGGGTCCAGCCGAGTCGATCGGTGTAAAGGGGACGGCGGTCTCGAGATCGAGACCGCCAGTCCGACACAAACAAACAAAAAACACACACGATCCCGTGCGCACATCGAGTGCAGCACGTATAATTCGGGTGTGCTCGATATCAACGCATTACCGAACGACATGCAGGCGCTGAAGCGCCTCGTGATCGAGCAGCACAGCGCGAGCCGAGCGAAGGACATCGAGCTGCGCGAGCAGCAGGCACTGATCGAGCACCTGCGATTTCAGCTGGCGAAGCTGCGCCGCGCTCGCTTCGGTCAATCCTCCGAGCAGCTCGAGGGCGCCGGGCAGCTGCCGATGAGCTTCGAGGAGCTCAAGGCCGCCGTCCTCGAGGCCGAACGGCAGGCGCAGGCCGCCGGCGAGATCCCCACCGCTGCCGCCCCCAAGGGGAAGCCCGTGCGCCGCAAGAAGCTGCCCGAGCACCTTGAGCGCATTGATCATGTCATCGAGCCGAAGGACTGCGCCTGCCCGGACTGCGGCGGTGCGCTGAGGACGCTCGGCACGGACGAGTCCGAGGTGCTTGAGGCGAAGACCGTTACGTTTACCGTCACCCGGCACATCCGCCCGAAGAAGCGCTGCACGAAGTGTTCGGCCATCGTGCAGGCCCCGGCGCCGTCTCGCCCTATCGAGAAGAGTTTCGCCGGCGCCTCGCTCCTGGCGCTGGTTCTCTCCTGGAAGTACTCGTTTCATCTGCCCCTATACAGACAGTGTCAGATTTTCGCCCATGCGGGACTGAAGCTCTCGCGCACGACGTTGATGCAGTGGGTGGCCGCGAGCAGCTTGCTGCTCGGTCCTCTGGTGGAGGCCCTGGCCAAGCATGTCCTGTCGGCATCGAACATCAACGCCGATGACACTCCGTACCGGGTACTGGCCCCCGGCACCGGCAAAACCAAGCGCGGACACATATGGACGTACGTGCGCGACGGCACCGGATGGGGATCCACGGACCCACCGGCCGTGTGGTATCAATATTCTCCGAGTTGGCATGGAAAATATCCGCAGAAGCACCTCGCCCGCTTCAAGGGGAAGCTGCAAGTCGACGGCTATGCGGGCTTCGAGCCGCTATTTGTCCCCTCAACGCCGGGTACGTCGGCGCGCGTGGAGGAAATATCTTGCTGGGCGCACGGCAGGAGACGATTCTTCGACATCTACGCGGCGCTCAAATCCCCGATCGCCAAAGAGGCGATCGAGCGCATCGGCGTGCTTTATCAGATCGAGACGCATATCCGCGGCCGCTCGGCTGAAGATCGGCTCGCCGCCCGACAGAAGTACGCCGTGCCGCACCTGGAGGCGCTGCACGCGTGGATGCTCGAGACGCTCTCCCAGCTCGACAGCAGCTCGAAGTTGGCAGACGCATTTAACTACTCGCTCAAGCGCTGGAAGCAACTCTGCCGCTACACCGATGATGGACGGCTCGAGATCGACAACGGGGCCGCTGAGCGCTCGATTCGCGGCATGGGCATCGGCCGGCGCAATTATCTTTTCTTCGGATCCGACAGTGGTGGGGAGCGGGCGGCGATCATTTATAGTTTGATCGAGTCATGCAAACTCAACAACATCGACCCGCAGAGTTATCTACAGTACGTCCTCGAGCGGATCGCCGATCACCCGATCAACCGCATCGAAGAACTGCTGCCCTGGAACCTCGCTGACAAGCTCGCTCAGCCGAGCCAGGTGACGGCCGCCCTGGCGGCATAGCGAGTTCTTGGTGTTCAAGCCCCAGCGCCCTACCGCATCGCTCGGCCACCTGCAGGCCTTCCTCGACGATACCCGCGGCCAGATCACCCTCGGGGAGATCCCGCCGATCCGGCGGGCTGCGCTCGCCGCTCAGGGCAAGAAGGTGCGCGTCGCGCTCGTGGGCCGCGACGGCGAGACTATCGCGCAGCTGCTCGAGCGCCTGGATTCCGCCCTCGGCAAGGCCATGGCCGAGGACGCCGTGATCGATGAGGTTCTGCCGGAGATCAAGCGCCGCCGATCCGGGTGAATGACCGCCAAATCCCCCACAGTTGCACAGCTTCGGCGATTCGCAGAGGGGAATCTACGGGCCTCCGCCGCACGCTTACTAAGGAGCGAGGGGAATCTGGTCAGCAACTGCGAGAAGGCACCCGAAGCGTTGCTGCCCGCCGAGGCGGGTAGCACCGCCGCGGTGCGCATGTAGGACTTCAATCGCTTGTGCGGAACGAGCGCCCGAAACCCTTGGAACCGGCCGTCGTCGTGAGCCTGAACGCACCGTGCGAATAGGCGCGCAAAACTTCGTCGGGAAATCCCCGTGCGAGCTTCTATCTCGATCAGTGGCAGGTCCGGCTGGAGAACGTAAAGTTTCAGCGCCTCGGCGCGCTGGAGATATAAGCTGCGTCGCTCGGCCGGGAGCGCGCTGGGATCGATCGTCGGCCAGAGCTCGATCTGTTTGAGCTCCGCCGGAAT
>JAGWPE010000372.1 GCA_028870635.1 Gammaproteobacteria bacterium | reverse complement strand
CTCGACAGGACCTGGTGATTGACGCCATAGACGATGGTCGCGTCAACGTCCTCGCCGCCGGGGGCGGAAATGACCACCCTCTTCGCGCCGCCGGTCAGGTGCGCCCCGGCCTTCGCCTTGCTGGTGAACAGGCCCGTGCACTCCAGCACGTAATCGACCCCCAGAGACCCCCACGGGAGCTTCGCCGGATCGCGCTCCGCCAGCACGCGGATGCGGTCGCCGTTCACGACCATGGAGTCCCCGTCCACCTTGACCTCTCCGGGAAACCGTCCATGTACCGTGTCGTACTGCGTCAGGTGCGCGTTGGTCTTGGCGTCGCCGAGGTCGTTCAGGGCGACGATCTGCACTTCGCCGGTGCGCCGGCCTTCGTAGACTGCGCGCAAGACGTTGCGGCCGATGCGCCCGTACCCGTTGATTCCGACCTTGATGGGCATGTTTCCCCTCGTTTGTGTTAACGGGGCCCAAGCCCCGACCTCTTCTGCGGGTTGCGCAAACCGCAACCCGCAAAGCGTAGCGGCGCTACGCGCCGGTAAGAAAACACCTCGTTCACTAGCCCGCGGACTTTAGCAGCTCGCCGGCCTCGCGGGCGACGTGCTCCGCAGTGAAGCCGAAGTGCGCGAGCAGCTCCGCGCCCTTGCCCGAGGCCCCGAAGCGATCGATACCGATCACCCGGCCCTCGCTGCCGACGTAGCGCCACCAAGATAGCGTGGCCCCTGCCTCCACCGCCAGACGGCGGCGAACAGCGCGCGGCAGCACGCTCTCGCGGTAAGCCTCCTCCTGGGCATCGAAGACCTCGGTCGACGGCATGGAGACCAGCCTGACCCGCCTGCCGCCCGCATTGAGCGCATGCACCGCTTGCGCAGCAATGGAGACCTCCGAGCCCGTCGCGATCACCAGGCATTCGGCGGCGCCTTGGCAGTCGATCAGGACGTATCCACCGCGGCGGACATCCGCCTGCTGCTCGGCCGTACGCTCCTGCTGAGGCAGCGCTTGTCGGGTCAGCACGAGAGCACTGGGCCCGGTGCGCTCCACGGCTGCCGTCCAAGCCACGGCCGTCTCGAAGGCATCGCAAGGCCGCCAGAGGCACATGTTCGGCATGGCCCGCAGGCTCGCCAGATGCTCGATCGGCTGGTGCGTGGGGCCGTCCTCGCCGAGGCCGACCGAATCGTGAGTATAGACCAGCACCACATGCGTATTCATGAGCGCAGCGAGACGCACCGCATTGCGCGCGTAATCGGAGAACACCAGGAACGTGCCGCCGTATGGCAGCAATCCGCCATGCAGGGCAATACCGTTCATCATTGCGGTCATGCCGAATTCGCGCACGCCGTAGTGGATGTAGTTGCCGCTGGCGTCCTTGGGGTCGAGCTCGCGGGCTGCCTTGAACTTGGTGTTATTGGACCCCGTCAGGTCCGCGGAGCCGCCGAACACCTCCGGTATCCGCGGCGCGATCACGTTGAGGGTGGCCTGAGAGGACTGACGGGTCGCCTGCGGCGTCTTCTGCGCAAGCGCCGCGGCAAGCGCCTGGGCCACCGTCTCGCGCCAGTCGGCCGGCAGCTCGCCCCGCACGCGGCGCTCGAGCTCGCGCGCGAGCTCGGGGTGCGCGCTCCTGTAACGCGCGAGCAGCTCCTGCCAGGCCGACTCCACGGCCGCGCCGCGGCCCCGGTGGTCCCAGGCGAAGCGCAGGTCATCGGGTATGACGAAGGGCTCATGGGGCCAGCCGATCGCCTTGCGGGTGGCCGCCACCTCGTCCGTCCCCAGGGCCTCCCCGTGCGCCTCCTGGGTCCCCTGCCTGTGCGGCGCGCCCCAGCCGATGATGGTCCGGCAGCAGATCATCGATGGGCGTGTGGTCTCGGCGCGCGCAGCACGGATCGCGGCGGCCACCGCTTCCGCGTCATGGCCGTCGACATTGCGCACGACATGCCAACCGTAGGCCTCGAAACGCTTGGGCGTATCGTCGGTGAACCAACCCTCCACCTTGCCGTCGATGGAGATGCCGTTGTCGTCATAGAGGGCGATCAGCTTGCCGAGTCCCAGCGTGCCGGCGAGAGAGCAGGCCTCGTGGGAGATGCCTTCCATCAGACAGCCGTCGCCGCAAAACACATAAGTGTAGTGATCGACGATGCCGAATCCGGGACGGTTGAACTGCGCCGCCAGCATTCGCTCCGCCAGCGCGAGCCCCACCGCGTTGGCGAGCCCCTGGCCGAGGGGACCGGTGGTGGTCTCGATCCCCAGCGCCGGCTCGCGCTCGGGATGGCCGGCCGTATGGCTGCCGAGCTGGCGGAATTTCTTGATGTCCTCCAGCGACAGCGGATACCCGGTCAGGTGCAGGAGCGAGTAGAGCAGCATCGAGCCGTGGCCGTTCGAGAGCAGGAAGCGGTCGCGATCGGGCCACTGCGGATTGCCCGGGTTGTGCCTGAGGAAATCGCACCAGAGCACCTGGGCGATGTCAGCCATGCCCAAAGGCATCCCGGGGTGCCCGGAATTGGCGCGCTGCACGGCGTCCATCGAGAGAGCGCGGATGCAGTTGGCGAGATCGCGTCGTGTAGTCATACGGACCTTTTCGTGCGGATGACTCTGAGATCCGCATGCGCGTAACGAAATGCCCCAGGAAACGCGGCGCATTGTCCATCAGACGCCGCCCGTGCTCAATCGCGCCGAGCGGAGCAACGCCCGTGCCGATACGGCTCTGCGCCGCACACGCAGCATGCCTGCCTCGCGGCGGCGCAGGCCCATCCCAGCATGTGAGCAGCGCGCTCAGCGTATGAACGGCTGCTTCACCCTTGAGCCGGGCCATGAGCCGGGAAAGTCCGCGCGTCGCAGCCGCCCGACAGCGACTTATGTTCGGTTGGCGAAGATCACACTATTGCCGCGGCAATCAGCGCACTGGCGCAGATTTCAGACATATGCCGGGTCGCGCGCGACCCAGTTCACTGCAGCGCTTCGCCTCTCTGTTACCCTTCCGCAATGGCAATGAGCGTCGTACGGTTGACTCATTTCACGGACCCGCATCTCTACGGCGGCGAAGGCGAGCTGCTGCGCGGCATCGCGACACTGCCGTCGCTCGAGGCAACGCTTGCCAACGCGCGGCGGCGCGATTGGCCGCCCGATGCGCTGCTGGTGACGGGCGATCTCGTCCAGGACGATCCGGCGGGGTATGCGCATTTCCGGCGCCTCCTCGGCGGGCTGCAGCTGCCCGTGCTCTGTCTGCCCGGCAATCACGATGAGCCGCAAGCGATGCGTCGCGAGCTCGATCGTGCGCCGTTCGTCATCGGGGGAGCCGTCGATCTCGGGCTCTGGCGCATCGTGCTGCTCGACAGCACCATTCCAGGATCGGCCGCCGGACGCCTCAGCGCGCAAAGCCTGGCGGAGCTGCAGTCGGCGCTCGCCGATGCGCCGCAGCGGCATGCGCTCGTGTGTCTGCATCATCACCCGGTGCCGATGGCCAGCCGCTGGCTCGATCGCGTGGGCCTGCAGAACGCCGGCGAGTTTCTCGACGTCATCGATCGGCATTCCAACGTGCGCGGCATCGTATGGGGTCACGTGCATCAGAGCTACGACGCGCTGCGCAGTGGCGTGCGGCTGCTCGCCACCCCCTCCACCTGCGCGCAGTTCCTGCCTCGGTCGGAGCAGTTCGCCATCGACCGGACGCCCCCGGCTTACCGCACGCTGGAGCTGAAAGCCGACGGCTCCATCCTCACCGAGGTCGTCTGGGTGGAAAGCGGCGCCGGGGGCGGGTCGAAGTCCGCCTGGGCCGCCGCCTGAGCCGCGTCTGTGTCAGCGGCCGCGGACCGGCCGGCCCCTGCCGCGGCATCCGCCAGGCTGCACCAGGCTTCGAATACGGCATCGACGGAAATCTGCTCCGCTCGCTCGAACTGCGGCGGGCCGCCCACTCCTAACACCGGCGAGCCGTTCGAGCTGCGCGGCAGCCAGACCTTCGGCGGTTGGGTCCCGTAGAGAACGACGAGCGGCGCCCCGAGCGCCGCTGCGGAATGCGCCGGGCCGGAATCGGCGGAGATCATGCTGTGGGCCGCCTCGCACAGTGCAAATAGCGGACGCAGCGCGGTGCTGGCGGAGGTGACACAAGGCAGCGCGGCGGCCGCACGGATCGACTCGAGCAGAGGCATCTCGGCGGCGGCGCCCCTGAGCACGAGCATCGCATCCGGCAGGCGGGCATGGACCCTGTGGAGCAGCCGCACCCACCGCTCGACCGGCCAGACCTTGTCATCGCGCCCGCGCCAGTTTCGCAGCCGTCTTCGGCCCATGGTGCGGTGATTGCCAGGCTGCACGAGGACGAGCGGCTGGCCCCGATAACCGCGCGAGCAAAGCCACCGGTCGCGCTCGGCGCGCTCGCTGTACGTGACGGCAAGCCGCGGCCGCCAGGCGCCGGGTGCCCGCGCCTGCGGATAATCGGCTGCGCTCACTGCCGGCGGCGTCTGCCGCGAGAAGCGCAGGACCGCATCGAGCCAGGGAGACTCGGCGCCCGGAGCCTCGGCGATGAAGATGCACCGCCCAGAGTCGATGCCGCTCAGGCGCAGCAGGCGACGGATCCTGCGCACCTGCCCTCCATGGTGCTCGAACACGTAGACCGGGCCGGGGGCGCTCTCGCGCAGCGCACGCAGTATCGCCGGCCAGGCCAGGCCGAGGAGCGTCGGCGCCTTGCGAGGCAGGGCCCAGCACTGCGCCACTTCGGGCAAGCCGAGGTAGACGTCAGGCGCCCAAGCGTCGGCCCCCACGACGTAACACGGTTCGCCGTACCGCGCATGCAGCAGCCGCAGCGCAGCCGTCAGCATGACCATATCGCCGATACGGCCGAGCTTGAAGACGAAGGGACGTAGCGGCGGAGCCACCATGGCGCCATGGTACTTGGAAACTCACGCCGCCAGCACCTCGCGCCAGCGCTGCGCCACCGCAGAGAGGCGAAACCGCGGATCGGGACCGGTAACCGGCCGGCCTCCCGCGCGCCAGGCCTGGATGCGCTCGACATAGACGTCGAAAAGACCCATCCCGGCCGCCAGGCGGGCGGGCCCGCGGCGCCAGCCGATCGGGCAGCCGCCCAGCAACCCTTCGTAGACACGCTTGGCGGCGGACACCGGCAGCACTTGTGCCGGATCTGCGAGGACCTCCAGGGCTGCGCCGCAATCGTGGGTGAGCACTGGAGTCCCGAGCGCCCGCGACTCGGCGAGCACGAGACCGAAAGTCTCGGGGATGACGAAGTTGGGAAAGAACGTGCAGAGTGCCGTGCGCACCTCCGCATGGATGCGCTGCTGCGGCTGGGCCCCGAGATATTCCACGCCTTCGAGCCTCGCGACATCGTAGGCCTTGTAACCGGGATTGCCGACGACCAGCCGCATATCGGGCATCGCTCCTCTCACCGCACGAAACGCGTCCAGCGCGAACTTCAGCCCTTTGTTGGGAGATGACAGGAACACGAGCTTGCTCTCATCCACTGGCGAGCCGTCCGGCTGCAATCCGTCGTCGATCGGATTGTAGATGGTGAAGGCCGGGACTCGGTCATCAACCCGCATCCAGCGCAGTGCCGCTTCGACCGCATGTCGCTGCGTGTCGGAAACGCAAATCACCCTGACAGCAAGCTCCCGTAAAGTCCTGGCGTCTGCTGCCAGTCGCCGGGCGCGCTTCGAGCGCGGCCTCACTCGGTCGTGCAGCCAGAGGTGGATGCGCGCATTGGGATAAAGCTCCCGCACGGCCGTGAGGGCGCGCGAGTCGCGGTTGACGATCACGCGAGTGATGGCAGGATCGCGCCGGGGCGGAAGATAGCGCCCGCTCGCACTCACCCGATTGTGCTGCACGACGAGCGCCCCAAGTGCATCGGCAACACGCACCACTGTCGCTTCCGTGCCGCCCATCGCCTCGCGCCGCAGCGTCTCGCTGTCATACGGCCGGCCGCACACGGGATCGAAGAAAAGAATGGCGCTCATGGCGGCGATGATTGCGCATCGGGTATAACGCCGCAATGAGACTGCTGTTCGCAGAATCCAGCGTGCGCGGCTATGGGACCGAGCAGCACATCGCCGCCTTGGCAATCGCCATGGCGCGGCGGGGACATGACGTGCGCTGCCTGGTGATCGCCGGCAGCCCCGTGGCCACCGTGCTTGAGGACGCACGAGTGCCAGTGGTGTCCATACGCACCGGGCGGACCCGCGGCATGCGGATCGCAACGGCACTCCTGCATCTCGCGCTGCGGCAGCGCCCGGACTGGATGATCTCCAACGATCCGAGGTTCTATCGGCTGCTGCTCGCCATCCGAGGAATCACCGGCGCGCGCGTCGCGCTCTTCCGGCATTGGCACGACGCGCCCAAGCGGCGCCGCTCGCGCGATCTGCTTTCCCGGCGCACCGACCGCTTCATCCTCGTCTCGCAATTCCACCGCGAGGACTACCGGCGCCAGGGAATGAGCGTGGAGCACGCCTCCGTTCTCTACAACCCGATCGACACCGAGCGCTTTCGGCCCTCGCCGCCAGCGAGGGCAGACGCGCGAGCCCGCCTGGGCTTCACCGACTCGGAGGCGGTCGTCGGTTATGTCGGACGAATGATCGAGGCAAAGGGTATTTTCACGCTCGCCGATGCAGCCGAGCGATTCCTTGCTGCGGAAGGATCCACCCGCATGTTGTGGGTGGGCGATGGCGAGGACTCCGCCCGTCTGCGCGGGCGGATCGCGCAGACGGCCCACGCGAGCCGCCACAGCTTCCTCGGTTGGGACGCCAACCTCGCCCTCGTCTATCCCGCCCTCGACATTCTGGCGGTGCCTTCGATCTACCCGGAGCCCTTCGGGCGAGTCTCGGTCGAGGCGCAGGCGGCGGCGGTGCCCGTGGTCTCCAGCCTCGCGGGCGGGCTCCCTGAGACCTTCGTACCCGGCAGCACAGGCATCGGAGTCGAGCCGGGCGACATCGACGGGCTCGCGAGCGCGCTGCTCACCCTCATCCGCGATCCCGAGCGGCGGCGACAGATGGGCATAGCCGGCCGCGAGTGGGCGTGCGCGCGATTCTCACTCGCGCGCATCGCCCGGGACTTCGAGGGACTGCTCGCGAACGGCTAGCGCCCGGCGGCGCTGTCCGTAATATCCGCGGGCAGCCGTTCGATCAGGCGACACCAGGCCTCGAACACCACCGGCTCCGGAATTTGATCCAGGCGGCTCGCCACCGGCGGCCCGCCAACACCCACCACCGGGGATCCGAGAGCGCTGCGCGGGAGCCAGACCCGGGGCGGCTCGGCGCCAAAGAGGACCACGAGCGGCAACCCCATCGCTGCCGCGGCATGGGCAGGCCCCGTAT
Organism: Gammaproteobacteria bacterium; assembly: GCA_028870635.1. GTDB lineage: Bacteria > Pseudomonadota > Gammaproteobacteria > Steroidobacterales > Steroidobacteraceae > 13-2-20CM-66-19. The sequence goes on along the minus strand of JAGWPE010000372.1, from coordinate 1,520 downwards.
CCACGGAGATCATGCTGTGGGAGCAGGCGCACAGAGCAAAGAGCTGTCTCAGCGGCAGCACCGCGATATCGATCGACGGCGCCTTCGCCTCGGCCCGAATCAGCTCGAGAAAGGCGGCTTCCTGTGGCGCCCCGACCAGAAGAATGAGCGCCTGCGGCAGCCGTCGCTGCAGGTGCCGCTGCACGTGCTGCAACAGCTCCGCCCAGCGCCCCACGGGCCAAGCTTTGTGGTCGTCCGGCAATACGTGCGGCCGCCCCTTCATCATGCGCTGATTGCCCGGCTGCACGAGTATGAGCGGTCGCCCGAGCCATGCCTGCGATGCGAGCCATGCCTCGCATTGCGCCCGCTCAGCCGGGGTGACCTCGAGCAGTGGCGCGCAGCGAGGCTGCGGATCCGGCCATGGGAAGTCCGTGTCTCGAAATGCGGGCGGGGTGCACCGCCCCAGCGCGACGAGCCGGTCCACCCAGTGCTCGAGGGACTGCCCGCGGCGCTTCGCCCCGGCGAGCACATCCTCAATGAACACACAGCGGCTCGGCGGCGTGCCGCTCCACCGCAACAGCCGGCGGACGCGGGGCATTTTGCGGGGAAAGTCCTCGCAGACATACACCGGCGCGGCTGCAGCGGCGCGCAGGGCGCGTCGCGCCCGCCACCACTTGCGGTCCAGGAAGAACGCGGTATGGCGCCCCAGGCAAATGACCTCGGCGACATCCCGGTGCGACCGGTAGATTTCCTGGCTCCATGCGCCGGCGCCGATGACCCTGCACGGCTTCCCGAACCTCCGGTGCAGGATATCGAGCAGCGCGGTCAGCATGATCATGTCGCCGATCCGGCCGAACCAGATGACGACCGGATTTGAAGGTGCTGGCGCCACAGCCAGGTGACGGCTCACCGCTGGTCCGGATCCACGAACAGCTCCTTCACGGCGGTCCTGACCTGGGGGAAGGCCCGAGGGGAGATCGTATCCTGCAGGCGATACTCCACGGCGCTGCGGAACTCGCCGTCCGCAGGGCCCGAATACACCTGGATGCTGCGGCTGTTGACGTCAATCACCCAATACTCCGGGACAGCGAATCGCGCGTACAGCGCTCGCTTCCTCCCCTGATCGAACTCGAGCGTGCTGTCGGAAACCTCCACCAGCAGCAACACGTCCTCCCGCCCTGGATGCGACGCGACGTAGTCATCGGCTCGCGGCTGCAGCAACATCAGATCCGGCTGCGGCTGCGAGTATTTTCCGAGGTTGACGGGACCGCCCAACCTGACGATGGCGGCATCGCCCACGGCCCTGTTCAACCATCTGTCCAAGCGTCCGGTGACACTGCCGTGACGCGTTCCAATGGGCGCCATCTCGAGAATCTCCCCTTCGATCAGCTGGACCCGGTCATCCCGCGTCAGCAATCCCTTCTCTCCCATCTGTTGATAGAGATCGATGGTGATTGGCTTCGCGGCGGGCGTATACACGGCGATCATTGGGTTATCTCGAGCGGCGGTGGTGCCTCTTGCGCCCGAGTATACCGCCGCGT
>JAGWPE010000371.1 GCA_028870635.1 Gammaproteobacteria bacterium | reverse complement strand
GCGGCGGCCTGGCCGGTGCAGAGCTTCATGAAGCACTTCCGGCACGAGTTCGAGTACATGATCGATCACGGCGGCCGCAGCATCGTCGCGGACCAGCTCGGAGCGCGGGCGGCATAACATGGCTGAAGAATTCGTCAACGTCGAGATCAACGGCAAGCCGGTCAAGGCCCGCAAGGGCGAGATGATCATCCGCGTCACCGACGCGCACGGCGCGTACGTGCCGCGCTTCTGCTATCACGACAAGCTCACCGTGGCGGCCAACTGCCGCATGTGCCTGGTGGAGGTGGAGAAGGCGCCGAAACCGATGCCGGCATGCGCCACGCCGGTCGCCGAGGGCATGAAGATCTTCACCGACTCGCCGCGGGCCATCGGCGCGCAGCGCGCGACCATGGAGTTCCTGCTGATCAACCACCCGCTCGACTGCCCGATCTGCGATCAGGGCGGGGAGTGCGAGCTGCAGGACCTGGCGGTCGGATTCGGCCGCGACATCTCCCGCTTCAGCGAGCGCAAGCGCTCGGTGCTCGATGAGAACTTGGGTCCGCTCATCGCCACCGACATGACCCGGTGCATTCATTGCACCCGCTGCATCCGCTTCACGGAGGAGATCGCCGGCATCCAGGAGCTCGGCATGATCGGCCGCGGCGAGCAGATGAAGGTGCGCACCTACGTCGAGAGCACCGTGCATCACGAGCTCTCGGGCAACGTGATCGACCTCTGTCCGGTCGGCGCGCTCGTCTCCAAGCCCTACCGCTTCACCGCCCGCGCCTGGGAGATGATGTCGGTGCCGCTCGTCTCCCCGCATGACGGCACGGGCAGCAACCTCTTCGGACACGTGCTGCGCGGGCGCCTGATGCGGGTGGTGCCGCGCGAGAACGAGGCGATCAACGAAGTCTGGATCGCCGATCGCGACCGCTTCAGCTACGAGGGTGTCTACAGCGAGGAGCGGCTGCAGCGTCCGATGATCCGCCAAGTGATCAACAAGGGCGGCGCTACCGGCGCCCAGTGGGTCGAGACCGACTGGGAGACCGCGTTGGCTGCGGTGGCCCAGGGATTGCGCGGCCGCGCCGCGCAGCTCGGCGTGCTGGCGAGTCCCTCGGGAACCCTCGAGGAGCTCTACCTCGCCGGACGCATCGCCCGGGACCTCGGCGGCGGCAACATCGACTCACGGGTGCGCCAGCGCGACTTCCGCGATCAGGACGCCGACCCCCTCTACCCGAATCTCGGGCTGCGCATCGCGGACATCGACTCCCTGCAGGGCCTGCTCGTCATCGGCGCGAATCTGCGCCGCGAGGCGCCGATCCTGGCGCACCGCGTGCGCAAGGCGGCCCGGCGCGGCGCCAAGGTGGCGCTGCTGAATCCGGCGGTTTTCAACTACTACTTTCCGGTGGCCGCGTACGTGCAGTCGGCGCCGGCGGCCCAGGTGGCCGACCTCGCGGCCATCCTGCGCGCCGCCGCGCAGGCCGCGGGCGCCGCGGTTCCGCCGCACCTCGCAGCCGTGGTCGAGGGCGCGCAGGTCAGCGACCAACATCGCGCCGCAGCCGAGGCGCTCGCCGCAGGCGAGAAGCGCGCGGTCTGGCTGGGCGCGCTCGCTCTCAGGCATCCGCGCTTTGCCGACCTCAGGGCGCTTGCCGCCGCGCTGGCGCAGGTGACGGGGGCCACGCTCGGCGTGCTCGCCGAGGGCGCGAATGCGGCCGGAGCCCATCTCGCCGGCGCCGTGCCTCACCGGGAGGCGGGCGGCAAGCCCGCGGCCTCTCCCGGGCTCACGGCCGCCGACATGTTGGCGCGTCCGCTCAAATCCTATCTCCTGGTCGGCGGCATCGAGCCGTGGATCGACTCGCCGGGCAGCGATGCCGCGCGCGCGCTGGGGCAGGCGGAGCTCGTCGTGGCCATTACGCCGTTTGCCAGCGAGACCTTGCGCAAGGTTGCCCATGTGCTTCTGCCGGCGGGCACGTTCGCGGAGACTTCCGGGACTTACGTCAACCTCGAAGGGGTCTGGCAGAGCCAGACCGGTGCGGCCGCTCCCGTCGGGGAGTCGCGTCCGGGCTGGAAGATCCTGCGCGTGCTCGGCAATCTTCTCGGGCTCGCCGGCTACGACTACCAGTCCTCGGAGGATGTCCGGGTGGAGCTTGCGACGCTCGTCGGCGCGCCGACGGCGTATTCGGCCCCGGCCTACTCGGGCAAGCATGCCGTTGCGCCGCAGTCGGGCGGCCAGCCTGAGCAGAACGTCGTCGATGTCCCCATGTACCAGATCGATGCATTGGTGCGCCGAGCTCCCTCCCTGCAAAAGACCCGCGAAGGCCGTGCGCCCGCGGTGACCTACTGACCATGCTCCAAACTCTTGCCACCGCCTGGGCCTCGCTCCCGGGCATCGCCCGGACGACGGTGTGGATCGTGATCGTCACGGTCGTGCTCATTCTCTGTGTCGCGTTCCTGACGCTCTGGGAGCGAAAGGTGATCGGCTGGATGCAGCTGCGCCGCGGGCCCAACCGGGTGCGCATCCTCGGTCTCTTCCCGGGGCTCGGACAGCCGTTCGCCGACGTCTTCAAGCTCCTGACCAAGGAAGTGGTCATCCCGACGAACGCCAACAAGCTTCTTTTCTGGGTGGCGCCGATGATCGCGCTCATCCCGGCGTTCGCGGCCTGGGCGGTGATTCCCCTCTCCCCGGACCTCGTCATCTCCGAGGCCAACGCAGGGTTGCTCTATCTTCTCGCGCTCACCTCGATGGGCGTGTACGGGGTCATCATCGCGGGCTGGGCGGCCAACTCGAAGTACGCGTTCCTCGGGGCGCTGCGCTCGGCGGCGCAGATGGTCGCCTACGAGATCGCGATGGGCTTCGCGCTGGTGGGCGTGCTGATGGCCTCGGGCAGCATGAACCTCGGCGTCATCGTGCGCAACCAGGAGGGCGGCTTCCTGTCCCAGAACTGGTTCTGGCTCTTTCCGCTCTTCATCGTCTACTTCATTTCCGGAGTCGCGGAGACCAACCGCGCGCCGTTCGACGTCGCCGAGGGCGAATCGGAGATCGTCGCGGGCTTTCACGTCGAGTACTCGGGCATCGCCTTCGCGCTCTTCTTCCTCGCCGAGTACGCCAACATGATCCTGATCTCGGCGCTGACGGCCGTCTTCTTCTTCGGCGGCTGGCTCTCGCCCTGGCAGGGCTGGCCGGGTATCGGTGCGACCATCCTCGGCCAGCCGAGCTTCTTCTGGCTCGCGCTCAAGATCTTCGCGTTCCTCTTCGTGTTCCTGTGGCTGCGGGCCACCTTCCCGCGCTACCGCTATGACCAGATCATGCGGCTCGGCTGGAAAGCGCTCATTCCCGTGACGCTGGTATGGATCGGGGTCGAGATGGTGCTCGCGGCCTATCACATCGGCCCCTGGGCGCGGCCCTGGTACCACTGAAGGAGGCGAACGATGGCCAACCCGCTGAAGACATTCCTCATGCCGGAGCTCATCAAGGGGCTCTCGGTCACGGCGCGCACTTTCTTCCAGCGCAAGTACACGCTCAACTACCCGGAAGAGAAGACCCCGCAGTCGCCGCGCTTCCGCGGACTGCACGCGCTGCGCCGCTATGCCAACGGCCAGGAGCGCTGCATCGCCTGCAAGCTCTGCGAGGCCGTCTGCCCCGCCGTGTGCATCACTATCGACTCGGACGTGGCGCAGGACGGCACCCGGCGCACTACGCGCTACGACATCGATCTCTTCAAGTGCATCTACTGCGGCTTCTGCGAGGAGGCCTGCCCGGTCGATGCCATC
>JAGWPE010000041.1 GCA_028870635.1 Gammaproteobacteria bacterium | reverse complement strand
GCACGGCGCCCTCCGCCACACCGCGGTGATCCCCATCGCCGGCGACCAGGTGACCAACGACATCGCGGTCTCGATGCGCACTCCGACCCAGCATGCGGAGGACATCAAGATCCGCTACGCCTGCGCCCTGTCGCAGCTCGCCAACCCGGACGAGAGCATCGAAGTGCCGAGCGTCGGCGACCGGCCCGCGCGGCGGCTCGCGCGCCAGACGCTCGCCGAGGTAGTCGAGCCGCGCTACGAGGAGCTCTTCGGCCTGGTGCGCGAGGAGCTGCGCCGCAGCGGCTTCGAGGAGGTGATCGCCGCGGGCATCGTGCTCACGGGCGGCAGCGCCAAGATGGAGGGCGCGATCGAGCTGGCGGAGGAGGTGTTCCACGTGCCGGTGAGGCTCGGCCTGCCGCAGCAGGTGCATGGACTCACCGACGTCGTGAAAAACCCGGTTTTCTCCACGGGCGTGGGGCTCCTGCTCTACGCCCGCGACAACTTCCTGCCCGCGCGGCGCGGGCGGTCCCTGGGCAACGCGAAGACGGCGATCGACCGTATGCGCGCCTGGTTCCAGGGAAACTTTTGACGCTGACAGACTGAGCTACCGACTCATTCCAATCCACCGATAATTCCAACCAACCGATTCATTCTCGAGGAGCACGCGCAATGTTCGAACTAATGGACGCCTACAGCCAAAGCGCTGTCATCAAAGTCATCGGGGTGGGCGGCGGCGGCGGCAACGCCGTGGCCCACATGGTCACCACCGGCATCGAGGGGGTGGAGTTCATGTGCGTCAACACCGATGCGCAGGCTCTCAAGCACGCGAAGGTGAAGACCGCGCTGCAGATCGGCACCAACATCACCAAGGGTCTCGGCGCCGGGGCCGATCCCGAGGTCGGCCGGCAGGCGGCGATGGAGGACCGCGACCGCATCGTGGAGCTGGTCGAGGGCTGCGACATGCTGTTCATCACCGCGGGGATGGGCGGCGGCACCGGCACGGGCGGCGCGCCCGTGGTCGCGCAGGTGGCCAAGGAGCTCGGCATCCTGACGGTGGCCGTGGTCACGAAGCCTTTCGAAATGGAGGGCAGCAAGCGCTCCTACATGGCCGACCACGGCATCGCCGAGCTCGGCAAGTACTGCGACTCGCTCATCACCATTCCCAACCAGAAGCTCCTCACGGTGCTGGGCGCGCAGACGACGCTGCTCGATGCGTTCAAGTCGGCGAACCAGGTGCTGCAGGGCGCGGTGCAGGGCATCGCGGAGCTGATCACGCGGCCGGGACTCATCAACGTCGACTTCGCCGACGTGCGCACGGTCATGGCCGAGACCGGCATGGCCATGATGGGCTCGGGGGCGGCGAGCGGCGAGGGGCGCGCGCGCGCGGCGGCGGAGGCGGCCGTGTCATCGCCTCTGCTCGAGGACATCAATCTGGCCGGCGCGCACGGCATCCTGGTGAACGTCACCGCGGGCATGGATCTCTCGATCGGTGAATTCCAGGAGGTCGGCCAGATCGTCAAACAGTTCGCTTCCGAGGACGCGACCGTGGTCGTGGGCACGGTGATCGATCCGGAGCTCAGCAACCAGGTGCGGGTGACCGTCGTCGCCACCGGCCTCGGCCGTCCGGCCGCTCTGGCCAGGCCGCAGCCGGCGTTCCGCCAGCCCGAGGCCGCCCCCGGGCGGGGAGAGCCGCCGAGCCGCGAGCGGGAGCCGCGCGAGCCGCCCATGAGGGTGGTGCGGCGCAGCCCCCTCTCGAGCAGCGATTACGCGCAACTCGACAAGCCGACGGTGCAGCGTCAGCGGGCGGTGGGCGACGGGCTGCGGCAGGACGTGCAGCCGGAGGACCTGCTTGACATTCCCGCTTTCCTGCGCCGCCAAGCTGATTGAGCGTAACTGGCCAGCTTGTGATACGGTAGCGCGCCGTTTCGCGCCGCGGACCCCAAAGTCCGCGGCAGCCGTTCTGACCTTAGGGTCGTATGGCGCAAGCCATGGCCCTCGGGCCGGCGCAGCGCGAAGCGGCGCGCCGCGGGGCAGGTCATCCGTGGCCCCCCCGGATCGTTGAGAGACGAAGGACTCACGCAGCTAGAAACATGGTCGGTCAGCGGACGCTCAAGAATTCGATCCGCGCCACTGGCGTCGGGCTTCATACGGGCAAGAAGGTCCTGATGACGCTCCGTCCGGCCGCTCCCGACACAGGCATTGTGTTCCGGCGGACCGATCTGCCGCAGGCGGTGGATGTCGTGGCGCACGCCGAGAATGTCGGCGACACGATGCTCGGCACCACCCTCTGCCGCGGCAGCACCCGGGTCTCCACGGTGGAGCACCTGTTGTCGGCCTTCGCGGGCCTCGGCATCGACAACGCCATCGTGGAGCTGTCGGCGCCGGAGGTGCCGATCATGGACGGCAGCGCCGGGCCGTTCGTCTTCCTGCTGCAGTCGGCGGGTATCGAGGAGCAGCGCGAGCCGAAGCACTTCATCCGCATCAAGAAGCGGCTGCGGGTGGAGGAAGGCGACAAGTGGGCGGAGTTCAGCCCCTTCGACGGCTTCAAGGTCAACTTCGAGATCGAGTTCAATCACCCGATCTTCAAGCGCCGGGCGCAGAAGGCGTCCATGGATTTCTCGACGACCTCGTTCCTGAAGGAGGTGAGCCGTGCGCGCACCTTCGGATTCATGCGCGACCTGGAGTCACTGCGGGAGCGGAATCTCGCGCTCGGCGGCAACCTGGACAACGCCATCGTCCTCGATGACTTCCGGGTGCTCAACGAGGATGGGCTGCGGTACGAGGACGAGTTCGTGAAGCACAAGATCCTCGATGCCATCGGGGACCTTTACCTTCTCGGGCACAGCCTGATCGGGGAGTTCAGCGGGCACAAGTCGGGACACGCGCTGAACAACCGGCTGCTGCGCGCGCTGCTGAAGGATACGACCACCTGGGAGAAGGTGGCTTTCGAGTCCTATGCGGATGCGCCCATTTCCTACATCGAGGCGCCTGCTCTGCCGGGATCGGGCGGGGGCTGAGCGGGTTTCACACCCGCACCTTCACTAGCTCTGGCTTCCGGGGCCTCAACCGCAAAAGGCTTTTCCGGGAACGCCGTGAATACGTCCATGTAGGCTGCCGCAAAAACGTCCTGTTTTTGAGGCTCCCGGAAAAGCCTTTCGCGGCCGAAGCCCCGGTCTCAAATGCGGCTGGTGCCTGGCTATTTCGCCGGGCGGGGCATTACTCGGACGGTAACTTCCTTGATGTCCGGTTGGCTCTCGCGGATTTGGACGGTGAGCTCCTGCAGAGCGTAGCGCAAGCGGGCCGACCACGCGGGCGAGTCGGCAAAAACTACCAGGTTGCCGTCGCGCTCGGTGATTCCCGTGATCCTGGGGGGGAGCTCGGGGGGGAGATGGGCCTCGAGCCAGGGGCGCCAGAAGGCTTGGCGGGCGGTTTGGTCTGCAGCTTGCGACAGAAAGGGAACCGCGCGGCCCAACAAGTCTTTGACAGAATGCGCCCCTGAGGGCCGGGACGGCTGGGACGGCAAGTGTGAGCGGGTTCGCAGTGACCGAGAGGCCGGTTTGGGGATGCTGCGCTTGTGCTGACGGCGCTTATTGGGCATATTCTGGTCGTTGCTTGCAGGCAAACCGTGTTCTGGCGCATGGAATCTCGACTCGGCGGGGCTCAGAGTAAGGCCGAGGACCGATGTAGAGCCATGACAGCGGGGTTGCCGGCAAAGCGCAAGGTTTTTCGAAGAAGGGCTTTCTGGCGCTTTGACGCCCGCGCAGGCGGGTGTGAGGGCCGGGCGGCCCAGTCGGCCGGCTCGTGCGCTCGGTTTGCTGCGTTGCCTGCCGATTTCGACCCTGAGATCCGCCTTGGGGAGCATCAGGGCACCGGGAAACGGTAACGCACGCGGAGCGCACGGCATGAACGTCATCATCTTTTCCAAGCGCGCCGGGCATGCGCGGCAGTTGAACCTGCCGCCGCTCGTCCTGGCGTGCATGGTCGTGGCGGTGCTCGCGATCGTGGGCGGTGCCTTCGGGGCGGGGATGAGCCTGGGGCGCGGCGGCAATGGCGGCAGCCTCGCTCTCGGGCAGACCGCTCACTGGTCTGAGGTGCTGGCGAAGCAGCGCGAGCAGATAGCGGACCTCAAGCGGCAGATGCAGGTGCGCGCCGATGCGATCGCCATACAGCTCGGGGACATGAAGGCGCACATCATCCGCCTCGATGCCCTGGGCCAGCGCCTGACGGCCATGGCGGGCATCAAGAGCAGTGAATTCAACTTCGGTCACGATCCGCCGCAGGGCGGCCCGGAGATCGACATTCCCGGGGCACGGCCGCAGATCTCCGACATCTCGACCATGCTGAGCAGCCTGCAGGGCCAGATCGATCTCAGCGGCTCGCAGCTGTCGGCGCTCGAGAACGTGATTCTGTCGCGCCAGCTGGGGCAGGAGATTCATCCCGAGGGGCGTCCCGTCAGTACCGGATATATCTCTTCAGGCTTCGGTCAGCGGGTCGATCCTTTCACTGGCGGCGGGGAGTTTCACGAAGGCATCGATTTCGCGGCCCCCGAGGGCACGCGCATCCGCGCAGTGGCCGCAGGTATCGTGACCTGGGCAGGCCCCCGGGGCGGCTATGGCAACATGGTGCAGATCGACCACGGCAACGGATACGCCACACGGTACGGACACGCCTACGAGGTGCTGGTGCACGTGGGCGAGACGGTCAATCGCGGCGACGTTCTCGCCCTGGTGGGGGATACCGGGCGCTCGACCGGGCCGCACGTGCACTTCGAGGTGCTGAGGAACGGCCACGAGGTGAACCCGGCCCGATTCATCGCGCTGCGGGCGGGATCGACGGCATTCTCCGCCGCGGACGCCGGTCCCGTAGTGGCCGAGAAGGCACCGTCGAGCGCAAACGCCGACGGACAGGACTGAGACCTGGCGAGACTGCGTGCCGCGGCGGGGCACTCGCGGCTACTGAGGCGGTCGAAGGCTAGTGAGGAAGCGGCCCAGGGCCGCGCACAAAATCGCCGGGAGCGATTTGCGCCAATCGCCCGACCACCCATTGGGGGTTCGGCCTCGCGTGCGTAGAATACCCCGCCCGTTTCCGGACCCGTTTCCTGGCGCCCCAAAGCCCTGGTGAGGGGTCTCTGAGGGGCCGACCGGATCAATCAGCAGGATCGTCAAGTTGCTCGACACTCTCAAGCGCATTTTCGGTAGCCGCAATGACCGGCTGATCCGCGGCTATGGGCGGTTGATCCGCGCGGCAAAGGAGCTCGAGCCGGGGCTGAAGGCCTCGAGCGACGAGGCCCTGCGCGGCAAGACGGAGGAATTCCGGCGGCGGCTGCAGGAGGGAGCGACCCTTGATGATCTCCTGCCCGAAGCTTTCGCCGTGGTGCGGGAAGCGGCCTCGCGCACGCTCAAGATGCGCCACTTCGATGTCCAGCTCATCGGCGGCATCGCGCTTCACCAGGGCAAGATCGCGGAAATGCGCACCGGCGAGGGCAAGACGCTCGTGTCGACGCTCCCCGCGTACCTGAATGCGCTCACCGGCGAGGGAGTGCATATCGTCACGGTGAACGAGTATCTGGCGCAGCGCGATGCCGACTGGATGGGGCCGGTGCACCGGTTTCTCGGCCTCACGGTGGGCGTGATCAAGAACTCCCAGTCGCCGCAGGAGAAGCGCGAGGCGTACGCCTGCGACATCACCTACGGCACGAACAACGAGCTCGGCTTCGATTATCTGCGGGACAACCTGGCCTTCAGCCTGGAGGACCGCGTCCAGCGGTCGCTGGCCTACGCCATCGTGGACGAGGTCGACTCCATCCTGATCGACGAGGCGCGCACTCCGCTCATCATTTCCGGGCCGGCGGAGGAGAGCACGGAGCTCTATCTGCGCATCAATCAGCTGGTGCCGAGCCTCACGCGTCAGCTCGAGGAGGATGGGCCGGGCGACTTCGCCGTGGAGGAGAAGACCAAGCAGGTGCACATCACCGAGGAGGGCCACGAGAACGTAGAGGCCCTGATGCTGAAAGCGGGCCTGCTGCGGGAAGGCGAGAGTCTCTACGATCCCGCCAACATCCGCCTGATGCATCACTTGAATGCGGCGCTGCGCGCGCATGCGCTCTACAAGCGGGATGTCGAGTACATCGTCCGCGGCGGCGAGATCATCATCGTCGACGAATTCACCGGGCGCACCATGCCGGGCCGGCGCTGGTCCGACGGGCTGCACCAGGCCATCGAGGCCAAGGAGGGAGTGCGCGTGCGCGAGGAGAACCAGACGGTCGCCTCCATAACGTTCCAGAACTACTTCCGCCTGTACAGGAAGCTCTCCGGCATGACCGGCACGGCGGACACCGAGGCGCCGGAGTTCCTCGAGATCTACGGCCTGGAGGTGACGGTCATCCCGACCCACAAGCCGATGATCCGCAAGGACAACGCCGATTTCGTGCACCTGACGCAGAGCGACAAGTTCAAGGCCATCATCGAGGACGTGCGCGAGTGTGTCGAGCGCGAGCAGCCGGTGCTCGTCGGCACGACTTCCATCGAGACCTCGGAGCTGGTCTCCGGTGTGCTGCAGAAGGAAGGGATCGAGCACCAGGTGTTGAACGCCAAGCAGCACGAGCGCGAGGCGCACATCGTCGCGCAGGCGGGCCGGCCCGGCGCGGTGACCATCGCGACCAACATGGCGGGCCGCGGCACGGACATCGTGCTGGGCGGGAGCCTCGAGGTGGAGCTCAACACCCTCGACCCCGAGGCCGACGAGGCGGCGCGCGAGAAAATCAGGACCGAATGGCGGGGACGCCACGAGAAGGTGGTGGCGGCGGGCGGCCTGCACATCATCGGCACGGAGCGGCACGAGTCCCGCCGCATCGACAATCAGCTGCGCGGCCGCTCCGGCCGGCAGGGCGACCCCGGATCGAGCCGCTTCTATCTCTCCATGGAAGACAACCTGATGCGCATCTTCGGCGATCCGGTGCGCACCCAGCGCCTGCTGAAGATGGCCGGCATGAAGGAGGGCGAGGTCATCGAGAGCGGCATGCTGAGCCGGCAGATCGAGAAGGCGCAACGCAAGGTCGAGGCTCACAACTTCGATATCCGCAAGCAGCTGCTCCTCTTCGACGACGTCGCCAACGATCAGCGCAAAGTCGTCTATCAGCAGCGCACGGAGATCATGGGGACGGCGGAGGTGTCGGCGGCGATCCGCGGCATCCTGGACGAAGCGATCGGCGTGCTGGTCGATCAGTACCTGCCGAAGCACGCCATGCCGAGCGACTGGGACCTGGAGGGCTTGAGCAAGGCGCTGGAGAGCGATTTCAACGTGCGCGTGGATGTGAAGAGCTGGCTCGAGCAGGAGCCGGAGCTCGAGGAGCCGGCATTGCGCGAGCGGCTCGCCCGCGAGGTACGGCAGGCATACGACGCCAAGGTCTCCCGCATCGATGGGGTGCTCATGCGCCACATCGAGAAGGATGTCATGTTGCGTACGCTCGATGCGCACTGGCGCGATCATCTGGCCGCGATGGATTACCTGCGCCAGGGGATTCACCTGCGCGGCTATGCCCAGCAGGACTACCGCACGGAGTACAAGCGGGAGGCATTCCAGATGTTCACCGCGATGCTCGATCGCGTGAAGTTCGAGACGGTGACGCGCCTCATGCAGATCGAGGTTCGCACTCAGGAAGAGGTCGACCGTGAGGAGGAGGAGCGGCGCCGTCGCCTGATGCGCGCATTGCAGGCGCAGCATGCGGAGGCGATGTCCGCCCTGGCCGGAGGCGGCGATATGCCGGAGCCGCCCGCCGCGCCGGCAAGCGCGGCTGTGATGGGCTCGCGTGCGCGCGGCGGGTTGGAGACCGGCGCGGCACCGCCCCTGCCGCAGGATTCGCAGGGTACCTTCGTGCGCGGGGAGCGCAAGATCGGCCGCAACGAGCCCTGTCCCTGCGGCTCCGGCAAGAAGTACAAGCACTGCCACGGCGCTCTCTCGAGCGTCGAGTGACCGAGGCGGATCGCGCGCCGGTTCGGGTCGTGGCGGCGGCTCTGATCGACGCCCTGGGGAGGGTCCTCATCGCGCAGCGTCCCGCGGGCAAGCACATGGCAGGCCGGTGGGAGTTTCCCGGCGGCAAGGTGGCGCCGGGCGAGTCGGAGGAGGCCGCCTTGGCGCGCGAGCTGCAGGAGGAGCTCGGCATCGTGGTGGCCGAGGCACGCCCGATGATGAGGCTCACCCACCGCTATCCCGATCGCGATGTCGAGCTTTCCATGTGGGTCGTCGGCCGTTACCGGGGCGAGCCGCAGGCCCTCGACGGGCAAAGCCTGAAATGGGTCGAGCGCGCACAGCTCGCCGGCGAGGACATCCTCGAGGCGGACCGTCCGTTCGTGGCCGCGCTGGTACAATGGCCGCCGCCTTCCTAGAAGTCAGACAGGATCCCCCATGGCAGCGAAGAGCGACCTTCCGGAAGTACACCTCGACCCCGCCGGTCTCTACCGGGAGGAGATCTTCACCGATCGACGGGCCGGCACCATTCGCCGCCTGACACCCGTCACCGTGGACGGAGCCGCCGATCCCAAGCGGCCGGTACTGTTCTCCGGGCAGACGCAGCTGCTCACCCCCGCAGGGGTCCTGCCGCTCGTATTCGAAATCGACGCGGCTACTCTGGAGCAGGCGCTGGTCAAGTTCCCGGAGGGCGTCAACGCCGCGCTCGAGCAGGCGATCGAAGAAGCCCGCGAGATGCGCCGCGAGTCCGCCTCGCGCATCGTCGTACCGGAGGTCGGCGCCGGCGGCATTGGGCCAGGCCCCGGCCCGGGCCCCGCCGGCGGCGGCAAGATCAAATTTCCGTAGGTCGAAAGCACCTGAGTGAGCGGCCCAGGGCCGCTCCCTGGGCCGCGGGGTGAATCCCTGTCATGCGGCTGGCCGCGCACAAAATCGCCTGGAGCGATTTTGGACGGCGCGCAGCAGCGGGCGCGAAGGGCCTCGGCCCAGGATGGGCCGAGCAACGCGGCAGGATGCCGACTTTGCGCCAGTCAACCATAGACTCCGTCTTCGCGGAACGTAATGTGCTGATGACGCGTTGAACCCTTCCCGGCGCAGGGCGCCGTGAGATACCCTCATGGGGGAGTGATGCGTCAGGCTTCAGAGTCCGCGGCCGAGGTGCCTCTGGTCAGCGTGGGAATTCCCGTCTTCAACGGGGAGGCCTTTCTCGAGGACGCGATCCGCTCCGCCCTTTCCCAGACGCTCGAGGACCTCGAGCTCATTCTTTGCGACAACGCATCCACCGATCGGACAGCCGAGATCTGCCGCGACTACGAGGCCCGCGAGCCGCGCGTGCGCTATTTCCGCAACCCCCGCAACCTCGGTGCCGCCGCCAACTACAACCTCGCGTTCAGCCATGCCAGAGGCCGCTACTTCAAGTGGCTGGCCCACGATGACCGGATGCTGCCGCTGTTTCTCGCCAAGACCTCCCGGGTCCTCGAGGAGCGCCCCGATGTGGTGCTCTGCAACACGGTGATCTCCTACATCGATTCCGGCGGCGCGCAGCTCGGGCTGTACGACACCAGGCTTTCCGGCGCGGATGCCTTCCCTCCCTCGGGGCGATTCGCCTGGATGGTGCTGCGCTCGCATACCTGTGTGGATTTCTTCGGGCTCATCCGCCGGCAGACGTTGCGTCACTCGCTGCTGCACAGCAGTTTCCACGGCGCCGACCGAGCGCTCCTGGCTCAGCTCGCGCTGCGCGGCCGCATGGTCCAGCTGCCCGCTCCGTTGCTCGCCATTCGCGAGCATCCGAACCGCTATACGCGCGCGCAACGACGCTCCGCCGATCGTGCGGCGTGGCACGACAGCGCCCAGGGCGCTCAGCCGAGCTTTCCGACCTGGCGGCTCTACTCGGAATACGTGCGGATGGTCCGGCGGGAGTCACTGTCGCCGACGGAGCGCTCACGCTGCTACGCTGTGCTTGCCCGGTGGTGGGCCTGCAACTGGAACGCTGCGCGAGCGGCGGTCGATCTGCTCGCGCTGGCGCTGCCGAGCGCCCCGGCTCAGGCGGAGCGGCTGAAGATCCGGCTGTTCGGCGCCGCTCCGGGTCATCTTCTTGCCGACCGGCGGCGTTGATGGAAAGAGGAGCGGGCACGCCGATGCTGTCCGTAGGCGGGGCCGCTCCGCGCAGTGCATGGCAGGAGTCAGATAACATCTGCGTTCCGGCAGCCACAGCCTTCCCCGATCCGAGAGCACCCTCGAGATCCCCCTTGGCCAGCGGTCCCGGCGAGCGATTCCGGATTGCCATGGTTGCCGCCTGTCCCATGCCGGCGCGGCGCGGTACGCCGCTGCGGATCGAGCGGCTGGCGGAAGCCCTGGCCGCGCGCGGCCACCACGTCGAGCTCGTCACGTATCACGTGGCGGATGGACCGCAGCCGCTCAGCGTTCCGGTGCACCGGATCTTTCGGCGTCCGGCCTACTGGCACATGCCGGTCGGGCCCAGCTTCCGCAAGCTCGCGCTTTACGATCCGGCCCTGTCCTGGAAACTCTACCGCGTGCTCGCTGGGCCGCGCTTCGATGTCATCCACGCACATCACGTCGAGGGTCTGTTGGTCGCTCTGCCGGCCCGGCTGCGCCACCGCATCCCCCTGGTCTATGACGCGCACACGATGCTGTCGGCGGAGCTGCCGAGCTACGCGACGGGGCTGACCCGCTCCGCCTTCGCAGCGCTGGGCGGCTGGCTGGATGGAGCGTTGCCCAGGCGCGCGGATCACATCGTCGCAGTGACGTCGGATATCCGAGACAGGTTGGTGGCCGCGCACCGGTTCGAGCCGGATCGTATCTCCGTCGTGACCAACGGCGTGGAAACCGAGAGCTTCCGTGTGGAGGCGCCGCCCCGAAAGGACGGTTTCATCCGTCTCATCTACACCGGGACCCTGGCGCAGTACCAGAACATCGACCTGCTCCTGGAGGCGTTTGCCAGGGCAAGGCAAGTGCGGCGGGATCTGAGGCTCTGCTTGTCGGTCAGCTCGTCCTTCGAGCCTTATGAGGCGGCTGCGCGGCGGCTGGGGGTGAGAGAGGCCATCGATGTGTTGCCGGATGGGTTCGGCGAGTTGCCGCTGCGGCTGGCGGAGTCGATGATCGCCGTGTTGCCGCGCGTCAGTTGTCCGGGGATTCCGCAGAAGCTGCTCAATTACATGGCCGCCGGGAAGGCGATCGTGGCCAGCGCCGGCTCGGCGAAGGTTTTGGAGCACGAGAGGACCGGGCTCGTGGTCGCGGATGGGGACGTGAGCGGGTTCGCGGACGCGGTACTGCGGCTGGCGAGCCATCCGCAGCTCGCAGAGGAGCTGGGACGGACTGCCCGCGAAACCGTCGAGCAGGAGTTCAGCTGGGAGGGCGCGGCGCAGAAGCTGGAGTCGGTATACCGGCGGTTGACCTCTAAAGCGCAATCAGCGCGGGATGCAGGGAGCGGGCGGCGAGGTCGTGCCTGATCTCTTCGCTGTAGATCGAGTTCATCACCAGCACCACCTCCGGCCGCAACGTCCGGAGGGCATCCGGAGAGACGATTTCCAGGCCACTGCCGGCGAGGAATTTGCCATGCTTGTGGGGATTGATGTCCACCACCGCAACGAGCTCGGGCCCGAGCCGAAGTGAGCTGATCAGCGAGACGCACTTCGACCCCGAGCCCCAGATCGCGAGCCGGTGGCCCTGGGCGCGGTGCCTTGCGAGAGCGTCCGCCAGGGATTGCAGCCGGTCGTTGACCTGACGCTCGAAGCGCGCGACCAGGGTCGTGACCGTGGCGAGATCGTTCTCCTGGGGAAGCATCGGATCGGTCGGCCGCGCCGCGGGCTGCGCCTCGAGCATCAGATACTGATCGTCGTACACCTTGTAGAGCCGGTGCACATCGAAGCCGGCGGAACGAAAGAGGCGCGCGAGCGAGCCGCGGGTGAAATAGGTGCAGTGCTCGTAATAGATGTCCCAGAACGCGCCCTGCTGCAGGACCCGCTCCATGTCAGGCAGCTCGAAGAAAACGTTGACGTGGCGCCGTTCGCCGATGGTCTCCCGCACCAATCGGACGAACTCCCGCACCGGCGCGATGTGCTCGAGCGTGTGCCGGCAGCAGAGGTAATCCGCCTGCAGATGGGCGTATTTCGGGCCGTAGAGGTCGCGGATGAAAGTCATCCGTTCCTCCGCGCTGCTGCGCGTGCGCTCCGGCCGATATGACGGATCGACCCCGATGCCGGCACAGCCGCTCCGCTCGCAGAGCCCGACCAGGAACTCTCCCTTGCCGCAGCCGATCTCGAGCGCCGTCATGCCCGGTCCGAGCTCGAATCTCTCGATCTGATCATCCCAGACCTCATCGAGAAACCGCAGGAACCGCGGCGAGTAGGCCTGCGTCTCCTCGTAGGCCGCCGAGTACTGATTGAGCCCCGGATCGAACCTCACATTGCCGATGAAGCCGCACCCCCGGCAAAACCCGAGCTCGATGTCCCCCCGCGGAAAGGCCAGCGCCGCCTCCCGCGAAGACAACATGAGGCAACTGTGCGCCGGCACGTCCTTCACCCGATAGAAGGTCTGAATGTCCGCCCCTCCGCACGCCATGCAAGCGGGCGGGCGCTCGCGCGGCATTGGATTGAGGGCGTATCTCCTGGCAAGTGAGTGCCCGTGCCCCGAATCTTGCTGCATGTCGGAAGCTCCAGTTAGATGATGACCGGCTCGGGAACTGGAACGATGAACCGTCCGCCCCGCCGCCGAAACTCGGCCTGCTGCTCCATGATCTCCTCCTTGAAGTTCCAGGGCAGAATGAGCACGTAATCCGGCTGCTCCTCGAGAATCCGCGCGGGCGGCACGATCGGCAGCCGCACCCCCGGAATGTACCGACCCTGCTTGTGCACGTTCCGGTCCACCACGAACTCCAACATCTCGCGCCCGACACCCGCAAAATTGAGGAGGATGGTCCCCTTCGCCGCCGCTCCGTACCCCGCGATGCGCGCGCCCTGGCGCTTCAGCCTGGCAAGAAGCGCTGCGAGCTCGCTGCGGATCCGGCCGACTTTCGCCGAGAATCCCGCGTAGTACTCGAGGCGATCCATCCCCGCCTGCCGCTCGTTGTCCAGATACTGCGCGACCGAGCTTTCCGCCCGCGCCGCCTGCCTGCCCACGAAAAGCCGCAGCGAGCCGCCGTGTATTGCGAGCGGCTCCACGCGATTCAGCGCGAGCCCGTGCCGCTCGAAGAGGCGCGCCAGCGCCGTGACCGAGAAATAACAAAGATGCTCGTGATAGATGGTGTCGAACTCACCATGCTCGATCAGCTCCTTCACGTACGGCACCTCTATGACCGCCACCCCGTCCTCCTCGAGCAGCGTCGCGATGCCGGCGACGAAGCCGTTCGTGTCGGCGACGTGTGCCAGCACGTTGTTGGCATGGATGACATCGGCGCGACGTCCGTCCGCGGCCAGCCGCATCGCCAGGTCACGGCCGAAAAACGCCTGCAGGGTCTCTACGCCGCGCGCGCGCGCCGCTGCGACCGGGCCCGGCGCCGGATCGATGCCGAGCACCGGGATGCCCCGGGTCCGATAGTACTGCAGGAGGTAGCCGTCGTTGCTCGCCAGCTCCACCACGAGGGAGTCGCCGTCGAGATGCCGCTCCGCCACCCGGGCCTCGACGTTCGCCGCCGAGTGCTTCAGCAGTGCGTCGGTGAACGAGGAGAAGTAAGGATAGTCGGCGCCGAAGAGCTCTTCGGGCGGCACCGTCTCGAGGATCTGCACCAGCGCGCAGTCCGGGCAGAAGGCCACATCCAGCGGATAGCGCGGCTCCTGCCGCTCCAGATCGCCGGGCGCCAGCAGCCCGTCCGACAGCGGCATGTCGCCGAGCGACAGGAAGACCGCGAGATCCTGCCCCCCGCAGCTGCGGCAGCGGGTCGTGCCGGCCGAGCCGGTCATGCCGCGGAGTACTGCGGTGCCGAGGCCGGGCGCGCCGTGACCCGCCATCGCAGCATCTCATCGAGCGCGCCGGCCGTCTGCAGCTCGCGGATGCGCTTCAGCCGAATGAACTGCGAGCTCAGGAATTCCTCCGTACTGGTGCCGTGATGGCAGAATGCCCCATACACCTGCTCGATCCCCTTGCGCACCGTCCAGCGGGGCGCAAAATCCGGGAGGCGCGAGCGGATCTTCTCGCAGTCCACGCGATAGTTGCGGGCGTCGGGACTGGCATCGCCCGCGAACGTGACCTTCGAGCCCGGCACGATCTGCGCGACCATTTCGGCAACCTCGCGGACGCGGTAATTCTCGGCAGTGGTCCCTACATTGAATGCCTCGTTGTGGACGAGGTCGCGCGGCGCCTCGAGAACGGCGACGAAAGCTCTCGCGATGTCTTCGATGTGCACCAGCGGGCGCCACGGCATGCCATCGCTCTTGATGAGCACATCGCCGGTCGTGTAGGCGTATCCCACCAGGTTGTTGACCACGAGATCGCCGCGCAACCGGGACGAGACTCCGAACGCCGTGGCGCTTCGCAGGAAAGTGGGGCTGAACGAGTCGTCCGCCAGCTTCGCCACATCCCGCTCCACCCATACCTTGCTTTGCGCATATGGCGTCACCGGGTTGAAGCCCGCGCTCTCGTTGAGGAATGCGTCCCCCGCGGCGCCGTAGTTGCTGCAGGAGGAGGAGAAGACATAGCGGGGCACGCCTGCCTCTTTCGCGAGCCGCGCGAGGCGCACCGACGCCTCGTGGTTGATCGCGTAGGTGGCGGCGGGCTGCAGGTCGCCCAGCGGATCGTTGGAGATGCCGGCGAGGTGCAGCACGGCATCGAGCCCGCGCAGATCCTCCAGCTCGACCTCGCGGACATCCTTGCGCACCACCGCGCTCGGCGACACCTCTTCGGCGGCGAACCCGCAGTCCTCATAGAGGAAGCTGTCGAGTCCCGTCACGTGGTGCCCGCGCTCGAGCAGCATCGGCAGCAGCACGTGGCCGATGTAGCCGTCGTGGCCGGTCAGCAATACTCGCATGCGTTTCATAGTTCCCTCGCAAGGAAGCCGACTTCAGTCGGGGGAGGAATTGCGTCCGCTTGAACTGGATGGATATCCAGTATAAAATGTGGCAAATGGTCGAAGCCGTTGCCGAGCACAATTGCATCTATCAGTCCTTCCCGGTGCTCAAGAAGTGGCTTTGGGGCGGACACCTGTGGTCGCCGTCCTACTATGTGGGCACGGCAGGCAATGTCAGCGCCGAGACCATCCGCCGCTACCTCGAGCGCTGCGCGCATGTCACCGCCCGGCGCTGAATCATGATGCGCACGGCCTCGATCAAGTTGGGCGTGACCGCCCATCAAGCCGCAGCGCTCGCTGCGCTGCAGGCGGCCTACGCGGATGCCTGCAACCGCTTGGTGCCACTGGTGCAGGAGCATCGGCTGTGGAACCGGGTGAGCCTGCACAACCGCGCCTATGACCGGCTTCGCGCTGAGACCCCGCTCGGCTCGCAGATGGTCTGCAACGCCATCTACACCGTCTGCAAGGCCTACAAGGCGCAGAGGCAGCTTGGACGGATCTGCAAGGATACCCCTGTACCCTCGATCCGGTTCGATCGCGCCAGCGTCCATTTCGATAAGCGCACCTACTCGCTCAAGGACGAGATCATTTCGCTTTACACCCTGGGCGGGCGCGTCAGCGTGTCTTTGCGCAAAGGCGAGCATCAGCGGCGCATTCTCGAATCCGGCACGCCAAAGGAAGCCGAGCTTCTCTGCCGCAAAGGGCAGTGGTATTTCAACCTCGTCGTCGAATCGGACGATGCGAAAGCGCTCGCATCGGGCCCGGTAATGGGCCTGGATGTGGGGGAAAACAATCTCGCCGCCGCCAGCACGGGCAAGCTCTGGGGTGGAGAGGCATTGCGCCATCGGCGCGACAGATACCTTGCCCTGCGCCGACGTCTCCAGTCCAACGGTTCCCAGAGCGCACGACAGTTGCTGCGGAAGATCTCTGGCAAGGAGATGCGGCGTGTGAAGCAGATCAATCACGAAACGAGCAAGGCCATCTTGGCCGAAGCAATCGAGCACGGCATCGCCCGCATCACGATGGAGGATCTGACGCACATCCGCGATCGGATCAAAGCAGGCAAGCGCATGCGCGGGCGCCTGCACCGTTGGGCATTCCGCCAGTTGCAGGGCTTCGTCGAGTACAAGGCTCACGCCCACGGCATCGAGGTCGTCTATGTCGATCCGGCGTACAGCAGCCGCACCTGCTCCGGCTGCGGCGGCCTGGGTCGGCGCGCGCGGCATCGTTTCGTGTGCGAGCAGTGTGGTCTTCGGGCGCATGCCGACTTGAATGCAAGTCGAAACCTTGCTCGGATTGGCGGGACGGCCGTCCTGCCAAGGGCGGCTGTAAACACGCCTGATGTTGCGAATGTGGGTCGAGAGGTCCATGTTCTACAATAAAGCCTGCGACTTCAGTCGCGGGTTGTTTACGTGACCTCGCTACTGATTAATTCCAGATCTTCCAGGGAGCATCGCCGCTGGCCCACAGCCCCTCGAGGCGGACCTTGTCGCGCATGGTGTCCATGCATTGCCAGAAGCCGTCGTGCTGATAGGCCATGAGCTGCCCGTCGCGCGCCAGGCCCTCCAAGGGCTCGCGCTCGAACAGCGTGTCATCGCCCTCGATGTAATCGAACACTCGCGGCTCGAGCACGAAGAAGGCGCCGTTGATCCAGGCTTCCCCGGAGAGCGGCTTCTCGTCGAAGCGCGCCACGCGCTCGCCATCGAGCTCCAGGCGCCCGAACCGCGCGGGCGGACGCACCGCCGTCACGGTGGCGATGCGGCCATGGCGCCGGTGGAACTTCAGCAGGTCCGCCAGGTTTACGTTGGAAACGCCGTCCCCCCATGTCAGCATGAAGGTACCATCGCCGAGATGGGAGCTGAGCCGCTTGATGCGTCCCCCGGTGTTGGTCTTCTGCCCGGTGTCGATGAGATCGACGACCCAATCCTCGGGACCGTGCTCGCCGTTGCCGCGCCGCTCCACCCTGCCGGTCTTGAGCGACACCCGCAGGTCGGGCGCGAGAGAGCAGTAGTCGGCCATGTAGCGCTTGATGCACTCGCCCTTGTAGCCGAGGGCGACCACGAACTCCTTAAAGCCGTAGGTCGAGTAATGCATCATGATGTGCCAGAGGATCGGCCGGCCGCCGATCTCGATCATGGGCTTCGGCCGCACTACGGTCTCCTCTGCGAGCCTGGAGCCGACGCCGCCTGCGAGAATGCCTACTTTCATGCGATGCTACCCGTGGTGCCCAGCAAGTACTCGATTGCTCTTTTCGATGGGGGTCGCCCGGGCCGCTCCAGCGCCTCGGACGCTCTGCCTCGGCTGAAGCTCGCAATTACCGTGCCTGGTCCATTGGGAAAACTGGCCTGCGGCCGTTTTTGCGCCTACCCCTCCCTGGACGGTGCCCTTCGGGCCGACCTTCGGTCGTCCAAACGCGCTCCTGCGCGTTTGTCGGACATCGGCTCCGTTGTCGCCGGCGAAAAGCGCGACTTTTGCCGGCTGTGCAGTGCCATAGCCTGTACAGCGCAAGTCCGATAGGCTGCCGAAGCATGAGCCGGCTGCGAGCCTTGGCGGCGAACATGGCCGCCGTCATCACCGGCAAGGCGGCCATGGCCGTGGTGGGCCTGCTGACCGTCGTCGCGCTGACACGCCACCTCGGGCCCACGGAGTTCGGCTACTACCGGACGGTCCTGACCTACTGCGCTTTTGCCGCGGTGCTCGCCGACTCCGGACTCTACATGGTGACCCTGCGGGAGATGTCGCGGGCCGGCGCCAATGCGGGCCGGGTGCTCGGCAATGCCCTGCCGTTGCGGGTGGTCAGCACCGGGGGCGTTCTGCTCGCCGCCGCGGGATTCGCCTGGCTGACTCCATACGATCCGCGCGTGAAGTGGGGCACGCTGATCGGGGCGGCGGTCTACACCTGTCTGCAGACCAGCGACTTCCTCATCGCCGCGTTCCAGAGCGTTCTCAAGCAGGCGCGCAATGCCGTCGCGGAGGTCACCGGCGCCGTGGTCACGCTGGCGGCGGTAGCCGCACTGGCGCTCACCCATGTTGGGGCGCTGCCCATGCTCGGCGCGACCCTGTTGGGTGCCGCGGTGGCATTGGGCATTTCCATCAGGCTGGTGCGGCGGCTGGTGCCGTTCCGGGTGAGCTTCGATCTGCCGCTGTGGCGGCAGTACCTGGTCGCCGGACTGCCGCTCGCCGGCTCGCAGATCCTCGGGATGGCGATGTTGCGGGGGGATTCGCTGCTGCTGTCCCTCTTGCAGCCCGCGACCGCGGTAGGCCTCTACGGCGTGCCATCGAAGCTCTTCGAGATCACGACTTCGGTTCCTTACATCCTCGCGGGACTGATGATGCCGGCGCTGACGGCGAGCGCGGCGAGAGACCGCGAGGAGTTCTCCCGGCAGCTCGGCAGCACGCTGGACGCGGCGGCGGTGTACGGAGTCGGTGTCGTCATCGCGCTCGCGCCGTTCGCCGCCCAACTGCTCGCGCTCGTCTCCGGGGAGCGCTTTGCCGCAGGCGCGCCGGCGCTGGTCGTGATCTCATTCGCCGTGGCGCTGGCAGGCCTCACTCATGTCCTGCGGTTCACCCTGGTTGCATGCGACCGGCCGCGGCTGGTGCTCGTCGCCGATGCGGTGGCATGCGCTTGCGCGTTCGCCGCCTACTTCGCGCTCATCCCGAGGTTTTCGCTGCTCGGCGCCGCCGCCGGGACGGTCATTGCCGAGGCCAGTGCGCTGATCGCGATGGTCGTTGCGCTGCGGCAGGCCGGACAGCGGCTTCCCTCGCTGGCCAATCCCGCCAAGGCGGTGGTCGCGGGCGCGCTCGGCGTGTTGACGATGAAGTACCTGGCCGCCTGCGGTGCTCCATGGCCGTTGGCGATCGCCGCGGGCGGTGCGTTGTACCTGGCCATATCGGTGCTGACGCGGGCGATACCGCGAGAGCTTATTCTTGTAGCATTCGGTGCGGCACGAAAGATCGGAGTGGGCCATGGTTAGAGACAGGCGACTGCGCCGGATCTGCCTCGCGGCGGCGCTGGCGGGGCTGCTCGCCGGCTGCGCGGGTGTCAGGGTGGGCGAGCCGACCCCGGTGCCGTCCGGGCGGCGGCTGGATGTGCCGCAGCCGACGGCCACGCAGATTGGGGTGGGCGCCAATCCCAATCCGTCCGCGCCGCGCATGAATCCGTTCGTGGCGCAGGTGAGGCCGCCCGGCGCGCGTGTCCCCCCGAATCCCTACGGCTGGCTAGAGAGCGTCCACTCGAGCCGGACGGCGCATTGGATCCTCGCCGAGAACCGGGCTACGGCGAAGGCGCTTGCGGCCGTGCCGCACCGCGCCTGGATCGAGAGGCGCCTCGAGCAGCTCCAGGGTGCAGGGGGTTCCGGCGCCGGCAGCGATGTCGTCGTGGAGCGCGCCTTTTATCTCAGTCCCGACGGCGCCCGGCTGCCGATCGAGATTGCGCACCGGCGCGATTTACCGCGCGACGGCAACCGGCCGGCGCTGCTCACCGTTTACCGGGCGACCGGCAAGCCGCAGGGTCCGCTGCTCGAGCCTTTCGTGTTGGTCTGGTTGGAAATGGGCGGCGTCTATGCGCGTGCGCAGGTGCGCAACGCGCTCGCCCCGATCCCTGCTCCCCAAGGCGCCGCGCCGCAGCCCGACAGGTCCATCGCGCTCAGCGACCTGTTCGCGGCCGGCCAGGCGCTCATCGATGACGGCTACACCCGCCGGGCGCGGCTCGGCATCCATGGCCGCGGCTTCGGCGGGTTGATGGCAGGCGCCGCCGTGGCGCTGCGCCCCGACTTCTTCGGCGCTGCGCTGCCGACCGGCACCTGGCCGCAGTATCTGCGGATCGCCTCGGGCAATTGCTTTCCGCCGACGCTCATCACGACCGCCGAGCGCGGCGGCACCATCCGGCCCTGGCAGGGCTATGAGCTCGCCGCTGCCCTGCAGGCCGAGCAGATCTGCGGCCGTCCCATCCTGATCCGGGTCGATCGCGAGCAGGGGGCCGCTGAGCCGCCATCGGCCAGGCGGGAGCGCGCCGCCGACGAGCTGGCGTTCGCGGCAAAGTGGCTGGGCGGACGCGTTCCGGGGGAGCGCCCTTAGCCTTGCCGGGACCGCAGCTCTCTCCACAGGGGTAGCGCGTCCAGATGCCGCTCGATGGCCGCGCGGGTGCGGCTATCGACTGCTGTCGGCCCGGAATTCCGCCATGCTCTGTCGAAACGCGAAACCGTTTCGGCCACGGTGTCCAGCGTCAGCTTCGACGGCAAGCGGGCCTTCGTTGCGAAACGATCGAATTGCTCCCGGGTGATCGACCGATATTCCTTCGAGTCCACGAAGGTCAATGCCAAGCGGTCGTCCGGTAGATAGGAGATCGTGCTGACAAAATCATAAGCGGGCGCGAGGGCCGCGTGGCGCCCGTCCGGATAGATGAGCGACCAGTTCTTCAGGTGCATGTCAGAGTTCCCTATCAGCATGCTGAAGACCAGCCGCCGCACGAACTCGGCGATTGCGGCCTCGCCAGCCTCGCTCCAGATGACTTCCGCGATGTTGCGATAGCTCGCCCGCTGGTATTTCTGCTCGGGATAGACACCAAACACCTGTGCGAAGTCCTCGATGTGAATCCGGCCGCCCGCTGTTGTCCTGTCGAATCTTCTGATCGCGTAGGCATGGTCTCCCATTGAGACGACTTCCTGCGGCAGCCCGGAGATCCGCCGCAGAGGAACCAGCGCGAGCTCGGGTGTCGCAACACCGACAGCTCGTGCGAGGCTCATCATCGCAAACTCGTTCTCCGGCAGGCCGATGAACCGGCTGGACGGCAGCTTCACGATCCAGGAGCCGCCGACGCCGTGTGCTGGAATCGTGAGCCCGCCGGCTGCATCCCTGGCCGCAGAAAATTTGAGCTGAACGCCCGCCAGCGAGAAATGAAGCACGGTGTCCGGCTTGCCCGGAACAGTCTGTGCTCTCGTTCCTTCGTCATCCCGATCGGGGCGCGCCGAAACCGCCGACGGCACGATTTCGAGCGCGCCTGGAAGGTCACGGCCCAGCTCCGCGATCAGGAGGAACTCCCGTTCCGGTTTCACACCTGCGCGCGAGGCCAGGTATTCTCTCAGCGCCCCCTCCGGGAGCAGATTGGCGAAGAAGGATGGCAATCTGGTCTGCGCCCGCGTGGAATCGAGAATCAGATTGCCCATGACGTCGCGGAAGGAGAGGCTCAGCGTTGCGCGCTGGTTATCTGCCGCGTACTCCTCGGTGAATGCAAACAGCACCCTGTCTCCCGGCAGTCGCGTCAGCGTGCCGATCAGCCGGCTGTGGAGCTTGACGTCGAGGACAGTGATGTCACTCATCGGTCTCGTCCAATCTATAGGCAGGGACTTGGTCCACTCCGCCGTCGCGGACGGCCGGGCGCGTCAGTGCTCGGACTGCGGGTACCAGGCGCTTCGGAACGAGCATCAACTCGAGCCCGAGGGCGCGCGCGATCTCGAGAAGGTTGGAGAGCTGCGGGTCGACGGACCCTCGCTCGATCTTCGAGACGTGGCTCTGAGCGAGTCCGATCTTCTTCCCCAGAGCGCGTTGACTGATCCTTGCCTCGCGCCTGGCGGTAGCCAGCTCCTTGAGGATGGGATGGAGGGTCGTCTTCATATACTATATGGCATCATATAAGATACCTAAGTCCATAAAGTATATCATTCCGGGCCATAACCCCTCCACAGCCTCGTGTGCGTCTCAGGAGTGCTTACGCGGGGACTCGTCGGGGCGCACCGGGTTCTCGCCTGTCGTCTCGCCCGGCGCCGGCTCACCGGGGATGGCGTGCTTCTCGGTGAGCCATGCGCCGAGATCGATGAGCTTGCAGCGCTCGCTGCAGAAGGGCCGGAATGGGGATTGAGACCAGTCGATCTCGCGCTGGCAGGTGGGGCACTTGACCCGCTGGACGGCCATCACGCGCAGCAGGTCAGGAGGAATTTCACGTCCGAATCGGCCTGTGTGGGCCGTTCCGAGACGCCCTTCCAGGCGAGGAAGCGCACATTGCAGCGGTGGTGGCTGCCGCTCACCTCGGGGTAGAGGCCCGTCGAGGCCGGCAACGCGATGCGCAGCAACTGCAGGGGATTCTCGCGATCGAAGGTAATGGTGAAGTTGCCGCCCTGGGCGGTCTCCTGGCGGGTGCGGCCGTTCTGGCGGATCAGCCAGATGAGCTCCGACACCGCATCGCAGAGCGGACGCAGCAGCGTCAGCCACTGATTGAAGGCCCTCACCCGGATCTCGTCCGGCTGCGACAGCCAGTAGAGGTAGTCGGGAAGGTCGAAGTCGCACGTGCCGCCCGGGATGCTGCTGCGGTGCTTGATGGAGTTCAGGAACTCCGAGTCCTTGAGCGGCTGCAGGCTGGCAATGCCGGTATTGAGCAGCTCGGAGCGCAGCCGCGTCAGGTTCGCGATCAGGCTCTTCAGGCGGTTCGTATCGACGCCGGGCTTCGACTGGAATTCCCCGAGCAGGGTGAGCTGGCGCTCCAGCTCCTTCAGCGCCTCCGAGCGCACGTCGCTGCGGCTGATGATGGCCAGGATGTCGATCAGGCTCGTCACCGCCGCGCGC
Source organism: Gammaproteobacteria bacterium (assembly GCA_028870635.1). GTDB lineage: Bacteria > Pseudomonadota > Gammaproteobacteria > Steroidobacterales > Steroidobacteraceae > 13-2-20CM-66-19. The sequence goes on along the minus strand of JAGWPE010000041.1, from coordinate 3,922 downwards.
GTGCCCCACTGGCTCGCCATCTCGTTGTGGTAAAGGGCCTGGCTGTAGAGGAAATCCAGCCTGAGGAACGTGCGCATCCGCTCGTTGAGCGGCTGCTCGAAGACCAGCGTGCGGTCGTCGCTCTCGTGGGCGGCGGGTTGGGACTGCGGAGGCGCGGCGGCCTCAGGGGCGTCGGTCGTCATACGAGCTATTGTGCTCGACATCCGCGGCCGGCGTAAACGGGCGGAGAACGCCTGCAGCCGCGTCCTCGCCGGAGATCAGTCGAGCGGGGCCTGCAGTACGACCTCAGCCGGGATTACGGACACGCCTTCTCGAGCTTCAAAGCGGCGCGAGCCCTGGTAGGCGATGACGCCTCGATGGATCACCCCGTCGTCGATTCCGCGACGCAAGCTCATTGAGTCGCGCGGCTCGACTGCGGCACCTGCCTTGAATTCGATGCCGACCCGCTCGGTGCCCCGGTCGACGATCAGATCGATCTCGGCCCCGGCATGCGTGCGGAAGAAGTAGAAGCGGCTTCCTGGATGATGTATCTCCTCCACTGCCGCGATCTGCTGGATCATGAACCCCTCGAAGCTGTTGCCGCGCGCGGGCGAGGTGAGCAGGCCCTCCGGTGTAGCGATGCCGAGCAGATGGTGTAACAGGCCACTGTCGCGCAGGTATACCTTGGGTGCTTTGACGAGCCGCTTGCCGAGATTGGCGTGATAAGGCTCCAGGCGTCTGACGATGAAATATCCGACGAAAAGATCGAAGGCGCTCTGTACCGTGTGATAGTTGCAACCAAGGGACCGGCCGAGATCGGAATGGTTCAGCAGTCCGCCGTGCTGGTGGGCGAGCATCGTCAGGAGGCGCCGGATGTCGGACGCCGAGAGGCTGAGCTGATGACGCGCTATGTCCCGCTCGATGAACGTGCGGATGTAGGATTCATGCCAGTCCCGCCAGCTCTTCATGCTTGTCGCGAGAAACGCGTCCGGATAGCCGCCGCGCAGCCACAATGTCTCGATGCTGGCGCCGTGCCGGCCGGCAACCTCCTCGTACAGGAATGGCGTCAGCTCGAGGATTCCGATCCGCCCGGCGAGGCTTTCCGAGATGCTCTTCATCAGCACCGGACTTACCGAGCCTAGGAGATAGTACTGACCCGACTTGCGCCTTGCGTCGTCGATGATCGAGCGCAGAACGGGGAAGAGCTCGGGCAGCGCCTGCGCCTCATCGAGGATCAGCGGACCTTGCAGCCGCTGCAGCGCGTACTCGACATCGGTCGCGAATACCTGGCTGTCGGAGGGGCGCTCGAGATCAAAGTACTTGGCAGCGACGAAATGCCGGACGAGCGTCGTCTTCCCGCATTGGCGGGGGCCGAGCAGGAGAATCGCCGGGAACTGGCGGGCGAGCTCCTTGAGTCTGGGTTCGAGGCTGCGGCGAAGCATTACCTTGAAATATAGAAATTAGGATTCTAAATTTCAAGATGCCAGCTCACGAGAATCGCGCTTTCGCGGCCTTGGCGGTGATCGCGGCGCCCCCGGCCGCGGCTCCCGATTGCCCGGCGAGCTGCAGATAGCGCGTATGCAGCGCCGACACCTGATCGCGCACCGCGCTCAGATCGCCATCGTTTTGCACGACGTCGTGCGCCGACTTGAGCCGCGCGGTGCGCGAGGTCTGCGCGTTGAGGATGGCGCGCGCCTGCTCGACCGTGGACCCGTCTCTGGCCTGCAGCCGCCTTATCTGCAGCTCTTCGTCGCAGTCGACCACCAGCACACGGTCGACCTGCGAGGTGAGATTCTTCTCGACGAGCAGCGGGATGATGAGGATCTGGTAGGGGCCGCCGGCAGCCGCCGACCAAGCCTCCACCGCGGTGCCGATGGCCGGGTGGGTCAAGGCCTCGAGGTCGGCCCGGGCCCTGGGATCGGAGAAGACGATCTCCCGCAGCTTGGGCCGGTCCAGGTGCCCGTCCGGCGTCAGGATGGCGCGGCCGAACCGCTCCACCAGCCGCTCGAGCGGCGGCTGCCCGGGCTCCACCACCTCCCGGGCCACCTGGTCGGTGTCGATGATGGGCACGGCCAGGGCGGCAAAAAACTTCGCCACCGTGGATTTGCCGCTGGCGATGCCGCCGGTCAGCCCGACCCTGTATACGCGCTTCGCGCGGGGTTCAACGGGGTTCACGGAGCGTGAACCCCGCCCGCGTAGCGGCGCGAGGACGCGCCGAGAAGAATGGGCACATTTATCTCCCAAACAGACCCAGATAGCCCGTCACCAGCTCCCGCCCGAACATGAGCATCAGCCAGCCCGCGGCGGCGAGGAACGGCCCGAAGGCGATGGGGGTCGAGCGATTCTGCCCCCGCGCGGCCAGCAGCGCTATGCCCGCCACGGCGCCGACGGCCGCGGCGATCAGCACCGTCGGCAGCAGCATACGCCAGCCGAGCCAGGCGCCGAGCGCCGCGAGGAGCTTGAAGTCACCGTACCCCATTCCTTCCTTGGCGGTGAGCAGACGGAACAGATGATAGACGGTCCAGAGGCAGAGGTAACCTGCTATCGCCCCGATGATGCTGGAACGCATGTCCACCGGGACGGGTGCGAGATCCGGGGCGGGGGCGAAGAGGCTGAGAAGAAGGCCCAGCCAGAGGAGCGGCAGCGTGAGGCTGTCGGGCAGCAGCTGGGTATCGATGTCGATGAATGCGAGCGCGACCAGGAACCAGGTGAGGACCAGGCCGGCTGCGGCCGGCCAGCCGAAGCCGAGCTTCCACGCGACCGCCGCGGAGAGGATGCCGGTCAGGGCCTCGACGATGGGGTAGCGGACGCTGATGTGGATGCCGCAGCTGGCGCAGCGGCCGCGGAGGAACAGGTAGCTGAGGATCGGGACGTTCTGCAGTGCCGTTATGGGCGCCTTGCAGGCCGGGCAGGCGGAGCGGGGAACGACGAGGTTGAAGCGCTCCTTCCCATCCGGCGCCGCCGCCGGCAGGGTCGCGGCGTGATCCGGCTGCTCGAGCTCCGCGCACTGCTCGCGCCACTGGCGCTCCATCATGACGGGCACGCGGTGGATGACCACGTTGAGGAAGCTGCCGATGACCAGGCCGAGCACCAGGCAGCAGCCGACGAACAGGGCGGGGGAGGAGGCGAGGAGGGCGATCACGAGTGCCTCAGTCAGGTTGTCAAAGAAAACGCCGCGCGTAGCGCGGCGTTTTCGCGAGGTTCGATGAGGACCGTCGGATCAGATGACCTGGCCCATCTTGAAGATCGGCAGGTACATCGCAATGACGAGACCGCCGACCAGCACGCCGAGCACGACCATGATGAGCGGCTCGAGCAGGCTCGACATCGCATCCACCGCGTTGTCGACCTCGGCCTCGTAGAAAGTCGCGACTTTGCCGGACATGGTATCGAGCGATCCGGACTCTTCACCGACCGCGATCATCTGTACGACCATGTTGGGGAAGATGCCTCTTGCCTCCATCGCGCGCTGCAGCCGCTGGCCGGTGGCGACTTCATCCTTCATCTTCATGACGGCGTCCTCGTAGACGATGTTGCCGCATGCGCCGGCCACCGACTCCAGCGCCTCCACGAGCGGCACGCCCGCGGCAAACATGGTCGAGAGCGTGCGGGCGTAGCGCGCAATGGCCGCCTTGTTGATGATGGGCCCGATCACGGGCAATTTCAGAGTTATCCTATCGAGGACCTCCCGCATCTTCCGGGAGCGCTTCTTGAAATAAAGGAAAGTCCAGAGCAGAGCGCCGGCAACGACCGCCAGGTAGATCCCCTGGTGCTGCACGAGCTCCGATATCTTGATCACGAACAGGGTGAAGGCCGGAAGGTTCGCGCCGAAGCCCTGGAAGAGCTTCTGGAATTCCGGGATCACAAAAATCATCAGGATGATGGTCACGAGGAAAGCGACCGCGACCACGGCCGCGGGGTAGAAGAGGGCCTTCTTGACCTT
>JAGWPE010000370.1 GCA_028870635.1 Gammaproteobacteria bacterium | reverse complement strand
GCCGCGCGCGCCCTGCTTGCCTGCTCGAGCGCGAGGCGCATGAAATCGATGTCGCCCGGCACAGAGCGTCCCCGTCAGGAATCTTGCGAGCCGGTCACGCGGGCCCGCAGGCGCCCGGTGGCCAGACGCGCTTCGATCTCCTCGCCTGCCGGTGCCGAGCGCGCGTCGGTGACCAGCGAGCCGTCCGCGCGGGTCACGATGGCGAAGCCGCGCGCCAACGTGGCGAGCGGGCTGGCGGTCTGAAGCGTCCTCTGCGCCAGATCGACCCGATGCGAGCGGCGCGACAGATACTCGTTGATGGCACGGCGCAGCCGCGAGTCCAGACCTTCGTGCCGGCGGCGGTACTCACGGGCGAGACGCTCGGGGGAGTGCTGAAGGAGCGTGGTGAATGCCTCGTTCAGCCTGTGTCGGCGCGTATGCAACACCGCCTGCGCGGCGCCGGCGAGCCGCTGCTCCAAATCGTCGAGGCGCTGGGCTTGATGGACCAAACGCATGCCCGGATGCGCCTGCTTGAGGCGCGCGTTGACGCTCGCAAAGCGGCTCGATACGACACGCAGCTCACGCCGCATGCACGCGCTCATTCGCGACTCCATCCGTGCCAGAGCCTCCAAGCAGGCAACCCGGTCCGGTGCGACGAGCTCCGCCGCTCCGGACGGCGTCGGCGCACGCGCATCGGCCGCGAAGTCGGCAATGGTAAAGTCGATCTCATGCCCGATCCCGGTCACCACCGGAATGGCGCACGCCCGTATGGCCCTCGCCACCCCCTCATCGTTGAAAGCCCACAGATCCTCCAGCGAGCCGCCGCCCCGCGCCAGAATCAGCACGTCGCAGTCCAGCCGCGCGGAAGCCGCCTGCAAGGCCTGCACGATTGCCGGCGCAGCGGCCGCGCCCTGCACCGGGGTCGGATAGACCAATACCGCGGCCGGCGGAAAGCGCCGCGCGAGAATGTTCAGAACGTCGCGAACCGCTGCGCCGGTCGGAGAGGTGACCACTGCGATTCGAAGCGGGAAGCGCGGCAGACTGCGCTTGCGCTCGCTCGCGAACAGGCCCTCGGCGGCAAGCTTCGCCTTCAGCCGCTCGAACTCGCGCTGCAGCGCACCGAGACCGGCCTCCTCTATGGTGTCGACGATGAGCTGATACTCGCCGCGAGGCTCGTAGAGACTCACGCGTCCCCGTGCGATCACGTGCTGGCCGGCCTTCGGCGTAAACCCCAGCGCCGCATTCTTCAGCCTGAACATCGCGCAGCGCACTTGGCTCTCGCGGTCTTTCAGCGAGAAGTACCAGTGCCCCGAGGAGGGCTGGGAGAAGTTCGAGAGCTCGCCCTCCACCCAGACCACCCCCAGGCCCCGCTCGAGCAGTACCCGCACCTCCTTATTGAGGCGCGAGACCGTGTAGACGCTGCGGCCGGGAGCGGCGTCTGGCTCGGGACCTGGAAAGAGACTGGCGGGCATGGCCGGCCACCTTAGCACGAGGTTTACCGCGCCGCCCCGAGTGCGTAGAATTAGCTATGCGAATCCTCGAAGAAGCCCTCACCTTCGACGACGTCCTCCTCGTCCCCTCCTACTCGGAAATACTCCCCCGGGAGGCGGACCTCGGGACGCGCGTCACCCGCCGCATTCGGCTC
>JAGWPE010000369.1 GCA_028870635.1 Gammaproteobacteria bacterium | reverse complement strand
GCTATGCGGGAACGGACGACGGCATCCAGGGGCGCTTTGAGGGTGGCGTCGGCGAGCTCCTGCTCGAGCAGCGCCACGTTGGCCCGGTCGGCCTGGAGCATCGCCTCCGCCTGAGCGATGTCCTCTTTGCGCGGGCCGATGACGGCAAGCTCGAGTGCTTCGCGGCTGACGGCAACCCTCGCCTGCGCGACATCCCGCTGCGCCCTCGCATTGTCGAGATCCTGGCGGCTGACGGCGCGCCCGCTCGAGCTCTGAAACACCTGCTCGATGCGCAGGTAGTTGGCTCGAGCCTGCCGCGCATCCGCCTGCGCGAGCACGAGATTGGCGCGGGCCTGGGCGACCTCCTGCGGGCGGCTGCCGTTGCGCAGCCGCTGTAGGACGGCTGCCTGCGAGCTGGCCCGCGCCTCGGCCTGCTCGAGCCGCGGTGTCAGGCGGCTGGTGTCGAGCAGCGCGAGCGCCTGCCCTTTGCGGACGCGATCCCCCTCCTGCACGAGAATCTTGGCGATCCTCTGACTGTCGTTGAAGGCGAGATCGACCTCCCGCAGGTCGACGTTGCCGTAAAGCACGATCTCCTGAATGGCGGTGTGCCGGTGCGTGAGCCACCAGGCAGTGCCGACGGCGGCAAGCACCAGAAGGCCGAGGGGAATGATTCTCTTCTTCATGTCCTGCACCTTCGAGCCCTGCCTTTCCCGACGACACCGCTCGCCTCCACAAATTGTCTATCGCTTGATACATATCTGTCAAGTGATAGAATTCCCGCCAACACCGATGCTGCGCAGGATGGCCCGAAAATTGTGATCGCGAGATCGTGAGAAACCGCTACACGGCGCCGCACAAGCCGCGTGCTTCGCCCCCGGGGGCTGGCGAGCGGCGGCGGCGCCACTTGGCCGGCGGCGGCTATGCGCGCGGCGAGCACACGCGCCAACGGCTGCTGGAAGCCGGGATCGAGCTCTTCGCGGAGCTCGGCTACGAGCGCGCCTCGACCCGCGCCATCGCACGGCGCGCCGGGGTGAGCCTGCCCGCCCTGCAGTACTACTTCGGCGGCAAGGAGGGGCTGCACCGGGCCTGCGCGCAATACATCACCGAGGACGTGCGCTCCAGACTCGATCCGGCGGCGGAGCGCGTGCGGCTCACCCTCGGGCGGCACGACCTCACGCGCGCCGAGCTCCTGGAGCTGCTGCGCGCCGTCGTCGAGCCCTTTCTCGAAGGCCTGGCCACGGAGCGCCCGGAGAGCTGGGCGCTTTTCTTCGCGCGCGCGCAGGGCGAGCACAGCGCCGCCTTCGAGGCAATCTTCCAACAGATCGGCGGGCGCCTGCTGGCGACCGTCATGGAGATCGTCAGTCGCATCCTCGGGCGATCGGCGGCGGCGCCCGAGGTCGCCATCCGCGCGGTCGTCATCGTCGGGCAGCTCACTCTGGTGCGCCGCGCCCGGCCGATCATGCTGCGGACGCTCGGCTGGCCGGATTTCGCGGGCGAGCGCCTGCGGACTCTGAAGGAAATCATTTGGCAGGGAATAGCGTCGAGCTTGTCGCCTCCGAGTTGATCGGGATCGCGCGCCCGTCCGGCCTCTTGGACTGCGGAGCCGGGCCGGCTATTCTTTGCGGCACGAAGCGCCGCTGCGCTCGCGCGGCAGCGCACGGCATGGGGATCGACTCACGGACACACACTGCCGCAACGCGCCCGTCTGCCCCGGGCTGGCCGCCGCATTCCTCGCCGGCTGCCGTCCCGCTCGCGGGGCTGAATCGGCGGTGAGCGCCGGCGCCGCGGACCTCGCGCGGATGTCGCTGCGGCAACTGAGCAGTTTGCAGGTGACCTCCGTCGCGAAGGCGCCCGAGGCGCTCGGCGAGGCGCCGGCCGCCGTGTAGCGCTGGACCATGGCCGCATTCCACCGGAGCTCCTGCGCATGGGCCGTGATCGCCCTGGCCGTCGCGCTCTTCGCAGGTGTCGCCGGCTCCAGCTTCGCTGTCGCGGCAGCTCAGAGCTACCCGGAGGATGATGTCGAGGCCGCGTTCCTCTATCGCTTCGCGGGCTTCGTGAAGTGGCCGCCGAGCGCTCTCGCTCGGCCGGTATTCACGGTCGCGGTGCTCGACGACGACGCCGTTGCCGGCGACCTGCAGCGAATGCTCCTGCAGAAGAAGCTGAAGGGCAGGCCCGCGCAGGTCCGGCGCATCACGAGCATCGATGATCTCGGCCAAGCGCAGATCCTCTATATCGGCGAAAGCGATGAGAGCACGCTCAGGCACCGGCTGGCGCGGGTCGCGGGCCTGCCGGTCCTGGTCGTCACCAGCCAGCCACGCGCCCTCGATGCCGGCAGCACGATCAACTTTCTGGTGATCGATCATCACGTGCGCTTCGAGATCTCACTTCCCGCGGCGCGGCGCTCGGGGCTGACCATCAGCGCCGACCTGCTGTCCGTCGCAACGCACGTGGAGGGCCACCCCATAGGATCCGAAGCGCCTTGCGCCGGCGGGACACCGGGATCGAGCATCTCCTGCTCACCCCGGCTGGCATCGCAATGATCCAGCCACGCGCGAACCCGCCGACCGGCGCAGCGCCACCCTCGTCAGCGCTCTCACGGCCGGGCCGCCTGCTGCAGAGCCGGCTCGGCCGAGCGCGACGCAGCGTCCGCGGGAAACTGATGACGGTGATTCTCGTGACCACCGCGGCCGCGCTCATATTCGCCGGCATAGCCATGATGGTGCGCGATCTCACGGTATACCGGCACGACTGGAACAACGAGATCGACGCGGAGGCCAGGGTCATCGCCCTCGCCACGGCGCCGGCGCTGGCGTTCGACGATCACAACCTGGCCATGCGGAACCTCAAGGCGCTGCGAGCCAACGCGGCGATCCAGACAGCCGCCCTCTATCGGCCCAACGGCACACTCTACGCCGCCTACACCCGGCCCGGAGAGCCCGCCCCGCCGGCGCGCATCACGGTCTCGCGCCAGGAGCAGGCGCGCATCTTCGGACAATATTTCGAGCTCGCGGACCCGATCGAGCATGGCGGTGAGCTGCTCGGCGCCGTATATCTCAGAGCCCGATACGACGTGATGAGCCGCGTGCGCGGTTACGTCGAGATCTCGGGAATAGTAAGCCTGCTCAGCCTGGCGCTGGCGCTCGTGCTCTCGAGCTCACTGCAGCGCGGCATCACTCGGCCGCTCGGCGCCATCGCGGAAGTCGCGCGCCAGGTGGTCCGCGGCAAGGATTACTCGCTGCGGGTGCGGGAGAGCCCGAGCGACGAGATCGGCCTGCTGGTCGAAGCATTCAACGGCATGCTCGATGAGGTGCAATCGCGGACCGACGCGCTCATGCGCTCGAATGCGGCGCTGCAGGAGGAGGTCAAGGTCCGCGAGGCCGCCGAGGCGGAACGGGCTCTAGCCCACGTGCGCCTGGAAGCCACCATGGAAGCGCTGCGGCGGGCGGATCGGCGCAAGGACGAGTTCCTGGCGACTCTGGCGCACGAGCTGCGAAATCCCCTGGCGCCGATACGCAACGCCGTGAAGCTGCTCGAGCTGCCGGCGGCCGACGAGCGCCGCCGGCAATGGGGACGCGACGTGATCTCGCGCCAGGTGCAGCGCATGGCTCTGCTGCTCGACGATCTTCTGGATGTCTCGCGCATCACCCGTGGACGCCTGGAGCTCAAGAAGGACTACATCGATCTAGCCTCCCTGGTTGGATCCGCCGTCGAGACTGCACGTCCGTTGATCGATGCCAAACGACACGTGCTCGAAACTTTGCTACCCGATGAGCCAATCGAGCTCATGGTCGATCCGCTGCGCCTCTCGCAGGCGCTCGCCAACCTCTTGACCAACGCCGCCAAGTATTCCGATCCCGGCGGTCGCATCACGCTCACCGCGACACTCGCAGCCGATGAGCTGACCCTCTCGGTAAGGGATACCGGCATAGGCTTGAGCGCCGAGGACATCCCGGAAGTGTTCGAGATGTTCTCGCAGGTGGACTCGGCGATCGACCGCTCGGAAGGCGGTCTCGGCATCGGATTGGCGCTCGTGAGAGGACTCGTCGTGCTGCACGGGGGAACCGTCGAGGCGCACAGCGCGGGCGTCGGACAGGGAAGCACCTTCACGATTCGTTTACCGGCCGCCGCCGTGGTGCATCGCGGGGCGCGCTCCGACGCGCAGCTTGCGATGGGCAGCGAAGTTGCCGAGCCGCGATGCTCCGTGCTCATCGTCGATGACAACCGCGACGCCGCGGACAGCCTCGCCCTGCTGTTGCAGATGTCCGGATACGAGCTGCATGTCTGTCACGGGGGCCGCGAGGCGCTGGCGCTCGCGCGGCGCGAGCGGCCGAACGCGCTGGTGCTCGACATCGGCATGCCCGGCATGAGCGGCTACGAGGTGGCCCGGCACATTCGCGCGGAGGACTGGGGCCGCGACGCCCTGCTCATCGCCGTTACCGGATGGGGACAGCGGGAGGACCGGGAGCGCTCGCGCGCCGCCGGTTTCGACCATCACCTGACCAAGCCGGTCGATCCCGACACCCTGCAGGGGCTGCTCGCGGACTTCGCCCGGGACGGGAAGCGGGCCGCCTCGAGTTAACGAACAGCCGCCTTGCAGATGCGCTCGACCAGGTCGGAGAACCCGATTCCCGCCGCCCGGGCGGCCTGCGGCAAGAGGCTCGCAGCCGTCATGCCGGGGAGTGAGTTGGCTTCGAGACACCATACCCCGCCCTGCGGATCCATCCGAAAGTCGATCCGGCTGTAGGCGCCGAGCTTGAGCGCCGCGTGCGCCCGCACCGCCAGATCCTGGACGCGCGCAGCGGTTTCAGCAGGGAGGTCCGCGGGAAAGATCTCCCGCGCGCCGCCGGCCTGGTACTTCGCCTGATAGTCGAACACCTCGCCTGGCACGATGATCTCCCCGACGGGCAGCGCCCGTCCCTCCAGCACGCCGACGGTCAGCTCGCGCCCCGGAATGAAGCGCTCTATCATCACCTCATCGTCGTGACGCCGCGCGAGCGAGAGGGCGGCGGGGAGCCCCTCGGGTCCGCGCACGACAGTCAGCCCCACGGTGGAGCCCTGTTTGTTGGGCTTCACGACGACCGGCCAGCCGAGCGTGCCGGCAATCTCCTCGGCGGTGACGGGCGCCATCCTCCAATCCGCCGTCGGGACACCCGCGGCGCGGAAGAGCCGTTTCGAGAGATCCTTGTCCATCGCGGTCGCGCTGGCGATGTGGTTGCTGCCGGTGTAAGGAAGCCCCGCCAGGTCGAGCACCGCCTGGATGCGGCCGTCCTCTCCCGCGCCGCCGTGCAGCGCGAGAAAGACCACATCGACGTCCCGCATGTCCGCAGTCTGCGCCGCCAGCACCGGCGCGCCCCGTCTCATGCCGGCGAGAGCCGAGCCCGAAGGGGGCTGCGGGCCGACGCCGCTCGTGAGCAGCCGCTGCTCCGACGGGCCCGAGAGCCTGCCGGTCGCGGTATCGACCGGGATCACTTCGTGCCCGAGGCCGCGCAGTGCCGGAATGACCTGCGCGGCGCTCGCAATCGATACGTCCCGCTCCTCGCTGGTACCGCCAAAGAGAACCGCGATTTTCATGCCCTGAATCCGTCTGCGTATGGGGAAGGGTCCGGCAAACCTCGAGTTCACCGGGGCCGCGGTCATTCTCACATGTCGTGCCGCTCAGGGGCGCCGACGGATGACACGCCGCGCCACAGAAGGTACGATTATCGTACCGGTAGCTGCGGATCGTTCACATAGGCCGTGTTGCATTCGAAAGCGCCTCCCAAGAGCCCGGGTTCGTTTATCGCGCCGAGCACGGCCGCAGCCGGCGATCCACAGAACACCCTCTTCCGCGGCGGCGACCCGGATTTCATGACTTCGCTGGCGCGGGGACTGCACGTCATCCGCGCGTTCTCGGGCGTCGACCGGCGGCTCACCATCGCCGATGTCAGCCGCGCCACCGGCCTCACGCGCGCGGTAGTGCGCCGCTGCCTCTATACCCTGCGAGAGCTCGGCTACGCGGCGACCGACGGCCGCACCTACAGCCTGCAGCCGAGAATCCTCAATCTGGGCTACGCCTACCTCTCCACTGCGCCGCTCCCCCTCGCCGCCCAGCCGGTTCTGGAGGAGCTGAGCGAGCAGCTCGGAGAAGCCTCGTCGGTTGCTGTCCTGGATGACGGCGCGGTGGTGTATGTCGCACGTGCGGCCACGCGACGTATTGTGGCCGTCACGCTTGGCGTCGGTAGCCGTCTTCCTGCCTACTGCACTGCTCTCGGACGCGTGCTTCTTGCCGGAATGCCGCCGGAGCAGGCGCAGCAAGAGCTGTCCAAGGCCGAGCTGGCGGCCCACACCCGCTTCACTGTGACCTCACGCGGGCGCGTCGAGGAAATCCTGGCCGAAGTGCGCACCGAAGGATTTGCCGTGAACGATCAGGAGCTCGAGATCGGCCTGCGCTCGATCGCCGTGCCGGTGAAGAATGTCGTCGGCGCCACGGTGGCGGCGATGAACGTGAGCACCCAGGCTTCGCGGGTCACGCGGCGAGAGCTCCTCGACAAGGGCCTGCCGCTCCTCAGGGCAGCGGCCGAGCGCCTCGGCAGCCAACTCGCCCCCTCGCGCTGATCAGGGGAGCCGGGCCGACATGCAGCTGCGCGATGCCGCGGAAGACGACCTGGCCGGCGTCGTCGCCATCTACAACGAGGTCATCGCCACCTCGACCGCGGTCTACTCCTCGACACCCGTAACACTGGAAGACCGCCGGCAATGGTGGCGCGCACGGGTCGCCTCGGGCTATCCGGTGCTGGTCGCGGCGGACGCATCTGGCGTGATCGGGTTTGCCACGTTCGGGGATTTCAGAGCGTGGCCGGGCTATCGGTTCACGGTGGAACATAGCGTGCACGTGCGGGCCGGCCGTCGCGGCGGCGGCGTCGGTACGCAGCTGCTCCAGGCACTGTTCCCCCGTGCCGCTTCCCTGGGCAAGCACATGATGATCGCGGGGGTCGACGCTGCCAATACGGCCTCGATTCGCTTTCATGAGCGGCTCGGCTTCGAGCAGACGGGCTGTCTGCGCGAAGTCGGGTACAAATTCGACCGGTGGCTCGATCTGGTGTTCCTGCAGCGGCGGATCGGCGCGTAGACTGCGCCGATGTTCCCGAAGCTCACCCCGGCCACGCGGGCCATCATCCTCGTCAACATTCTCGTGTACCTTCTCGAGAAGGCGGCGAGGCAGTCCATCCTGGTGCACTTCGCGCTCTGGCCGCTGGCGGCGTCGGAGGGGCTCTTCCGTCCGTGGCAGCTCGTCACGTACGCCTTCCTGCATGATCCCGGCAACATACTGCACATCTTCTTCAACATGTTCGCGCTGTACATGTTCGGCCCGGCGCTCGAGCAGCACTGGGGCGGGCGGCGCTTCCTCGGGTACTACTTCGTGTGTGTGATCGCCGCGGGCGCGACCCAGCTCGCGGTGGAGTACGCCGCGGGGACCGGGGAGCCGACCCTCGGCGCCTCCGGAGGTATTTTCGGCATTCTGCTCGCATTCGCGGTGCTCTTTCCCCGCGCGCGGCTCCTGCTGCTGCTGCCGCCCATTCCCATGCCGGCATGGCTCTTCGTCACGCTTTACGGCGTGCTCGAGCTCTTCTTCGGCGTGACCGGCACTCAGGCGAGCGTCGCGCACTTCGCGCACCTGGGCGGCATGCTCGGCGGCGCGCTCGTGCTGCTCTATTGGCGCCTGCGCACGGGTCGCGGCGGCAGCGGCGGCGGCTGGCGTCCGGCCTGAACGGAACTTTTTGCGATTGCCTGCATCTACCGCAACCTCGGAGGTAGCCGATCCCATGATAAAAACCGAGCACTTGAGCAAGCGCTACGAGACGGTGACGGCCGTGCAGGACGTCACTTTCGAGGTCCGTCCGGGCGAAGTGCTCGGCTTCCTGGGACCCAACGGGGCGGGCAAGACGACGACCATGCGCATGCTGGCCGGCTTCGTCACACCGACGGCGGGCAAGGCCAGCATCTGTGGTCACGACGTCGAGGCGGAGCCGCTCGCCGCCAAGGAGCGGATCGGCTATCTGCCGGAAGGCGCGCCGAGCTACGGTGAGATGCGGGTGCGCCGCTTCCTGGAATTCATCGCCGATCTGCGCCGCCTCGAAGGCTCCCGCCGGCGCGCGCGCCTCAACTACGTCACCGAGCGGTTGCAGCTCGCCTCGGTCCTCGAGCAGTCGATCGAGACTCTCTCGAAGGGCTTTCGCCGCCGCGTGGGCCTGGCGCAAGCCCTCATCCATGACCCGCCGGTGCTCATCCTCGATGAGCCCACCGACGGCCTCGATCCCAACCAGAAATTCGAAGTGCGCACGCTCATCAACGAGATGGCGCGCGACAAGATCATCGTCATCTCCACGCACATACTCGAAGAGGTCGACGCCGTGTGCAGCCGCGCGATCATCATCGCGCGCGGACGCATCGTGGCCGACGACACGCCGCTGAAGCTCGCGGCCCGGTCGCGTTATTACAACGCGGTATCGCTGCAGCTCGAGAGACCGGAGCAGCTGGCCGCGGCACGCACCGCGCTGGCCGCGCTGCCGTCGGTGGCGGACGTGGAGGTCAGCGAGCGCGATGTGCGCATCACCGCGCTGCCTCGCTCGGGCGCGGCGATACTGACGGCCGTCTCGGAGCTGGCGAGCAGCAAGGGGCTGGCGCTGAAAGAGCTGCATCTCGAATCCGGACGACTCGACGAAGTCTTCCGCTCCATCACTGCATAACGACTCCGGAGGGGGCGCCATGCGCAACGTGGGCATCATTCTGCGCCGCGAGCTCGCGAGCTATTTCGCGACACCGCTCGCCTATGTGTTCATCCTGATCTTCCTCGTGCTGGCCAATGCCTTCACGTTCTATATCGGCGGCTTCTACGAGCGCGGGCAGGCGGACCTGCAGCCGTTCTTCGCCTTCCACCCGTGGCTCTATCTGTTCCTCATTCCGGCGATCTCCATGAAGCTCTGGGCCGAGGAGCGCAAGTCCGGCAGCATCGAGCTGTTGATGACCCAGCCCGTGAAGCTCTGGGAGGCGGTGCTCGGCAAGTACTTCGCGGCATGGATCTTCGTCGCGCTCGCCCTGGCCCTCACCTTCCCGATCTGGATCACGGTCAACTATCTCGGCAAGCCCGACAACGGCACCATCTTCGCCGCGTACCTCGGGAGTCTGCTTCTCGCCGGCGGCTTCCTCGCCGTGGGCTCCTGCATGTCGGCGCTGACGCGCAACCAGGTAGTGGCCTTCATTCTCGGAGTCGCGGTCTGCTTCGCGTTCCTCCTCGCCGGCTATCCCATCGTGGTGAATGCGTTCCAGAGCTGGGCGCCGCAGGCGCTCGTGGGCGCGATCGCCTCGCTCTCATTCCTCAGCCATTTCGAGTCGATCGCCAAGGGCGTGCTCGAGGCGCGCGACCTGCTCTACTTCGCGATGCTGATCGGCTTCTTTCTCTTCACCACCGCGGTCGCCCTCGACCTGCGCAAAGCGGATTAGGAGCGCCTCATGACGAAACGCTCGACACTCGGCTGGAGCGCGGTAGCGGCGCTGGCGCTCACCTTCATCGGCCTGACGATCGTCTTCAACTACTCGCTCGCCGGCTGGCAGCTCGATCTCACCCAGAACCGCCTCTACACCGTCTCACCCGGCACGGACCGCATCCTGCAGGGCATCAAGGAGCCCATCGATCTCTATTTCTTCTACTCGGCGGACGCCGCGCAGTCGATCCCGCAGATCAGCCCCTACGGCCAGCGGGTGCACGACTTCCTCGAGGAGCTGGCGCAGCGCTCGAGCGGCATGATCCACCTGCACGTCATCGACCCCAAGCCGTTCTCCGTCGAGGAGGACCGGGCCGCCGAGCTCGGGGTCACCGGCACGGCCATCAACGATGCCGGCGCCAAGTTCTACTTCGGCCTCGCCGGAACAAACTCCACCAACGGCCAGCAGGCGATCCCCTTCTTCGACCCGAGCAAGCAGCGTTTCCTGGAATATGACGTCGCGAAGCTGATCTATCAGCTCGCGCATCCGGCAAAGCCCGTGGTCGCCTGGCTCTCGACCCTGCCCATGACGGGCGGCTACGACCCGCAGAGCGGACAGATGCGCCAGCCGTGGACGATCTACTCGCAGGCGCAGCAGCTGTTCGACCTGCGCACGCTGCAGCCGACCGCCACCTCGATCGGCCGGGACGTGCGCGTTCTCGTGCTCGTCGATCCGAAGAATCTCTCGCCCGCCACGCAGTTCGCGATCGACCAGTACGCGCTGCGCGGCGGACACATTCTCGCTTTCGTCGATCCGAATGCGGCAATGGATCAGTCGGCGGGCAACCCCATGGCGGCGATGACGGCCGACCGCGCCTCTCACATGGAGAAGCTCCTGAGCGCCTGGGGCGTCGGCTTCAATCCGGGCGAGGTGGTCGCCGACCGCGGCCATGCGCTCACCGTCGCCATGCGCGAGGGCGAGCCGCCGGTCGAGCACCTCGGAATTCTCGGTCTCGACGGCTCCTCGCTCTCGCAGAGCGATGTCATCACCTCGGGGCTCTCCAACATCAACCTCGAGACGGCGGGCTATCTGACAGCGGCCAAGGGCGCTACCACCCGATTCGAGCCGTTGCTGCGCTCGAGCAGCGACGCGGAGCCGATGCCCGCGCAGCGCTTTGCCACGCTGTACGATCCGGCCACGCTGTTGAATGGCTTCAAGCCCACCGGCCGGCGCTACACGCTCGGCGCCCGCGTCAGCGGGATGGTGAAGACGGCCTTCCCGGACGGGCCGCCCAAAGGCGTCACCCTGCCCGCCGGGCAGCGTGACCTCAAAGCATCAGTCAAGCCACTGAGCCTGGTGATCTTTGCCGATACGGACATGCTGTCCAACTATCTGTGGGTGCACGAGGAGGATCTCTTCGGGCAGAACATCGCCCAGGCCTGGGCGAGCAACGGCGATCTGGTGCTGAACTCTCTCGACAACCTGGCCGGCAGCTCCGATCTCATCAGTGTGCGCGGCCGTGCCGGCTTCACACGCCCCTTCCTGCGCGTCGAGGCCCTCCGCCGCGTGGCCGACGCCCGCTTCCACGCGCAGGAAGCGCAACTGCAGCAGGAGCTGCAGCAGACCGAGCAGCAATTGACGCTGCTGCAATCGAAGCGCAACGACAAGTCCGCGCTGATCCTGACGCCCGAGCAGCAGCAGGAGATCGAGCATTTCGAGGCCGAGAAGCTGCAGATCCGCAAGCAGCTGCGCGCGGTGCAGGCCGGCCTCGTCAGCGACATCGACCGGCTGGGCACGGAGCTCAAGATCATCGACATCATCGTGATGCCGGGCCTCTTCGCGCTCGCGGCGCTCCTCATCGCCGCGATTCGCCGCCGCCGTCCGGCCGCCTCGAACGAATAAGGACCCGCTTCCATGACCGCACGCCGCGTCACGCTCCTCTTCGCCATCGGCATCGTCGTCATCGCGCTCGCCGCCTGGGTGTCCACCCGCAGCCAGAGCGGCCGGGACTCGGTCGCAGGCACTGCCGTGCTGCCGGGGCTCGAAGGCGCGGTCAACGAGGTCACGCAGATCCGCATCACCAAGGCCGACGGGACGCGGACGACTCTCGAGAAAAACGCGACCGACTGGATCGTCGGGGAGCGCGGCTACCCCGCCGACTCCGGCAAGCTGCGCAAGCTCCTGCTCGATCTCGGGGCGCTGAAGGCGGTCGAGCGCAAGACGAGCATCGCCCGCAACTACAAGGTGCTCGGGGTGCAGGACGTGACCTCCCCCAAGGCCACCGGGGCGCGCATCGACATCGTCTCCCCCGGCAGGACATGGTCCCTGATAGTCGGCAGCTCGGTGGACGGCAACGACTGCTACGTGCGGGTGGTCGACTCGTCCCAGAGCCTGCTCGCCAGCCCCCTGGTCATGGTCGATGCCGATCCGAAGCTCTGGCTCGATCCCACCATCGTCAACGTCGGCCAGAGCCGCGTGAGCGGCATCGAGCAGCAGCCCGCCAAGGGGACCGCATTCAGCGTCTCACGCGAGAAGCAGGGTCAAGCGGACTTCACCGTCCACGGCATCCCCCGCGGCCGCGAGCTGACCGGCCCCGATGCGGCGGATTCGATGGGCAGCGCCCTCTCGAGCCTCACCCTCACCGACGTGCGCAGGACCGCCTCGCCTCCGAAGGGCGTCGAGCTCTCCCACGCCGTCTTCAAGACCTTCGACGGCCTGGAGATCGACGTCAGCGGCTACAAGCAGGCCAACAACGGCTACATCGACGTTTCGGCGCGTGCCGCCGACAAATCGGCCGACACAGAAGCACAGCAGATCGACTCACGCGTCCGCGGCTGGGACTACGAGATCCCCGAGTACCGCTACGACGAGATCTTCCAGTCGATGGACGGCCTGCTGAAGCCGCTCCCTCCGAAGAAATCGCCCGCTCGTGCGCACAAGATGAAATAGTCCGAGAGGCGGCACGAGCGCAAAATGTCTTTGCCGGGACGCTGATCAACAGGGACGTTGATCCGCGAGCTTACAGGGACGTACTCGCAGCGTTCCCGGCAAAGACATTTTGCGATCGGGACGCCGGAGCCCCTATCTCGCCCGAGCGAGCAGGAGCAGAGTCACCGTCGCGAGCAGCGCGGTCGGCAGCCAGGCGAGTATCACCGGATCGAGATTGAACACGATCGTGCCGCTCTCGATGAGGCGCTGCAGCAGGAAGAAGGCGATGCCGATGATGAGGCCCAGCATGGTCCTCGTGCCCGCCCCCGCCGAGCGCATCGATCCCAACACGAACGGTATGGCTAGGAGCACGGAAAACGCGATCGCCACCGTGCGCGCGATCTTCGACCAGAACGCGAAGAGATACTGCCGCGCATCCAGCGAATTCGCGCGGAAGTAGCCGATCACCTGCCACAGGGCCTGCAGCGTCAACTGCTCCGGATCCTGGACCGCCAGGCCGAGGAAACCGGCCGTGACGTTGGACTGCAGCACCTTGCGCCTGGGCGCGGTGGTCGTCACCCGGTCGCCCGTGAAGCTCGACTCCGTGTAGTCGCCGAGAAGCCACTTGCGCTGCCCCGCAGCCGTCGCGCTCGCCGCATGGCCGATCGAGACCAGCGTGTGCTGGGGCGAGAGCTGAAATACCTGCATCCCGACGAACTGCCGCGATCCCGACTGCCGGGCGACGTTCAGGATGAGATTACCGTCACGCACCCAGGCTCCGGTGCCGCCGCCGAAGGCGACGCTGTTGAATTGGCTGAACGCCTTCTGCTGGTTGGCGGCCTCTTGCAGCTGCGGCGCCACGAACTCGCCGACCAAGCCCTCGAAGGCGATGAGCAGGGCCGCAGCCAAGAGCGCCATGCCCGCGAGCCGCGCCACCGAAACTCCGGTGGCGCGGATCACCGTGATCTCGCTGTTGCGGGCGAGCTGACCGAAGCCGATGAGCGAGCCGATGAGCGCGGTGATCGGCAGCAGCTGATAGACCTGCTGCGGCAGGTTGAGCAGCGTGTACCAGAATGCGTCCGCTACGGTGTAGTGGCCGACGCCGATGTCGCCCTGTTGGCTGATGAATACGAAGAGGCCCCCCAGGATGACGAGCACCACCATCACCAGCACCACCGCGCCCAGCACGGTGCGCACGATGTAGCGGTCGAGTACGCTCATGCCATCCCTGCGGGCCGGTAGCGCAGCCGTTGGAGTGCTTGCGGCGCGAAGATGACCGCCACGGCAAGCAATATTACGGCGGTGTGCGCCCACCATAGACCGATCGCGACAGGGATTGCGCCATGCGCGATCCAAGCCTGACCGGCGGAGATCAGATTCGCGTAAACGAGATAGACCACGACGGCGAGCCATACGTGCGCATACCGGCCCTGGCGGGGCTTCAGACGCGCAAGCGGAACCGCCAGTACGGTCAGGATGATGCACATCAGCGGCATCGAGATCCGCCACTGCAGCATCGCCTGGCGCTTGGGGTCCGCGGAAGCGAGCAGTGCCGCGGTGGGCTGGGCGTCGAGATCAGTCACCACAGCCGTCGCCGGCGGCAGCCGAACGGGAATGGTGAGCTGCGCAAAGGACGGCATCGAGCGAAACTGTGCGCTCCCGGGAATGCCCTCGAACCGCTGCCCATCAAAGAGCTGGATGGACTGGCTGGAGCCGTCAGGCGAGACGGTCTGGACCGCACGCCGGGCCAGCGTCACTTCCACCAGCGTACCCTGGTTGCGCTCCACGAAGACATTCTGCAACGTCCCGTCGGGGTCGATCCGCTCGGCGTAGACGACCGCGGTCCCACCGGCAAATGCGCGGAAGGTCCCCGGCTGCAGTGGGGCGAACTGTCCCGCGCGTATCGCTGCGTTGCGGATCGTGAGCGCCTGCGCCGTGGCACCCGGCGCTACCAGCAGGGTGAGCGCGGCAAGTCCGGCAGCCAGAACGACGCCGAGACCGATCACGCCGCCATAGAGGGTGACCGGCCGCACGCCGCAGGCCAGGGCGGCCGCGAGCTCACTGTCGTGGTAGAGCCTGCCCAGGGCGAGGACGATTCCGAGCAGAAGCCCCACCGGCACCAGGATGCCCAGATACTGCAGTATTCCCAGATAGATGAGCTCGAGCACCACGCCCTGGGGAAACTGGCTCGCGGCGGCGCGCTCGAGCACGGCCGCCACCTGGTTGGCGAGCAGGATGACGAGCAGCACGCCCATCACCACGATCCAGGCGGTGATGACTTCGCGCAGAATGTAGCGTCCGAGGATTTTCCCCAACCGGTGGCCTGCCGTGACTTTCCCCGCCGGACCGCCGGTGGGTTAGGCTAAAATATTACGGTAAAGCAGATGGTTGCGCGCCTCAATGCTCGCAACCGCGAACCGAAGAACACTCCCGCGCTCTGTGCCGGCACTGCGGCAGCGCTGGTACGGGGATATTGCGATGCGATTTGAGACCTGGAGCAAGGGTATAGCCACGCTCGACGTGGACTGCCTCGTCGTCGGCATCTTCGACGAAAATGAGCTGAGCGAAGAGGCGCGCGCCCTCGACGCGGCTAGCGGCGGACGGCTGAAGAAGCTGCTGGGCCGGGGCGATTTCCCCGGAAAGCCCGCCGAGACATTGCTGATCGCCGATCTACCCGGCATCGGCGCCACCCGCGTGCTGCTCACGGGACTGGGCGCCAGGAAGAGCTTCGGCCGCAAGGCGTGGCGGAAGGCCTGGACGGCTGCCGTCGCGGCGCTGTCCAAGACCGGCATCGAGAGCGTCGCGCTTGCGATCGAGAGGCCGCAGGCGAAGGAGCTCGACGATTATTATTTCGGCCGCACGGTCGCGGAGATCGCCGAGGCGGGCTCATACCGCATCAATGACCTCAAGAGCGGCAAGAAGCCCAAGCCCCTCCGCCTCGGGCGGGTGCTGGCGGGTCCCGTTGCCAAGGGCGCGGCCGCGGCCGTGAATCGGGGGCTCACCCATGGCGCGGCCATCGCCGAGGCGTGCAAGGTCCAGCGCGATCTGGCAAACCTGCCGGGGAACGTCTGCACGCCGATCTTCCTGGCGGAGGAAACGCGCGCGCTCGCCAAGCGCTACCGCTCCCTGCGCGTGCGTGTGCTCGATGGGCCGGCGATCCGCCGCGAGAAGATGGGCTGTCTGCTCGCGGTCTCACAAGGCAGTGCGCAGCCGCCGCGGTTCATCGTGATCGAGCACGGCGGCTCGGGTAAGGCGGGCTCCGCCGCGCATCCTGTCGTCCTCGTCGGCAAGGGTGTGACGTTCGACACCGGCGGCATCTCACTCAAGGATCCGCCCTCCATGGACGAGATGAAGTTCGATATGAGCGGCGCCGCGGCGGTGATCGCATCGCTCACGCTTGCCGCGGCGCTCGATCTGCCTCTGCGCGTCGTGGGGCTCGTCGCCGCCGTCGAGAACATGCCGGACGGCAAGGCCGTAAAGCCCGGCGACATCGCGACCAGCGCTTCCGGGCAGACCGTGGAGATACTCAACACCGACGCCGAGGGCCGGCTGATCCTCTGCGATGCGCTGCACTACGCCCGACGGTTCCAGCCAGCCGCCGTCGTCGACGTTGCGACGCTCACCGGCGCCTGCGTCGTCGCGCTCGGACATCACCACTCCGGCGCGATGGGCAATGACGAGGCGCTGGTCACGGAGCTGGTCGCGGCGGGAGTGCGCGCGGACGACCGCGCGTGGCCGCTGCCGGTCACGGAGGAGTACGCGGAGCAACTCAAGAGCAATTTCGCGGACTTCGCCAATATCGGCGGCCGGGACGGCGGTGCCATCACCGCCGCTGCGTTCCTGGGCAAGTTCACACAGGGGTTGAAATGGGCGCACCTCGACGTAGCGGGCACCGCCTATCAGAGCGGTGCGCAGAAAGGCAGTACTGGACGTCCGACCCCGCTTCTCGCGGACTTCCTCATCCACCGCGCCGGGCTCTGACGCGCCGTGGCGTGAGTCATGGGCGAAAGCGACGGCACTTCAGTATCTGCCGCCTCGAGCGGCGCCGATTCCTCTTCGCACGCCTCCTCCGGCGCTGAGGGGAATCCGCGCGTCGACTTCTACGTGATCGAAGGAAACGCCCCGGCCGCACGGCTGAAGGTCGCCTGCCGGCTCGCGGAGAAGGCGTATCTCGCCTCCCAGTGCGCTCTCATCTGGCACACGGAGCGCACGGAGCTCGAAGCGCTGGATGAGCTGCTGTGGACCTTCGCGGACGGCAGCTTCGTGCCGCATGAGTGGCTGACATCCAACGCGCAGGCGCCGGTGCTGCTCAGCGCAGGCGCGACACCCGTGGCGGCGTTCGATTTCGTCGTCAATCTCGCCGCGGAGCCGCCGCCTTTCCTGCACCTCACGCGGCGGATCGCGGAGATCATCGACGGCGATGAGGGGCGGCGGCGAGCCGGACGGGTGCGGTTCAAGGCTTACCGCGAGCTCGGCATCGACCCCGGCACCCATACGCTGCGCGCCGAATAAACGCATCCGGCCGCTATAATGCCCTGACAATCCACTCAGGGCCCGTCACCCACCATGGACAAAGCGTACGCGCCGCACGACATCGAGCGGCGGATCTACGAGCAATGGGAATCCCGCGGCTGGTTCGCCCCAAGCGGCCGCGGATCGCCCTTCTGCATCATGA
The DNA here is from genome assembly GCA_028870635.1 of Gammaproteobacteria bacterium. GTDB lineage: Bacteria > Pseudomonadota > Gammaproteobacteria > Steroidobacterales > Steroidobacteraceae > 13-2-20CM-66-19. The sequence goes on along the minus strand of JAGWPE010000369.1, from coordinate 2,391 downwards.
TCCCCCCGCCCAATGTGACGGGCACGCTTCACATGGGCCACGCGTTCAACCATACGTTGATGGACACGCTCACCCGCTACCATCGCATGCGGGGTGATGACACGTTGTGGCAGCCCGGCACCGACCATGCAGGCATCGCAACGCAGATGGTCGTCGAGCGCCAGCTGGAAGCGCAAGGCACGCGGCGCACCGATCTCGGGCGCGACGCATTCGTCGAGAGAGTCTGGCAATGGAAGGGGCAGTCCGGCGGGATCATGGCGGGGCAGATGCGGCGGCTCGGGGATTCCGTCGACTGGTCGCGCGATCGCTTCACGATGGATGCCGGCCTCTCTCGCGCCGTCGCGGAAGTGTTCGTGCGCCTGCACGAGGAGGGCCTCATCTATCGCGGCAAGCGGCTGGTCAACTGGGACCCCGTGCTGCTCACGGCACTCTCCGATCTCGAGGTGCAGAGCGAGGAGGAGGAAGGGCACCTCTGGCACTTGCGATATCCGCTTGCCGACGGCTCAGGCCACGTCGTGGTCGCCACCACGCGCCCGGAAACCATGCTGGGTGATACAGCGGTCGCCGTGAATCCCGAGGATGAGCGGTACAAACATCTGATCGGCCGGCGTTTGCGGCTGCCGCTCGCTGACCGGTCGATACCGGTCATCGCCGACGCGTATGTCGATGCATCCTTCGGCTCCGGCTGCGTCAAGATCACTCCGGCACACGATTTCAACGACTACGAGATCGGGTTGCGCCACGGCCTCGAGCAGATCAACATCCTGACCCCGCGGGCCGCGCTCAATGAGAGCGTCCCGGAGCGCTTCCGCGGTCTCGACCGCTTCGAGGCCCGCGAGCGCGTCATCGCGGAGCTCGATGCGGCAGGCCTGATCGAGAAGATCGAAAAGCACAAGCTCATGGTGCCGCGCGGGGACCGCAGCGGCGCAGTGCTGGAGCCCTACCTCACCGACCAGTGGTACGTCAGGATAGCGCCGCTGGCCGCGCCGGCCATTGCCGCGGTCGAAAGCGGCCGGACGCGCTTCGTGCCGGAAGGCTGGTCGAAGACCTACTTCGAGTGGATGCGCAACATCAGGGATTGGTGCATCAGCCGCCAGCTCTGGTGGGGTCATCGCATCCCCGCCTGGTATGACGCGAACGGCAACATCTACGTCGCACGCAGCGAAGAGGAAGTGAGAAGCAAGCACCGGCTCGGCCCGGACGTGATGCTGCGTCAGGACGAGGACGTGCTCGACACCTGGTTCTCATCTGCGCTCTGGCCGTTCTCCACCCTGGGATGGCCGCAGAGCACGCCCGAGCTTGGCAGGTACTATCCGAGCACGGTGCTGCTCACCGGCTTCGACATCATCTTCTTCTGGGTCGCCCGGATGATGATGATGGGATTGAAGTTCATGGGTGAGGTTCCCTTCAAGGACGTCTACATCCACGGGCTCATCCGCGACGAGCACGGCGAGAAGATGTCGAAATCCAAAGGCAACGTCATCGATCCGCTGGACATCGTCGACGGCATCGATCTCGAGTCGCTCATCGCCAAGCGCACGAGCGGCCTCATGCAGCCGCAGATGCGGTCGAAGATCGAGAAGGCGACCCGCAAACAGTACCCCGAAGGTATCGCGCCGCACGGCACCGACGCGCTGCGCTTCACGTTCGCGGCACTCGCTTCCCCCAGCCGCGACATCCGCTTCGATCTTGCGCGCGTCGCCGGCTACCGCAACTTCTGCAACAAGCTATGGAACGCCACGCGCTTCGTCACCATGAGCGTCGCCGACGACTCGCCCGACGGGTCGCCGACTGCAGGTGGTGTCGCGGAGGTCGCTGAGCTCTCCGCAGCCGATCGCTGGATCCGCTCGCGCTTCGGACGCGCGTTGGAGACAGTCGAGAAGTCCCTTGCGGAGTATCGTTTCGACTACGCCGCCGCGGCGCTCTACCAGTTCACCTGGTACGAGCTCTGCGACTGGTACGTCGAGCTCACGAAGCCGGTGCTGCAGGCCGACTCCTCCTCGCCCGCGGCGCGCGCCGGTGCCCGCCGCACGCTGCTCGAGATTCTCGAAGCGTTGCAGCGCGCGTTGCATCCCATCATGCCCTTCATCACCGAGGAAATCTGGCAGCGCGTCGCCCCCCTGGCCGGCCGCTCCGGCCCCACCGTGATGCTGGCCCCCTACCCCAACCGCGCCGACTTCCCCGTCGACGAGGCCAGCGAGCGGGAAGTCAGTTGGCTGCAATCGTTCATCCTCGCGGTCCGCCAGATCCGCGGTGAGATGAACATCAACCCCTCCCGCCGCATCCCTCTCCTCTACCGCAACGCGTCCGCACACGACCTCGAGCTCATCCAACGACACCGCACCTGGCTGGAGCGCCTCGCCGGCATAGAGCCTCCCCGCGAGCTGGCCG
>JAGWPE010000368.1 GCA_028870635.1 Gammaproteobacteria bacterium | reverse complement strand
GCCGCAACGGTGGACTATTACGACATCACTATCTCCCAGGAGATCGGCACCGTCAGTTTCGGCACCCTGCTGACGGAGTGCATCACTCAGGGCCTCTTCTGCAGTGCCGTCCATCGCGGGAGCGCGGGGGATCTCTTCGGGTCGACGGACTCGTATGTGTCCGGCACGAACGTCAATGTCGGCTACGTGCGCGAGCGCGGAGTCGACTTCAGTTTCGACTATCAGCGGAGCTTGAGCGACTTCGGGCTGCGCAATGCGGGACGGGTGGCATTGAGCTTCGCCGGAACGTACCTGGAATCCCTCAAGGAGCAGGCCGCGCCGGGAGTTCCGGCTTACGACTGCGCGGGCCTCTACGGCCTCACCTGCGGCTTCCCGCGGCCGCACTGGCGGCACACGATGCGGGCGACCTGGCTGGCGCCTCCCGGGACCGCGATCGAGGGGCTCGGCGTATCGCTGCGGTGGCGTTACATCGGCTCGGTGGGACTCGACAAGAACCTGACCGGCACCATCCTCGCTCAGGGAAAGCCCGATTACGTGGATGCGGTGCTCGCCAGCCGGCAGTATCTGGATCTCACGCTGTCCTATCAGCTGAAGTCTCAGGACATTGCGTTTCGCCTCGGCGTCAACAACCTGACCGGCGAGGACCCGCCGCTGACCTCGACCACGGGCGCGAACGCTTTCGCCAACCCGCAGTTCTTCGGCGATGCGAACACATACCCCGTTCTCTATGATTCTCTGGGCCGTGTCGTCTTCCTCGGCGTGACCGCCAACTTCTAGCAGGGCAAGAATCGATGACGACAAAGAGTGTCCTTCCCGTGGGACGGCTGTGCGCGCTGCTGCGCGCGGCGGCCGGGGTCCTGGCGCTGGCGGCCGCGGCGGCGGCCGCGGCGGGCGATGCGCCGGCAGCCACCCCCGCGGCTCATGCGATCGGCCCTGCGCTGTACCAGGCGCTGATGTGGCGCAACATCGGTCCTTTCCGGGCAGGGCGGACCACGGCGGTGGCCGGGGTGCCGGATCAGCCGGCGACCTTCTATATCGGCAGCTCCGGTGGCGGGGTCTGGAAGACCGTCGATGCGGGCAGGTCCTGGCGCAACGTTTCCGATGGCTTCTTCGATGTCGGTGGCATCGGCGCGATCGCCGTGGCGCCGTCCGATCCCAAGGTCATCTACGTGGGCACCGGCGAAGCCTCGATTCGCGGGCAGACGACCTCCCCGGGCGACGGTATCTACAAGTCCGTGGACGCAGGCAAGACCTGGGTGCATCTCGGGCTCGCCGATACCCTGCAGATCGCGGCCATCGTGGTCGATCCCGCAAACCCCGGGATCGTCTATGTCGCGGCGCAAGGCAACCCCTGGATACCGAGCCGCGACCGCGGCGTATATCGCTCTCGCGACGGCGGCAAGAGCTGGAGCCGGGTGCTCTTCGTGAGCCCGACGACCGGCGCTCACGATCTCAGCATCGATCCCAAGAATCCGCAGATCCTTTACGCGGCGCTCTGGGACCATCAGCGCCTGCCGTGGAACATTCGCAGCGGCGGCCCCGGCAGCGGCCTGTGGAAGTCGACCGACGGCGGCAATACGTGGCATCGGCTGCGTCAGGGCCTGCCCGGCCTGATGGGCAATACCGGCGTGTCGGTTTCGCCCGTCGACCCCGATCGGGTCTACGCCATGATCGAGGCCGTCCATGGCGGAGTGTTCCGCTCCGATGATGCGGGGCGGACCTGGCGGCGCTGCAATGGCGATGCAGGCATGCGCGATCGCGGTTGGTACTACACGCGCATCTACGCCGATCCGCAGCAGAAGGATACTGTCTACGTGCTCGCGAACTCGATAGTGAAGTCAACCGACGGCGGAACGACGTTCCGCGAGGTCCGCAATCCGCACGGCGACAACCACGACCTCTGGATCAATCCGCGCAACGACAGGATCATGGTCGAAGGCAACGACGGCGGGGGCGTGGTCACGCTCGATGGCGGGGAGACCTGGTCGAGCGATCTCAACCAGCCCACCGGCCAGTTCTACCGGGTATTCGCCGATGACCGCTTTCCCTACTGGGTCTACGGCGGCCAGCAGGACTGGACGACCATGGCGATCGCCGGCAGCACCCTGCACAACGGGATCGGACGGCAGGATTGGCACGAAGTCGGAGGCGGCGAGAGCGCGCAGATCGGAGCCGATGCGCACGATCCCACTTTCGTCTATGCCACGGGCATTCTCGGCGACGTCACCGAGTACGATTCCAGGAGCGGCGCGATACGGGAGATCCCTCCGTACGATTACTTCGCCGCCTTCCGTCCGCCGAGCGAGCTCGAGTACCGCTCGAACTGGACCGCTCCCGTGCTGGTTTCCACTCACGACGCCAAGGCGATCTACTACGGCGCCCAGGTCGTGTTCAAATCCACCGATCGCGGCACTCACTGGCAGGCGATCAGTCCCGATCTGACCCGCCACGAGGCGGCGAAGGAAGGCGTCGACGGCGGCCCTATCAGCATAGAAGGGGCGGGAGGCGAGACCTACGGCACCCTCACTTACATCGCTGAATCACCGCTGAAGGCCGGTACCCTCTGGGTGGGATCCGACGACGGGCTGGTGCACCTGACGCGCGATGACGGCGCCCACTGGGAGGATGTCACGCCGCGCGGGATGCGCGCTGCGGAGGTGGAGTCCATCGAGCCCTCCCCGCACGATCCGGCGAGGGCATATCTGGCGGTGACCCGCTACAAGCTCGGCGATTTCGCGCCGATGATCTACCGCACGGACGACTACGGCCGGACATGGCGCAGCATCGTCTCCGGCCTGCCTCCCAAGGTGTTCGCCCGCGTCGTGCGCGAAGACCCGGCGCGGGCCGGCCTGCTCTACGCCGGCACGGAGAGCGGGCTGTTCATCTCATTCGATGACGGGGAGCATTGGCAACCGTTCCAGCTCAACTTCCCCAGGGTGCCGGTCACGGACCTGAAGATCCACGCGGGCGATCTCATCGCCTCCACCGAGGGCCGCGCGTACTGGATCCTGGATGACCTGAGCTCGCTCGAGCAGCTTGCTGCCGATGCCCCTCGGGTCATCAGTGACGGCACCTACCTCTTCAAGCCCCGCGCCGCGTATCTGTTGGATCGGCGCGGCGGTCCGCCGGCGCTGCAGCCGGATCTCGGCGCCAATCCACCCGACGGCGCCATCATTCGCTACGAGCTCCCCGCGGCTGCCGCCGGTGTCTCGAGCCTCGTTAAGCTGCAGATCCTGGACAGCGAAGGCCACCTCATCCGCACCTTCACGAGCCAACCCGTGGAGCACGAGGCGCGCAGTCTCGTCAAAGGCGTCATCAAGCCGCCGCCGGCGGCTGCGGTTCCCTCCAAGACCGGCATGAACGCTTACGTCTGGGACCTGCGCGTTGCCCCTTACACGCCGGTGGCCGACACGATCCGCTACGTGAGCCAGATACCCTGCAAGGTGGCTCCCGGTACCTACACCGTGCGCCTGACATATGGAGGCCGGTCGCTGACCCAGAGTCTCCAAGTGCTCAACGACCCGCGCCATGCGCCGGCCAGCGCCGCGGCATGGGCCGACCAGCAGCAGCTGCTCGCGCGCCTGCGCGCGCTGGTCGATGACATTCACCGCTCCACGAACGACATGCGCGCGGCGGCGCAGCAGGCGCAGGAGTTGATGCGCCGGGCGGAAGGGACCGGGCATGCCGGCGATGTCGAGCGCTCAGGCCGTGCGCTCATCGCACGGATCGCCCGCTGGGAAGAGCAAGTGCCGCAGCCGAAGCTGCCCCAGGACGCTCAGGACTACGTTTCCTTTCCCAGCCGGCTGCTGAGCACGCCCGTGCTCAACCTGATCGCCATGGTGGCTCAGGACCCGCCGGTGACTGCGCCGGCCGCCGCCGAGGCGCGTGACCTGGAGGCTCGCTGGTCCGCGATCCGATCGGACATGGCGCGGATCAGGAGCACCGAGCTCGCGCAATTCAATGCGCGGCTGAAGGACGCGGGCCTTACGCCGGATACTGCGTCATGGTCGCCCGGCACCCCGCCGCCGCCACGGGTTGGTATGCTGCAGAGATGACGGAGATGGCGGCACCGGTCATTGCGCAGCCCAAACCTTATCTGGCCAGGCTGGAGGGCGGCCGGGCCTATTTCTGGTGCGCCTGCGGGCGCTCCGCCACACAACCGTTCTGCGACGGCTCGCATCAGGGCACCGGGCTCGCGCCTCGCAGGATCGTCGCCGCCTGCAGCGAGGAGGTGCTGCTCTGCGGTTGCAAGCAAAGCTGCGGCGCACCCTTTTGCGATGGCACTCACACCAACCTCCCGGGGGGCTCACCGCTCGATGACCCGCAGACTCCCGCCAACCGCCGCATTCCTGCCGTCACGCAAGCCGATGGTCCCCGGCGGTGGCTCGACGGGGGCTGTTATGTCGTCTCGCCGGCTCTCGCGCCCAAGATCGGGGGCGAGAGCCTGCGTCACTGCTACCTCGTCACTCGCGAGCTCGGTGCGAGGTTCCAGACACAAATCCTCCTCGAGGTGCAAGCGGGCGCATCGCCGGTCATGTCGCTGGGCGGCCGCGACACGATTCTCTTCGTGATCGCCGGCAACGGGCGCGCGGTCATCTCCGGCCGGGATTTCGAGGTGAAGCCGCATGACGGCGTGTACGTGCGTCCCGGCGAAGCCCTGCAGCTCGCGGCCGCGGGCGGGGAGACCCTGAGAGTATTCGCGCTGGCCTCGCCGCAGGGCGCGCTCGAGTGGCCGGGCGCGATGCCCCACAACTTCGATGCGGACTTCCCGGAAAGAGTGGTTTCGGTAGATGCCGGACAGCGCACGGCGATGGGACCGCGCTACTTCCAGCTGCTCGTCGACAAGCGCATCGGCTCGCGCACGATCACCCAATTCATCGGACACATTCCGCGCTCCAAGGCCGCCCCGCACCGGCACCTCTACGAGGAAACCCTCATAGTGCTCTCGGGAGAGGGCTGCATCTGGACCGAGGAGCGCAAGGCGGTGGTTTGCGCGGGCGAGGCGATATTCCTGCCGCGCAAGCAGCTGCATTCCCTGGAGGCAACCTCTGCGCAAGGCATGCTCGTGGCCGGCGTCATCTGCCCCGGCGACAATCCGAGCCTCGCCTACTACGATTGAGGCAGCCCGCTCGGGCGAGGCCCGCGCGATTCAATAGCCAATCAACGGCGGACGATGCAAAGCGCGAGCACTGACGGGACGAGCGAGCGGGAAGGCGGCCTCAAGCGTGGGCTCGGCAAGGCGCAGGTCGTCATGATCGGCCTGGGCGGCGCCATCGGCACCGGGCTTTTCATGGGCAGCGGGCTCGCGGTCGGCTATGCCGGGCCGGCCGTCATCGCGAGCTACGCGCTGGCCGGCTTCGTGGCGCTCATCATGATCTTCAGCCTCTCGGAAATGGCGGTCGTGCATCCGACCGCCGGCTCGTTCGGGACTTACGCGGAGATGTACCTCAATCCCTGGGCGGGCTTCGTGGTGCGCTACACGTATTGGGCCGCGCAGGTCATCGCGGTCGGGGGCGAGTCCGTCGCCGCGGGCCTCTACATGCAGTACTGGTTTCCCGGCGTCCCGGTCTGGGCCTGGGCGCTCGGCTTCTGCGTGGTGATGCTCTATCTGAACTCGCGCTCCGTCACCAACTTCGGCACCGTGGAGTCGTGGCTGGCCGTCATCAAGGTGGCGGCGATCGTCGTCTTCATCATCCTCGGAATTGCCGCCATCGCAGGCGTGGGCCGTCCCGCCATCGGCCTGCACAACCTGACGGGCTTGCCGGGCGGCTTCCTGCCCAAAGGTGTGAAGGGACTCTGGATGGCGGTCACGGTAGGCATCTTCTCCTTCGTCGGGATAGAGGTGATCGCGGTCACTTCCGGCGAGACCAGAAATCCCGAAGTCGCGATCCCGGCGGCGCTGCGAACGATGCTGTTGCGGCTGTTCCTTTTCTACGTGCTCGCCGTCGCGGTGATCGTCACGATCGCTCCGTGGACGGAGACCGGCGCAAAGCTCGTTGCACAGAGTCCGTTCGTCACGGTTCTGCGCCACTCCGGTGTCAGAGATGCGGCCGGGATCATGAACTTCGTCGTGGTGAGCGCGGCTCTCTCGAGCATGAATACCGACGTCTATCTCTGCTCGCGCATGCTCTTCTCGCTCTCCCGCGGCGGTCATGCGCCGCGAGTCCTCGGCACACTGAGCGAGAAAGGAAGCCCCGTAGCGGCGATCCTGGTCTCGGGGATCTTCGTGCTCGTATCCGCCGGCGTCTCGATCTTCACGCCCGATGCCTACGCCGATCTGCTGGGCGTGGCGCTCTTCGCGGCGATCGTCGTGTGGATGTTCATCCTCGCGAGCCACCTGAGTTTCCGCCGCCGCCACGCGGCCGCCACGCTGCCGGTGCGCATGCCGTTTTTCCCATGGATTCAATATGCGGGACTTGCGATGCTGGCCGCGGTGCTCGTGACCATGGGCCTCGACAGCAATCTCGATGTCTCCTGGCTGTACGGGCTGCCTTGGGTTGCGCTGATCTCGCTCGTCTACTTCGTGCGGCGAGGGCGGCCGCAGACTGCCTCCGTCACGCCGCAGGCAACTGGGAAGGGGTGAAGATGTCGACCGACTTCGAAGCGCTGCGGCGCAGATTTCCCGTGCTCGAGCGAAAGACCTATCTCAACAGCGGCTCTTACTGCGCCCTGGCGGACAGCGTCCGCGATGCTTTCAATGCCTACATGGACGAGCGGCTCGCCATCGGGGCGAACTGGGACGTATGGGTCATGAAGAACGAGGCGGTGCGGACCGCCATGGCACGGGTGCTGCGCGTCACGCCGGATGAGATCGCAGTCACCGCGTCGGCTTCCGCTGGCATCAATGCGCTCGCGAGCGCGTTGGACTTCACCGGGCCGCGCAAGAAGGTCCTCATCAGCGACTTCGAATTCCCCACCAACGCGCAGATCTGGCACGCCCAGGAAAGGCTCGGAGCCGAAGTGGTTCACGTGCCGCCCGCGGCCGACGGCTACATCCCGCTGGAGAGTTTCGCGCGGCAGATCGACGATCGTACGCAGCTCGTCGCGGTCACGCAGGTGTGTTTCCGCAACGGCGCGCGGCTGGACATCGCCGGCATCACGCGCCTCGCGCACGAGAGAGGCGCCCGCGTGATGGTCGATTGCTACCAGGCGATCGGCTCCATGACGGTCGATGCGAGAGCGCTCGATGTCGATTTCGCGGTGGGCGGCATGCTCAAGTACCTGCTCGGTACCGCCGGCATCGGCTTTCTCTACGTGCGCTCCGAGCTCATCCGCGAGCTGGTGCCGAGCAACACCGGCTGGTTTGCCCAGCAGGACATCGCGGCCATGGACATCAGGGCGAACCGGCCGTCCTCGAGCGCCCGACGGTTCGAGGCCGGTACGCCTCCGGTGGTCAACTGCTTCGCGGCCGAGGCGGGTTTGAAGATCATTCTCGAGACGGGCACGGATGCGATCGGGGAGCGGGTGCGGGCGCTGACGCGCCGTTGCATGGAAGGGCTCGCCGGCATCGGATGGCCCGCCGTCACTCCGGCGGACGATGGCCGCAGAGGCCCCATGGTGGCCGTGCCGTCGAGCGATGCGGCGGGACTGTTCACGCGGCTCATGGAGCAGGACATCGTGACCTCCTTCAGGGACAACAACATCCGCGCCACGGTCCACTTCTACAACTCCGAAGAGGACATCGATCGCTTCGTCGCCGCGATGGGCGCGAACCGCGCGCGCTTCGGCCCGCGAAGCTGAGGCAAGGCGCCGCGCGGGCGTCGCGCTCCGGCGGTATATACTGCCGCTGGAGACGCCAACGTGACTCGAGCTGATTTTGCCATCCTGGGGGCCGGTGCCATCGGCTCCATCCTGGCAGCGCATCTGGCGCGCGCCGGGCATACCGTTACCGTCATCGCGCGGGGCGATCGTGCCCGCGCGGTGGAACGCGACGGCCTGCGCATCAAGGGACTGGCCGACTTTTCGGCGCAGGTCGGGGTGATCACCGACCCGAGCCAACTGCAGGCGGCGGATACCCTGATCGTCGCCACGAAGACACCCGGCACGGAAGCGGCGCTCGCGCGGCTGAAGCACGTGCGGGTCGGGGCGGCGCTCTCCATCCAAAATGGCGTCCTCAAGAACGAGCTGCTGGCCCGGGCCTTCGGAGCGCAGCGGGTGCTGGGCGCACTCGCGGACACCAGCGGGGAGCTGCTGCCGTCCGGCGAGGTGCTCTTCACCCGCAACGTGAATCTGCCGCTCGGCGAGCCTGCCGGCGGTATCAGCGATCGTGCACGGCGCATCGCGGGCATGATCGATGAGGCGGGTGTTCGCTCGGTTGCCGTCGCCGACATCGTCTCCATGGAATGGAGCAAATTCACGGTATGGCTCGGGCTCATGAGCATGGCCGTGACCATGCGGTCGGTCAGCTGGCGTTATCTCATGGATGCGGATTGCGCGCAGGTGCTGGTCCGGCTGATTCGCGAGGTGGCCGCGGTTGCGGCAGCGCAGGGAATCGCCTTGGTCGAGGGCGCCGCCGCTCTGCCGCTGCGGACCGTCCTCGAGGCGCCGGAGCCAGATGCGGTGGAAGCGGTACGGAAGGCTGGAGAGCAGATGCGATCCCGGGCGCCGCATCACCGCATGTCGGCGCTTCAGGACCTGGAGGCCGGCCGCCCGCTCGAGGTCGAGGAGACTTTCGGCTACGCCGTGCGCAAGGCGCGGGAGCTCGGGCTGTCCCTGCCGCTATTGGAAAGCTGCCATCACCTGGTGGCCGCCATCGATCGCATCCGGGGCGCCGGCGCGAGCTAGGAGCGCTCGCGGTCGTCGTGCCGCCGGAGCCTGTCCGAGCGGCGGACACCTGCTCAGGCGTTATCCGCCGGCGCCGGTGCTGGTGGCGGCGGGACTTCCGGGTGCTCTGTGTCCGGCGCGGGAGCCGCGGCGCTCGCCTCGCTTTCGGCCGGGGTGATCGGCGGCTGCACGCTGCCGGCGGGAAGCGTGGAGAGCTCCTCGTGCCGGCTTTGCAGCATGACGGTGTTCTCGAGCACCAAGGCGACACCGTCCACGAGCACTTGAATGCTCTTCGTGGAATTGCGGGGAATGGGGACTCGCATCGTCAGGCAGTAATTGACTATCGCGGCGGCGAGCACCGGCAGGGAGTATCGGCGCTCGCTGACCTGGCCGCCTTCCGGGCGATGAACCGAAAGAACGACGCACGCCTCGCCGTCGCCCGGGTTGTCGATACTGGCCCCGACCACGGTAGCCCTGGGGGCCCAGTGTCCCTGCTTGTCCTCCAGCTCGATGAGTGCGTCGACCAGGGTATCGAGCGGAAACTGCAGGCGCCGGGTCTCGTGAATCAGTGTATTCGCCACGGAGTTTGCTCTCGGCTGTGCTGCTGACGCTACCATATCCGTGATCCACTGTGCGGACTAAGAATACGATGCCCAAGTCGAGAGCCCTCCTGCTCGCCCTGAATCTGACGGTCCTCGCGTTTCCTGCTCGCCCCGCTACCGCGGCCCCGCAAGCCGCGCAGCGTCCGTGGCTCGATTCGAGCCTGCCGCCCGGCAGGCGGGCGGACCTCGCGCTCGCAGAGCGCAGCGCGAGATAGCCCGCGGCGGCTTCGGCTATATAAATCCCGGCGCGCGCGCAAGTCTTGTTGCGCGCCGCGGGTTTGCGCATAGTGCGGCGGATGCCTCCCATAGAATCCCGTATCGCCGCGGAGCTTGCCGTCAAACCGCAGCAGGTGATTGCCGCAGTCGCCCTGCTCGATGAGGGGGCCACCGTGCCCTTCATCGCGCGCTACCGCAAGGAGGCCACGGGCGGCCTCGATGATGCGCAGCTGCGCACGCTGCAGGAGCGCCTCGAGTACCTGCGCGAGCTCGAGGAGCGCCGCGCGGCGGTGCTGAAGAGCATCGAGGAGCAGG
>JAGWPE010000367.1 GCA_028870635.1 Gammaproteobacteria bacterium | reverse complement strand
TGCCGTTCTGATCGCCCTCCTGCGTGAAGCCCGTCATGCTGACCATGTCGGCATGGGACTTCACGTACTGCACGTCGCCGCTCAGGGTGAATCGGTCGGTGGGCGACCAGTCGAGACTGGTCGTGAAGAAGTCGCGAGGACCAGCGCCAGAGCCGTGGCGGCGGCGGGTACACGCAAAGGCAATGCGGACCCGGCGCTCACGCTGGAATGTCGGCCGCGGTCGTTCGAGCGATTTGCCACGATATTCCCCCTTTGGATGTCGATGGCTCGGTGAATCAGCGGATGGATCGCCATGAGCGGAGGCCGCCGACAGCGCTGTCGTCATTTTTGCAGGCGTGCCCTGGCGGGCGCGGAAAACGAACAGTCATGGGGTCCCCCTCAACCTGAGCGCGCGGCTATCTAGTGCATCGTGCGTCGCGCGCCAACGACCCTTTGATGTAGGTTAGCGCTGTCATTGTTCGCGCTACCAATGCGAACTATGATTCGAGCCATACGAGATTTCGTATGACAGTTTAGCGCGTTTGCGGTCGGAGGGGCTATGGGGCGCAGTTCCGGAATCCGGACATTCCTTCGTAGACGCTTGAATATTCGGCATATTGCGCTCATGGCGCAGCTGGATGACGCGCGCTCGGTGGTTCGCGCGGCAGAAGCGGCCGGTATGTCGCAGCCGGCGGCCTCTACCCTCCTCAAGGGGTTCGAGGAGGCGCTCGACGTGCCGTTGTTCGAGCGCCACGCGCGCGGTATCGCTCCCACCGCCTACGGCGAGATCCTCGTGCGCCATGCGCGCGCCATCCTCGCGGAGATCGAGCAGGTTCAGGAGGAGATCGCGAGCCTGAAGTCCGGCCTCTCGGGCCAGGCCTCGGTGGGCGCCGTCACCACGCCGGGAACCAATCTCATTCCGCTGGCCGTGGGCCTGCTCAAGCAGAAGCATCCGGGCCTGCTGGTCAGCATCGACATCGATCACAGCCGGCCGCTCATCGAGCGGCTGCTCGGCGGCCAGATCGACATGGTCGTCGCGCGCCTGCTCGATTCGCGCGGCGCCGGCGAGCTGCAATTCGAGCCGCTCGGGGAGGAATTCCACGCGGTCATCGCCGGCGGCGGGCATCCGCTGGCCGGCGCCACCGGCATCCGGCTGCAGGATCTGCTCGGGCAGCCCTGGGTCATGCCGCCGCCGGGCAGCGTCCTGCGGGATCGGCTGGCAACGGTCTTCCTGCAGCAGGGCCTGCCGATGCCGGCGAACGTCGTGCAGACGCAATCCCTGCCGGCGGTTCTGGGACTTCTGCGCACCAGCGATGCCGTCGTGCCGCTGCCGCGCGAGACGGTGCAGCCGCTCTGCGATTCCGGCTTTCTTTCGGTGCTGATCGACAATATCGGCGTGGCGATGAGCCCGTTCGGCATCATCACGCGCAGCAAGCACAAGCACTCACCCGGGGCGCAGGCGCTCCTCGATGCGATCCGCACCACCGCCAGAACGCTCTATCCCGCGGCGCACGGATTCGCGGAGCACGACGGCGAGTCCGCTGCGGTCAATGCCTGAGGATTCGCGCCCCGGCGCATTGAGCCATACGGCATGATAACGCTATCATTCGAGGCTGGGCCCTGCGCTGCCCGAGAGGTTCTCATGCCGAAGCCGATCCCGCGAATGAGCATCCGCCAGGAGAGCCCGCGCGTTTCCATGCTCGCGGTCCGGAAGCTTCCGTGGGCAGTCGCGGCGGCGTGCTTGCTCGTCACGCGGATCGTTCAGGCAGGCGCCCCGGCCGCCAGCACTGACGCCCTGCCCGACGGCAGTGCCACCGAATTGCCGGCAGAGGACGGCTACCGCCTTTGGCTGCGCTACGTGCCGATCGAGGGTGATTGGCTTTCGCGCTACCGCGCGTCTGTGAGGGAGGTCGTAGGCACCGTGGCCAACGCGTCCGCCGCGGCCGCTGGCGCGTCCTCGAGCCCCTCCCCTACGTTGCGCGCCGCGCAAGCGGAGTTGCTGCGGGGATTGACGGGCCTCTTGGGCGCGGCGCCGCGCGTGGCGAGCGAGGTGACGCAGGACGGTGCGGTCATTTTCGGAACCCCGAGCTCATCGGCTCTGGTGAAGAGCCTTGCGCTCGATCTGCGCCGGGCGGGCTCGCAAGGCTACCTCGTCCGCACCGTCACTGTTCGCGGCCGCAGGACGACCGTCATTGCGGCCAACACCGACATCGGCGTGCTCTACGGCGCGTTCGCCTTCCTGCGGCTGCTGCAAACGCGCGCGCCCATCGATCATCTGAGCATCGCCTCGAGCCCCGGGATCGGGCGGCGCGTGCTCGACCACTGGGACAACCTCAACGGCACGGTGGAGCGCGGCTACGCGGGCGACTCGCTCTGGCAATGGGAGAGCCTGCCGGAGCACCTCTCCCCGCGCTACACCGATTACGCGCGCGCCTGCGCCTCGATCGGAATCAACGGCACGGTGCTCAACAACGTCAACGCGACACCCTTCATCCTCACACCACTCTATCTTCACAAGGTGGCAGCGTTGGCGGGCGTCCTGCGCCCCTATGGAGTCAGGGTATTCCTCTCCGTCCCCTTCAGCGCGCCCGTGACCCTGGGCAGACTGAAATCAGCGGATCCTCTCGACCCGCGGGTGCAGGCCTGGTGGGCGGCCAAGGTCGCCGAGATCTATCGCGACATTCCCGACTTCGGCGGCTTCCTGATGAAAGCCAACTCCGAGGGCCAGCCGGGACCTGAGGACTACGGACGCACCCAGGCGCAGGGCGCCAACCTGCTCGCGCACGCCCTCGCCCCGCACGGCGGCATCGTCATGTGGCGCGCGTTCGTCTACTCGACCGGACGCCATTCCGAGGACCGCGCCAGGCAGGCATACGACACCTTCAAGCCGCTCGACGGCAAGTTCGCCGGCAACGTGCTGGTGCAGGTGAAGAACGGCCCCATCGACTTCCAGCCGCGCGAGCCCTTCCACCCGCTTTTCGGCGCGATGCCGCACACGAACCTGATGCTCGAGCTGCAGGTGACCAAGGAGTACCTCGGCCAGCGCACCAGCTTCGTCTATCTCGGGCCGCTCTTCGAGGAGGCGCTGCGCGCTGACACCTGGGCGAGCGGCGCCGGCTCGACGGTGGCGCGCGTCATCGACGGCTCGCTCTACGGCGAGCGGCTGACGGCCATCGCCGGCGTGGCCAACACCGGCTCCGACCGCAACTGGTGCGGGTCGATCTTCAACCAGGCCAACTGGTACGCCTTCGGCCGGCT
>JAGWPE010000366.1 GCA_028870635.1 Gammaproteobacteria bacterium | reverse complement strand
GTCACCCGTAAAGGTGAGCTTCAGCTTGTCGGTGGCGAGCCACAGCACCTTCGAGCGCATCATGGTCACACCGGTGCCCCCGTAGTCGCTCCCGGTCGCATAGCCGGACTCGGGATAGGCGGTCAGCGGGTCGACCACGAAGGGCGTCTGGGCAAAGGGTGAGTTGGCCGGGTACGGAATGACCTTCTGCCAACCGTTCTGGTTCTGGGTGCCGAAGGTGAAGCTGGAGAGCAGCTTGTCCGGAATGATGGGGATGTCGGCGGTGAAGGCCAGATCGCGCCGATCGAAGCTGCCTCCGGTGGCCTCACCGATGAAGCGTGCCTTGTTGCCCGGAGTATGAGTGATGATGCTGATCGCGCCGCCGATGGTGTTTGCGCCAAACAGCGTCCCCTGGGGACCTTTGGCGATCTCGACGCGATCGACGTCCAGCAGATTGACGTTCGCTCCCACTGTACGGGCCACATAGACCCCGTCGAGGTACACCCCCACGGCGGGGTTGATGTTGATCGCGAAATCACTCTGGCCGATGCCGCGGATGGACGCCGAGAGAACCGAGCTGTCGCCGGAGAACGGAGACCCGGCGTCAAAGGTGACGCCGGGCGTCTGCGCCGAGAGCGAGGCCAGGCTGGTGACGTTCTGCTGCTGCAGCTGCTGGCTGGTGAACGCGGATATCGCGATCGGAACGGTCTGGATGTTCTGCTGCCGCTTCTGGGCGGTCACGACCACTTCCTGCAACTGCGGCATCGCCTGCGGCTGCGCCGGCTGTTGCTGCTGAGCCACACTGATGCCCCACGACAGTGACAGACCCAGCCCGCACAGAGCAAGCTGGGCGGCTCCCGGCTGCGCACGTTGCTTTGGATTCATGTAGGTGACACCCCTCTGGTTGTGCCGCCAAGCGTAGCGCGCGGGCCACGAGTGCGGCCCAGATTAAAGCGCAAGAGTTATGAACCGCCAGCGCAAGGCCCGCTGACCCGGTCACCCCTTTCGGCCGCCAGCATCCCATTGGCTCCCCTTTTGACGCAGTCGTACTTTCCACGACAGCTGACGCCCGTTGCGCCGGCTGCGCCGACGAGGCAGCATTGGACCCAGGCAGCCTGCCCAATCGAGCCATGCAGGATCGACTCCAATCCGTCCCCGCCCGGCACTGGTCGACCGATGAGGCCGCCGACAGGCCCTTTTCCTACTGGGTCGATACGGTATGCGACCGGTTCCTCGAGCTCGAGATCGATTCTCCCGTACGGGAGCACTTCCATGCCCGGCTGGACCAGACGGAGCTCGGGCCCGCGACAGCCAACTGGCTATGCGCCGATGCTCAGCGGGTGCGCCGCACCCGCGCCAAGATAGGCCGCACCGATCCGAGCTTCCTGCTGATGCAGCTGCGCGCCGGCCGGGTCGAGATACGCCAGGCCGGACAGGTCACACCGCTTTTTCCCGGGGAGTGCGTTCTTCTCGATGGCGCCCAGCCATACGAGGTCGAGTGTCCGCAAGCGACCCGCTCCTGCGTGCTCCAGCTCTCCGATGACTGGCTCCGGGGTTGGGTGGGATTCCCGGAGCACCTCGCTCCGCGACGCTTCACGAGCGTCGGCTGGAGCGGAGCCCTATGCGCGGCCGTGGCCAGTCTGGACGTGGACTCCTGCGATCATCTCGCACTGCCGCGGGGCGAGGTTGCCGATCATGTTGCGGCGCTCCTGAAGCTGGCGTTGGGGCCCGAGCCGCAGGACTGGGCCGGCGGCCAACACATGCGGGAGCGGCTGATGCGCACTGTCCGCGACGGCCTGTCTGACCCGGAGATGTCCCCATCCACCGTGGCCGCCGAGCATCACATCTCGGTGCGTGCCCTCCATTACGCCTTCGCGGCGGCCGGCACGACATTCATGGCGCAGTTGCTGCAGGCCCGCCTACAGCGGGCGCGCGAGCTGCTCGCCGACTCGCGGGCTCGGGATCTGCCCGTCATCGAGGTGGCGGCGCGCTGCGGTTTCAGCGATCCCAGCCACTTCGCACGCCGCTTCCGGCGCCGCTTCGGCCTCGCGCCGCTCGCCTTTCGCCGGGCCGCCGGCACCAGTCGTTAGATCCATCCGAAGTCCCATCACGGCCAACCGGTCGATGGCCGTCGGCAAAGCCGCACCCAGCATGCGCTGTCGGTCGAAAGTCTTGCGCTCTGGTGCGCGCGCCCCTCACGGCTGCGGCGCTACACCTTGCCAATGCAATCTGGCCGGCAAGCCAGAGGAGAACATCGCCATGTCCACGGCTCTCGAGACCCCCCTCTCCGCCCCGCCCTCCACCGCCTACCGGATCGTGGACATCCCCGAGGTCCACAAGGACGTGATCGCCCGCCATGGCTTGCCGGGAACCTTCGTCGGGTCCACTGAAAAGGAGAGCCCCTGGGTGCCCTTCGGCGACAACGCCGCGCTCCGCCATCTCGCATTCGATCCTCGCCACAACGTCTTCAGCAACGTGCTGTGGGTGAAATCCAAGGGCGTGATCGGCACGCACAAGCACCGCGGCACCGTCGTCATGATGTGCCTGGAAGGCAGCGTCCGTTACCTGGAGTACGACTGGGTCGCGGGTCCCGGCGACTTCATCTACGAGACACCCGGGCTCTGCCATACCCTGGTGACCGACAATCCCGCCGGCGTGAAGCTCTTCGGGTGGCTGCAGGGTCCGATCGAGTTCTACGATGACCAGGGCAGGTTCGCGCAGACGCTCGATGTCTGGTGGTTCATCAACCACTACGAGAGCTACTGCCGGGAGCACGGTATCCCGCTCAACAAGCAGCTATACCTCTGACAGGCAGGTCAGCACTTCGGACAACTCGTCGAGAATGCGATGGGGCCGGCGCTTCTCGGGCTGGCGCAACCACTCGTGCCGGCTCGTGATACCGGTCGTGACCGCCAGCGCCGTCGCGCCGCCCCGGCGGGCCATGAGACTCTCGACGATGGGATCGTCGCCGACAACGCCGACGTGCGACATCGCCGTGCCGAGCCGCTTCGCGACGAAGCGCAGCGCGTGCAGGGAAGGCTTCCCCATCACCGTGACCGGCGCCCGCGTCAGCCGGCGGATGGCGCCGACGATGGCGAAGCTGTAGCCGATCGAGCGCCCTTGCCGGGTCGCGAAGAACGGCACATCCGATGCAGAGAACAATTTAGCTCCGCTCCAGATCGCGTGCGCGGCGGTCTCGATGTCCTTCATCCCGCACTCTGGATGCCAGCCGACATAGACAGCATCCACTTCCGCCGCACCGGGCTCTCCCGTGTAAACCGTCTCGATCCCCGCCTGCGCGAGCGCGTGCCCGACGCCAGGCGTGCCGAGGACGAGTACCCGGCGGATGCCGCGCCGGGACAGGTAATCCGCGGTCACGCTGGACGGAGTGATCATCTGAGCGTCTTCGACCGGAAGTCCTGACCGGCGCAGCTTCGCCGCCTGCTCGGCGGGCGGATAGTTGCTGCCGTTGGTGAGCAGAACGAAAGGAAAGGCTCTCTCGCGCAGTGCCGCGAGCACCTCTATGGCGCCCGGCAGCACTTCGTAGCCGCCGAGCGCGCGGTCGCTCAGAAGCAGGGTGCCGTCGACGTCGAACATCAATCCCCTGATTTCCGGCAACAGTCTGCGCGATGACGGCGGCCGAGCGCCGGGGTCGACGCGGGAGCTCATGTGCGCGGGCCGCAGGGCGCTCGGCGCAGCTCCAGGCGAAAGCCCGGTTTCTCGACCGATATATGAGTCAGGTCCCGGCGCACAGTCAGCTTGCGAATGAGATCCATCGCTGGCCGGCTGGCGGGATCGTAACGCCGCGGGGCGGGACCCGCCGCCAGCATCGCATCCACCTGGGTTTGCGGCATGGTCACCCGCAGCAGAAATTCCTCGTCCGGGAGGCTTTTGCCGAGCCGTTTGCGCAGCTCCTCCACGGGCGCCATCGCCGGCTCCGCCTCGAGCTCGCGCGTGCGGGGCAATGACTCGATCCGCTCCATCACCCGCGGCTCGATCGGCACGGTCGGCTTGCCGAAGCGGCCGATGGCATAACGGATCAGCTCATCGGGCACCAACGAGTATCGCTCGCGGCCAGTCACGTTCATGACCGCCTGCGTGAGCAGGATCTGCGAGAACGGCGTCATGACGATGGGCCAGCCGAGCTCCTGCCGCACTCGCCCCAGCTCCTCGATCACCGCGCCCTCGAGATGGGAGACGCGGCTCTCCTGAAGATGACGGCGCATGGTCCCGACCATCCCGCCGGGAAGCTGATGGTGCTGATAGCCGGCATCGAAACCCTGCGGGCTCCCGCGAGCCAGTCCCTCTGCCTCCGCGAGGCGCGTGAAGTAGCTCTCCACTTCCGCCAATGCCTGCATGTCGACGTCGACGGTATGACCCAATGTACGCAGGTTGGCGGCGATCCGTCCGCAGGGAGGATTGGAGATGCCGTCGGCCGCCGCTCCCGAGGCGCACTGCAGCGCGGTCACACCCAGATCGGGGGCGTCCATGTAGGTATGCTCCGCGAGTCCGATGGTGCAGTGTGAATGCAGCTCCAGCGGCTTGGCGCCAACCTGCGCCTTGATCGCCGGGATCAGGGTGGCCGCGCGTTTGGGGGAGAGCAGGCCGCCCGGGTCCTTGATGTAGAGCGCATCGACGTCCGCACTGGCGGCGAGCCTGCGCGCACGCTCCGCGTAGTAGGCATCATCATGGATCGGGCTGATGGTGAATACCAGAGCCACGATGACGTATTCGCCCCCGCCCTGCTTCACCATGCGAGCGCAGGCGATGTTCGAGTCCGCATCGTTCATCGGGTCGGCCAGACAGAAGCGGCGAATGCCGTTGCGCGCGAGCACCCGGAAAGCGAGCGCCATGAACTCGGGGCTCGCCGTCTCCCAGGAGATGAACCGGAATCCAGTCGACATGAACTGCAGCGGCGTGCGGGGCGTGGCGGCTGCCATCAGCCGGATGCGCTCCCACGGATCCTCGCGTTTGTAACGCACCGCCACTCCCATATGGGTGGAGGTCGTGAAGTCGATCGCCTTGTAGCCCACCTTGTCCATGATGGGTGCGATGGTCAGCGCTCTGGCAGTATCTATGCCCAACGCTGCCCAGACGCACTGGTTACCGTCTCTCAGCGACGTCTCGATCAGCTGGACTTCAGCCAAGCTGAGCCTCCACGTATATCGGTGTGCGCTCGAGCAAGCGAGCCAGGAATCCCGTGTCCACACCGCCCGTCTGAAATTCCCTGTTCGCGAGCACCGTGGAGTGCAACGGCAGGTTGGTCGCCACTCCCTGAATCCGGGTTCCGGCGATTGCCTGCCACATCCGCTCTAGCGCCGTGTCACGGTCCTGCCCATGGCTGATGATCTTGGCCATGAGGGAATCGTAAAACGGCGGGATGTGCGCGCCTGCCTCGATATGCGTATCGACGCGAATGCCTTCGCCGGCCGCCCAACTCACCGAGCTCACGCATCCCGGGCTCGGCCGGAAGCCGCGCGCGGGATCTTCGGCATTCACACGGCACTCGATCGCACAGCCGCGCCGGCAAACATCGAATTGCCTGCGGCGCAGCCCCTCGCCCGCAGCGATGGCGATCTGCTCCGCCACGAGGTCCATTCCGGTGACGGCCTCGGTGACCGGATGCTCGACCTGGATTCGGGCGTTCATCTCGAGGAAATAGAACGCCTCCCGCTCGAGATCCACCAGGAACTCGACCGTTCCGGCTCCGCGATATGCCATCCTCTCGGCGAACCGGACCGCCGCCTCATGGAGGCGATCCCGGACGGATTGCGACAGCCCCGGCGCCGGCGTCTCCTCGATGAGCTTCTGATAGCGCCGCTGCACCGAGCAATCCCTTTCCCCCAGATGAATCACGTCTCCGCGCCCATCGCCGAGGACCTGCACCTCGATATGCCGGCCCCGAGTCACGAAGCGCTCGATGTATACGCGTGCATCGCCGAAAGCGGCGCCCGCCTCCGACTCCGCCAATTGGATGGCATGCGGCAAATCCTCGAGGCGCTCGACCCGCTTCATCCCCCTTCCGCCGCCGCCCCCGACCGCTTTCACGAGCACGGGCAGACCAATGCAGCGGGCGACTGCCACAGCCTCCGCCGTCGATCCAACCGTCCCTCCCGGCACCACTGGAACCTCGCTGGCCTGAGCCTCCGCGCGCGCGCACAGCTTGTCACCCACTGATGCGATCTGTGCGGCAGTCGGACCGATGAAGATCACCCCATGCGCCTCACAGGCCTTGGCCAACTCAGGCCGCTCCGAGAGAAAGCCATAGCCCGGATGAACGGCATCCGCGCGCTCGGCCAGCGCCGCCTGGACGATGGCGCCCACGTTGAGATAACTGTCGCTAGCCCGTGCGGGACCTATGCACACCGCGCGATCGGCCTGGCGCGCGGGCACCGAGTCGCGGTCGGCCTCGGAGGCGGCCAGCACCGTCTCGATGCCGAGCCGACGGCATGTGCGGATGATCCGCATGGCGATCTCTCCGCGATTGGCGATCAGCACACGGCGTATGGTCACGCGAGAGTCGCCTTGCTTACGCGCATCAACGTCTCGCCATACTCGACGAGCGCGCCATCCTTCGCGAGGATGTCCGCCACCTTACCGCGCATTCCGGCACGAACCGTATTCATCAGTTTCATGACCTCGATGATCCCGATGATCGTGTCCTGCTCGACCGCCGAGCCGACCTCGACGAACGGCGGCGCGCCGGGTTTCGGGGCCCGGTAGAAGGTGCCGAGGAGAGGCGCAGGTATGTCTTGCGTTGCCGCGGCGGTTGCGGCGGAACCGGCCTGGAGTTGCGCCGGAACCGCACTCGGCGCCGGCTCATCCTCCGGCGGGGCGGCCGTCGGCTTTTGCACCTCAGGCATTGACGCGCCGGCAGGCGCTGCGGCGCCAATTCGCCTCATGGTCAGTTTCAGGCCATCCAGCTCCAGCGTCATCTCATCGAAACTCGACTCCTCGAGCAAACGCGTGATTTCCGCGACATCCTTCGCCGTGAGCGTCACCGTCGGCCTCCGAAGATCGACATGACATGGGCCAGTGGATTGCCTGCGGCACGCGCCACGGGCGGGGACTCCTTGGAGGACCAGACCGTCTCGGGCCGGCTCTGCAACAGCAGCACCTCGCCGCTCACGCGGTCGATGGCCCACTCGATGTCCTGCGGACAGCCGTAGTGCCGCTCCACCTTGCGGGCAAGGCCGCGCAGCGTTTGCAGCTCCTCGTCACTCAAGGACGGAGCGCGCCGGGAAGCTTCCGCCACCGGCACGGCCTCGATCCCTCCTTCCCTTGCCGGCACGTGGCGCATGGCCTTGTCGGAAATCTCCCGCACCGCGATGTCGCCAGTGATCTTCCCGAGCACCCAGCGGTCGGGTGTCACCTCCCCGCCGACCACGGCCGACCCCAAGCCCCACGCCGCCTCGATCGTGACGACCGACCGATCGCCTGTCGTCGGACTGCGCGTGAACATCACTCCCGCCGTGCGCGCATCGACCATGGCCTGGATCACGACCGCCATCGCCACGCCGTGCTCCGGCAGGTTCCGTTTCCGCCTATAGCTGACCGACTCCAACGAGTACAGGCTCGCCCAGCAACTGCGAATCCTCCGCAATGTCTGACTGAGGTCCCGGACCCATAGATACGTGTCCTGCAGACCGGCGAAGCTGGCATCGATCGCATCCTCGGTCGTTGCCGAGGAGCGCACGGCAACGGCCATGCGCTCCGAGCCGCAGAGTTGCGCATGCGCGAGCCCGATCTGCTCCTCGATCTCGCGCGGCAGAGGCGATTCCTCCAAGCGGCTGCGCACGGCCGCGCAACATTCGGTCATCGCGGACAAGTCCTCGGCGCCGAGAGATGCGATCCGCTCCCGTACCGGCCATTCGGCCTCGACCGTCGCCAGGAAACGCTCGAAAGCCGCCGTTCTGAGGACGAATCCGGACGGAACCGCGATGCCGGCGCGCCGCAGCTCCCCGAGGCTCCCTCCTTTGCCGCCGACATGGGGCCGGTCGTGCAGCCCGATGTCGGCAAACCCGCTCAAATAGCTCATGGGCGTCAAAGCAGAGTGACAATGCCCCGGCCGCCGTCGACCCGGACGCGCTGGCCGTCCCGGATGCGTGAGGTCGCGCTGCCCGTGCCGACGACCGCCGGCAGCCCGAACTCCCGGGCAACGATGGCGGCGTGGCTCATCGAGCCCCCGATGTCCGACACCGCGCCCGCGATCTTCTGAAAGATCGGCGCCCAGGTGGGATTGGTGATCTGGCAGACCAGGATGTCGCCAGCCTGAAGCCGGCCGATTTCCTCCACCGACTTCACCACCCGTGCCGTTCCCTCCACCACGCCGCTCGAAGCGGCGAATCCACGGATCTCGTTGCTTGCAGAATCGGTGCCGGCTTTGAGCCACATGTCCAGGCTCTCGCGCGTGATGCCCCACAGCATGACGATCGCCGGGTCGTCGATCACCTCCGGCACCGGGCCCAGGGCGGGAGGTGTCGCGTGCTTCGCCCACTGCGCGATCGCGGCGCGCCGCTCGGCGACGAGCGCCGGCCAATGCTGCGGTCCCCGCGGCGCCGAGCCCGTCGACCAGGAGTTCATCAGGTCGATGATCGCCGACTCGAGCTCGTAATGAGTCAGGTGAAAGACGTCCTCCGTGTCGGCAAAGAAGCCGTTGGCGGCCAGCAGCGCGCCGAACTCGCGGATCTTGTTGAAGAAAAGATTCGTGTACCAGTGCTCGCAGTAGAACTTGTGACCCTCGACGTAGGGGAACACGCGGTGCGCGAGCGTGATCATCTGGTCATAGGCGGCACGCTCCTCGTCGCTTCCGAGGAGCTCCCGGTAATCGGCAATGAGCTGCCGGCGCTCCTCCTGCAGCTTCTGCAACGGACGCTCCAGAGTCTCGCCGGCCCTGACGCGTGCGATGTAGCCCGGCAGGCCGGCGAAGGGCATCGACAGGTCATCGTTCCAGGAGCGATGGTAGTGATAGAAGCCGTCGCCGACGTTGATGTTGAACCACGGATCGCGCGATGCCGCGAGCTCCCGCAGCCACTCCTCTCCCGGCGGCCCGGCCTCCTCGAGCGAGCGGATGAGCGTCCCGGCCGGCACGCCGTCGCTGAACCTACCGTCGACCCCCAGCTCCACGGCGCGGCGCGCCAGGCGCCGCAGCTCGTCATCCGGGCGGAATATCTCCGCCTCGATACCCGCCACCATCCGGGCCACCGTCTGGTCCTGGATTTCCGGGAAAGCCTTTTTGCAGAAGGCGAAGAAGGTGAGATAGGCCCCGTAGCCGAGCAGCAGGAATTCGAAGTGGTGATGCCACATCCGGAAATATCCCTCGAGCGCGCGCTGGTAGGTCTCGAGGAGATAGTGGTTGGAGGCAATGCCCCGCCCGGCATGCACGTGCTCCAGAGGCTCGAATTCCGGCAATGCCGGTTTCGGCAGCGCCTGCGCCTCGCGGATGAGCCCGAGCATCTTTTGCTTCCACTGCGCGTACAGAGTCTCCCAGTTCTCGTAGTAGTAGAACGCCCGCTTCTGAAACTCCGCCGTGCGGCGGGCGATCTCCCCCGGATCGGTGACGGCGTTGCCGCCTATGTATACCCGGCCGTTGACGATCCGGTGGTCGATCCCGAGCGTCGTCGGCAGGCAGTGCACCCGGGTGTTGGCCGCGCCCAGGGCGCAGTAGGCGGCCTCGGCCGTGACCATGTCGAAGCAGGACATGGGCTCCGGGAAGTGCATGGAGTTGTAGAACCAGAAGCGCTGATCGTCGCCGGGGCCGAACTGCACCGTATACGGATACGCCGCCTGCGCCCGCTCGGTGCCGGCTACCACCTCGAGCGAGCTCGGCAGCGGAAAGCCCGCGAGCGGCTGTTGCCTGCTCATTGTCCACCCCCTCGCCCTAGACTCCAGGAAATCTACCGGCCGGCGGATCAACCGGCGCGGACGGGAGCGCAAGGGCCTCGGCCTGGAGCGCAAACGGCCTGGCTCAGGATCGCGGCTGCTCGCACCCGGCGGAGCGATGCAGTCTGCCGTGGTTTCTCCTTATTTATAGCTTTCCCGAAGAAACATAGTGTGTCGGGGTCCGGGCCAGCGGACATCGACATGAGCGCATCACCAGCCACGAAGCCGGCTCATTTGGCCGAGGATCACGCAAGAGCCATCGCATCGCTCTCGGAGAAGCTGCATCTTCCGTTTCACGAGGTGCGGCAGGCATACCTGAAGGAGCTCGACCGGCTGAAGGCGCAGGCGCGCATCCACAGTTTCCTCGAAGTCCTGGCGTTCAGCAGTACGCGCTCGGCGCTGAGCTGCGGCAAAAAGCCCCGCTCTACGGATGGGCCGCGCCGGTGATCTCGTTGGCCACTTCCTGCAGCTGAGCGCGCACCCACGCGTGCGCGGCATCATCGTGATGGCGGCGGTGCCAGACCGCGTACATCGACACTTCAGGCGCGCTGAACGGTAGCGGCGCAATACCGAGGCCGCCGAGCGGGCCTTGACCGAGCAGCGAGGGCAGGCTCGAGAGCATGTCAGTGCCGCGCAGGAAGGAGGCTATACCGCCGAAATTCGGCACCGCCACTCCGATGACACGCGATAGCCCGCGGCTTTCCAGCAATTCATCGAATTCAAGCCGCCTGCCGTCCTCGTAGGCCACGGTGACATGGCGGGCGGCGAGATAGTCTTCCAGCGTCGTGGGTGCGCCGCGCTGCCGGGGGTCGAAGAAGCAGACGTAGCGATCGGCCAGCAGGCGCTTCTGCAGGATGTCGGACCCATCCGGCGGTCGAGGCGTGATGATCAGATCGCAGCGGCCGTCGCGCAGCATTTCGGCCGTGGGCGCCCGCGACGGGATGATGATGAGGCGCAGACTCCTCGCCCGCGCGCTCAAGCGCCGCTGCAGTGAAGGCAACAGCAGGTCGCGCTGAAAATCATTGGCCGCGACGGTCAGCACCAGCTCGGTATCCTCCGCAGTGAACTGCGGGCGTCGGCCCAGACGCCCGAGATCCTCGAGAAGCTGGCGCGCGGGCCCGGCCAGCGCCTCGGCCCTCGCGGTGGCGGCGATGCCGCGGCCCGATTTGACGAACAGGGGGTCTCCCAGCAGCTCGCGCAGCCTCTCGAGGGCATGGCTCACCGCCGATTGCGTGAGGCCGAGCCGGTCGGCCGCCGCCGTGACCGATCCGGCCTCCAGCACGGCCAGAAAGGTCCGCAGCATGCGGCCGTCTATGTCGAGAAGATGCGCGGGCGGGGGATTCAGGTCACTCATGGGTCCGGCCCGCCGCCCCTCCAGCGGGGCGGGCTGCGGGCACAGCCATTGTGGCACATCGGCGGGGCATCCCGCCGTTCGCACGGGCGGGAGAGCGCTCAGGCGGTCCGGCGCTCCATCAACATCAGTCCCGCCGCCGTGTTGGAAATGGGGATATGGTAGTTGGAGTGGACGGTGGCCGCCTCGCCGCCGAGGGCGCCGCGGGCGGCCAGCCACATCAGCAGCTCGATCCCCTGCGTGCCGGCAAGCTTGACCAGATCGGGGACTGACCAGCGCGCCGCCCAGAGGGGGTCCCCCGGGAGTCTCTCCATGAACTCGATGTCGAACGCCTTGTTGATGAAGCCCGCGCGCTCGCCGTCGAGCTGATGGCTGAGGCCGCCGGTACCGATCACCACGACCCGTACGTCTTCCGGATAGGACTCGATCGCGCGGCCGATCGCCTGGCCGAGCTTGTAGCAACGCACCGCGGATGGCAGCGGATGCTGTACCGTGTTGATGCACACCGGCACCGTCCGTACCGGCCAGGCTCCCCTGCCCGGCCACAGCAGGGCCATGGGAATGGTGAAAGCGTGATCGACCAGCATCTCCTGACAGGTGGTGACGTCGAATTCCTCGGCTACCAGGCGCTCGATCAGATGCCACGAGAGCCGCTGATCTCCCGGGAACGGCGGAACCGTCGGAATACCCCAGCCTTCATCGTCATTGCGGTACTGCGCCGCTGCGCCGATGGCGAACGTCGGCATCTTGTCGAGAAAGAAGTTGAGCCCGTGGTCGTTGTAGAAAACCACCGCGACGTCCGGCCGCGCCTGCGCCAGCCAGCGGCGCACCGGCGGGTAGCCGTCGAAAAGCGGCTTCCAATACGGGTCATCGTGAAGATTGCGCGCGATGGCCTTGCCGATGGCGGGTACGTGGGAGGTGGTGATCGCGCCGACGATTCTGGCCACGGCTCACCGCCCCGCCGCCACGAGCCTGGACTTGAAGGCATCCTTGCTCATGCCCGTCTGCTGCGCACCCAGGTCCTGCACGTCCAGTCCCATCACCCCGGCGAACTTGGCCAGGTAGTAGACATTGCCGCCCGCGGCGATCAGCGCCAGCACATTGCGCCGGCGGATGGCCTCGCGCTGCTCGGCGTTGAGACCGTAGCGCATGCAATAGGCATCCTCGTCCCGTTTGAAGTCCTCGCGATTCGCCGCGGAGTTGAACGAGTAGCACATCTTGTTGAGCGCATAGCCCTTCATGGCCTGCGCGCCGTCGAAGAGCGTGGTACGGGAATCTCGGGCGGATGCCGGAGCATGCAAACTCTCCTCGGCGGAATTCGGCGGTGATCCGGGACCCGAGTATCCGCGCTGCGGCGAATGAATAAACCTCGAGATGCTCATTCGTGGCATGAGGCTCGTCGATCGGTCCCCGCCCGAAGGCTGGCCGCGGCAGCTCAACCCAGGCGCAAGGCCGCGATCGCATTCTCCTTGAGAATCAGCTCGTGCACCTCGGGCTTGAAGCCCGCGTCATTGAAGTCGCTCATCCAGCGATCGGGGCTGATCAGGGGAAAGTCCGAGCCGAAGAGCATCTTGCGCTTGAGCTGCGAGTTGGCGTACCGCACGAGCTGCGGGGGAAAGTACTTGGGCGACCAGCCGGAGAGGTCGATGTACACGTTGGGCTTGTGCAGGCAGACCGACAAGGCCTCGTCCTGCCAAGGCCATGACGGATGGGCGATGATGACGGTCATGTCGGGGAAATCGGCCGCGACATCGTCGAGATGAATGGGGTTCGAGTACTTCAAGCGCAGCCCCCCGCCGCCCGGCATGCCGGTGCCGATGCCGGAATGGCCGCTGTGGAAGATGGCGGGCAGCTCGTGCTCCGCGATGACCTCGTAGAGCGGATAGGCCATCCGGTCGTTGGGGAAAAATCCCTGCGTGGTCGGATGGAACTTGAATCCCTTGATGCCGTACTCCTTGATCAGGCGCCGGGCCTCCCGCACCCCGAATTTTCCCTTGTGCGGATCGATGCTCCCGAATGCCACCATGATGTCGCTGTTGTCGCGGGCCGCCTCGGCGACCTCCTCGTTGGGAATCCGGCGGGCACCGAGCTCGCTCTCGGAGTCGACCGTGAACATCACGAAGCCGATGCGGCGCTCGCGGTAATAGGCGATGGTCTCGGCGATCGTCGGCCGCTTGCCGGACTTGAAGTACCTCGAGGCCGCATCCTCGTATTCCTGCCACACCTCGTCCGCCGGCTGGCGGCAAGAGACCTCGGCATGGGTGTGGACATCGATGGCGATCAGATCCCGTACGTTCATGATGATCTCTGGCTGCAGATGATCGAAACAAGCAACTCCGCCGACTCCTCCCACGGTGAAATCGGCACTCGTCACCGAGCGAAATCAACGGCCACTATCCCGGTTCTCGATGCCTCCTATCCCGATTTCCGACTTCTGGATCCTGCGCGCACCCGCTATGGTTTCCGGGGCAGCCACGAAAGAGCCGGATGAAGCATAACCTGGATCACAGCGAGACCGTCGGGACCGCGGACGAGGAGCTCGGCGAGCTGAAGCGCGCCGTCATCGCATTCGCACGTCGCGCTTCAACCGAGATATCGCCGCTGGACGAGAACCTGCTGGATGACCTGGCCCGGCGCCTGCCCGCGCGTACGCCGATGTATGTCGCACATACGCCGAAGTCCTCCGCCGAGGATGTGGCGCGGGTCGCGATCAAGGTTCAGTCCCTGGGGCTCACGGCATCGCCGCACATCGTCGCCCGCAGGCTGCCGAGCGAGCGGACTCTGCGGGATATGCTGGCGCGCCTGCGGGAGCACGGGGTCGAGCAGGCGCTGCTGGTGGCCGGCGATCTCGAGCACGCTCTCGGGCCATTCTCGAATACGCTCGAGGTGATCGCCACCGGGGCACTGGAAGAGTCGGGATTGAAGCGCATCGGCGTGGCGGGACACCCTGAAGGACATCCGGCCGTGGGACCGGCGGAGCTGCTCTCGGCTCTGCGTGCCAAACAGGACTTCGCGGTCCGTTCCGGCATCGCCGTGCACATCGTCACCCAGTTCGGCTTCAACCCCGAAGCGATCTGCGCATGGGCCCGCATGCTCATGCAGGAGGGCATCAGGCTGCCGGTACACGCAGGCATCGCCGGACCCACGCCGCTCGCCAAGTTGCTCAAATTCGCCATCCAGTGCGGCATCGGAACCTCCATGAGGTCGCTCGTGAAGAGCGTGGGCGCCGTCGCCAGCCTCACCGGACATGCCGCCGGTCCCGATGAGATGCTGCTCGGGCTCGTCCGCGGGTGCGCACGGCAGGCTTGCCCGCACCTCGCTCAGCCGCATGTGTATTCGTTCGGCGGCGCTCTGGCGACGGCCGCCTGGCTGCGCTCGGTCATGGAAGGCGCCTTCGATCTGGCACCGGATGGCAGGAAATTCACCGTCCGTTGACGACTGCCGCCGGCGTGCAGGACCGCGGCGCTGAAGTAAGATGATCGCTCCGGTTCTGTCACGGCAAACCGAGCCATGAACGTCGCGACCATCGATGCGGTGTCCTACGGAGTCACCGACCTTGCCGAAGCCAGGCGCTTCTGGTCGGACTTCGGCCTCTCATTACAGGGCGAAGACAGGGATCGCCTGCTCTTCGGCTCGCTGGACGGGTCTCACGTCGAAGTGAGACATCGCGACGACCCTGCGCTGCCGCCGCCGATCGAGAGCGGGCCGGGCGTGCGCGAAGTGATCTTCGGGTGCCGCTCGCCCGCCGATGTGGCCGCCATCGCGGCGGAAATCTCCAGAGATCGCGAGGTCCGCGAGGACGGCGACGGCACGATTCACGCGCTCGATCCGCTGGGGATAGGCATCGGCTTTCGGGCCTCGCGCTGCAAGCCGGTGGTCGCGCCGGATCCCGGGTTCAACATGCCCGGCCGGGTCGGCCGCCGCGATCGCGCCAGGTTCTACGCCGCCGCCCATCCGATGGAAATGACCCACCTCGCCTTCATGGTGCCCCGAACGGAGCCCGAGCTCGACTTCTACGTGAGGCGCCTCGGGTTCAAGGTGAGCGACAGCTATCGCGGAACCGGCTATTTCCTGCGAGGCGGAGCGTCGGTCAATCATCACAATCTGTTCCTGCTCGATCCGGGCGGCAAGGGTGAGCGGCTCGGCTTTCATCACCTCGCGTTCGAAATGGCCGACATCCACGAGGTCTTCGGAGGCGGCCTGCACATGACGCGCAAAGGCTGGCCGACGATGCTGGGGCCGGGCAGGCACCCGGTGTCCTCATGTTATTTCTGGTACTTCCTGAATCCCTGCGGCGGCGGCGCGGAGTACGATTTCGATTCCGACATCGTCGGCGAGAGCTGGGTGCCGAGGGAATTCGAACAGACCCCGGAAGCGTTCGCGGAGTGGTGCCTGCAGTCGGGTATGGAGGAGTCGCTCCTCTACAGGGGCGTGCAGACGGGCGATACCATCAGCCCCAAGGCGGACCGTCAGTCGTCTTGATCTCGCGCGAGCGCGAACAGAACCTTCAGGAACGCGGCCCGTTCCACCGCGGGTATGCGCGCCAGGAGATCCGACTCCAGCTCATCGACGACGCTCCGAGTCTTTACGGTGATGCGACGACCGCCATCCGAGAGCGTCAGTCCCTGGGAACGGCCGTCGACGG
Source organism: Gammaproteobacteria bacterium (assembly GCA_028870635.1). GTDB lineage: Bacteria > Pseudomonadota > Gammaproteobacteria > Steroidobacterales > Steroidobacteraceae > 13-2-20CM-66-19. The sequence goes on along the minus strand of JAGWPE010000366.1, from coordinate 9,148 downwards.
CCTCACGCACGATGAGCCCCCTATCGGCCAGTCGCGCCACGAGCGGAGCCATGTTGGCGCTCGCGATTCCGAGCAGCCGGCCAACCTCGCTTTGTGTGACTCCCGGATTGGCTCCGATCACGAGAAGGACCGTGGACTCCGCGGGCCGCAGATCGAGTCTCGAAAGCCCCTCCGCCAGCTTAGCCATGACGGCAGCTGATACGCGCCGCAGGGCGTAGCCCGGCAGGTCCTCCAACGGATCATGGATCATGCACGCATTGTCCCCGAGATGGCTTCGGGCCGCTTGATCGGCGCTGATGAATAGCTATATTGTATAGCTATACGGACCCAAAGGGGGATGCCATGCGCTTCGAGAGAATCAGTCCCATTACCGGCCGGGCCGTGAGCAGCGCCAGCGCGATGACCACCGCCGAGGCCTGTGCGGTGGCCGACCGGGCCGCTTCAGGTTTCCGGGCGTGGGCAGACATGGGGCCCAACGCCCGGCGTGCCGTTCTCGGCAAAGCCGCCGAGGCGCTCGAGCAGCGCCGCGAGCAGTTCGTCCAGGCAATGATGGACGAAGTCGGGGCGACCGCCGGCTGGGCCATGTTCAATCTGATGCTGGCCGCAGGCATGACGCGGGAAGCGGCGGCGCTCACCACTCGGATCGGAGGTGAAGTCATCCCTTCCGACAAGCCGGGCTGCCTCGCAATGTCGGTGCGCGAGCCAGTGGGGGTGGTCTTGGGCATCGCGCCCTGGAACGCGCCGATCATCCTCGGTGTACGTGCCATTGCGACTCCGCTCGCCTGCGGCAACTCGGTGATCCTCAAGGCTTCCGAGCTATGTCCCCGGACCCATGAGCTGATCGTCGAGGCATATGCCGCTGCCGGCTTCCCTGAAGGGGTGGTCAATCTGGTCACCAACGATCCGAAGGATGCGGCCGAGGTGGTCGGCGCGTTGATCGATCATCCGGCCGTACGCCGTGTCAACTTTACGGGATCCACTGCCGTCGGCCGCGTCATCGCCAGGCGCTGCGCCGAGAATCTCAAGCCCTGCCTGCTCGAGCTCGGCGGCAAGGCGCCGCTGATCGTCCTTGAGGATGCCAACCTCGATGAGGCCGTGAAAGCGGCGGCATTCGGAGCTTTCATGAATCAGGGACAGATCTGCATGTCGACGGAACGGATCATCCCTGTGGCTGCCGTCGCGGATGAGTTCGCGCGTCGATTTGCCGAGAAGGCGCGCTCCATGGCAAGCGGCGATCCGCGCGAGGGCAAGACGCCGCTCGGCGCCGTGGTGGACCGTCGTACGGTCGATCGCGTCAATGCCCTCATCGACGACGCCGTATCCGCAGGAGCTCGCGTGCTGGCAGGCGGCAAGGCTCAGGGTGTGATCATGCCCGCAACGGTGATCGACGGCGTGACGTCCAGGATGAAACTGTATCGCGAGGAGAGCTTTGGACCGATCGTCGCCATCATCAGGGCAACCGATGAGGCCGACGCCATTCGCTTGGCGAACGACAGTGAATACGGCCTTTCGGCCGCCGTCTTCACCGGCGATGCCGCCCGTGGAATGCGGGTTGCGCGTCAGATCCGCTCCGGGATGTGCCATATCAATGGCCCGACGGTTCATGACGAGGCGCAGATGCCCTTCGGCGGTGTAGGCGCCTCGGGCTACGGACGCTTCGGCGGCGCCGCGGGGATCGATCAATTCACCGAGCTTCGCTGGATCACGATGGAGACGGCTCCGGGACACTTTCCGATCTGATCGATCGGCTTTCTCGAGACATGGGTGACACATGAGCACTGAGCGAGTGGAAGCGGACACCGTCGCCTTCACGGTGAGCGAGAAGATCGCCTGGGTACGATTCAACCGGCCCGAAAAGCGCAACTGCATGAGCCCGAAGCTCAATCGGCAGATGTTGCGCGTACTGGATGAGCTCGAGTACCGGGCGGACGTCGGCGTGCTCGTGTTGACGGGCGAGGGAACCGCATGGTCGGCGGGCATGGACCTCAAGGAGTATTTCCGCGAGAACGAAGCCAAGGGGCTCGGCGCAGTGCGCCAGGCGCAACGGGAGGCTTACAGCTGGTGGCGGCGGCTGCGCTGGTACCAGAAGCCCACCATCGCCATGGTGAACGGCTGGTGCTTCGGCGGCGGATATGGCCCGCTCTTCGCCTGCGACCTCGCCTTCGCGGCCGAGGACGCGCAATTCGGGCTCTCAGAGATCAATTGGGGAATCCTTCCCGGCGGCGGAGCCAGCAAGGTTGCGCGTGAATTGCTCTCCTTCCGCCGGGCGATGTATCACGCGATGATGGGTGAGAACGTGGACGGACGCACCGCGGCCGAATGGGGCCTGGTGAATGAAGCGTTGCCGCGTGAGAAACTCGAGGCGCGGGTCACCGAAGTCGCCAGGACCCTGCTCGGGAAGAATCCCGTGGCATTGAAAGCCGCAAAGGATGCGATCCGGCGCGTCGGCGAGATGACTTACGACAACGCGGAAGACTATCTCATCCGCGCGCAGGAGGCGGCCAATTTCTTCGACAATGAAGGCCGCAAGGAGGGGATCCACCAGTTCATCGACGACAAGAGCTTCAAGCCCGGCCTCGGCCCCTATGACAAATCCCGCCAGCGCGGCGGCAACTCCTGAAGCCCGAGGACCCGCGGGTGAATGGAAAGACGATAGAGCGTCTGCTGCGTCCGCGCTCTGTCGCCATCGTGGGCGCCTCCGCGACTCCGGGCGCCTTGGGCGCTTCCGTTCTCGGCAACCTCCAGCGCATGGGTTATCGCGGGGATGTTCACCTCATCAATCCGAATCGCACGGAGATCAACGGTCGCCCGTGCTTGAAGGGCATTGAAGACCTGCCGCCTGGAGTCGATGCAGCCGTGCTGGCGATTCCCCGGGCGGGAGTGCTGGAGGCGATCACGGCCCTCGCCCGGCGCAGCGCGGGAGCGGCCGTGATTTTCTCCGCCGGTTTTGCGGAGGGCGGCGACGCCGGCCGCGCCGAGCAGCGTGAGATCGCGAGAATCGCCGCCGAGCATGGCATGCTCATCGAGGGTCCGAACTGCCTCGGGCTCGTCAATCACGTCGACGGCGTGGCCCTTACGTTCGTGGAGACCGCCGCCATGCCGCTCCATGGACGGCCGGGGATCGGGATCGTCAGTCAGAGCGGAGCGATGGCGTGCGTCCTCGGCACGATGCTCGCCAGCCGCGATCTTCCCGTGTCCTATTCCGTCTCGACGGGAAACGAGGCCGCGAGTGGCGTCGAGGAGTTCATCGAGTATCTGCTGACCGAATCGCATACCGCGGTCATCGGGCTCATCGTCGAGCAATTCCGCCGCCCCCGACACCTGCTGTGGCTCGCGCGGCGCGCTCTGGAGATGGGCAAGCGACTCGTGCTGCTGCACCCGGGCCGCAGCAACGCCGCGCGCGAGTCGGCCGCAACCCACACCGGGGCCCTCGCAGGCGACTACGCGCTGATGCGCGCGAAAGTCGAGGCTGAAGGGGTGGTCACGGTCGAGAGTCTCGAGGAGCTCGGGGACGTTCTCGAGATCGCGCTGCGCACTCCGGGCATTCGCCGCGCCGGCACGGCGGTCATGACCGAGTCGGGCGCCTTCAAGGCGCTTACGCTCGATCTTTGCGAGCAGGCGGGGCTCGCACTGCCGAGGCTCGACGATGCCAACTCTCCGGCCCTGCGGGCGGCGATGCCGCCCTTCGTTGCAGTCAGCAACCCGCTCGATCTCACTGCGCAGGGGCTCGTCGACCCGGACATCTACCGGCGCACGCTCCTGGCGCTCGCCCATGATGAGCGCTTCGGCGCGATCGTCGTCGACATCATCCAGACCGATGCGGCAACGTGCGAGCGGAAATTTCCGGCGGTACTCGCCGGCTTGCGGGAGCTGAAGTCTGGGCCCCTCATCGTCTGCGCCGGCGTCGACGAAGGCGCGCCGATTCCCGTTCGCTACATCGAGGAGCTGCGGGCACTCGGGGTGCCCTATTTCCCGTCGCCTGACCGAGCCGTTCGGGCGATTGCGCGGTTGGCGGCGGCCGCATCGGCCGGCGGCAGGCTGGAGCCGGCCAAGCGCATCGCGCACACCAGCTCTCCCCTACGCCCGGCCCTACCCCCGGGCGTGATCCCGGAATATCGGGCCAAGGCGTATCTCGGTCCGCTCGGCATTGCCGTACCCGCCGGAAGCTTCGTCCGTACTCTGGAAGAAGCCGTCCAAGCCGCGGAGTCCCTCGGCTATCCGGTGGCGCTGAAGGCGCAATCGGCATCGCTCTCACACAAGAGCGACGCAGGAGGCGTGGTGCTCGGCCTCAAAGACCGGGAGGCGGTCACCTCGGGCTGGCGCAAGCTTCACGCCGATCTCGCCCGGCACCTGCCGGATCTGACGCTCGATGGGGTGCTCATCGAGAAGATGGCTCGGCCGGGTCTCGAGCTGATCATCGGCGGCCGCAACGACCGTGAATGGGGCGCAGTGGTGCTCGCCGGGATCGGCGGCGTGCAGGCGGAGCTCTTGGGTGATGTCCGATTGCTCCTCCCCGGTCAGAGCCGGGAATCGATCATCACGGCGCTCAGCCGCCTCAAGTGCGGTGCGCTGCTCGAGGGGTATCGAGGCTCCCCAGCGCTCGATCTGCCGGCGGTGGCCGAGCTGATCGACCGGGTCGGACGCACACTCTGCAACGACCCCTCGATCCGCGAGATCGACCTGAATCCGGTGATCGCCTATCCGGCAGGGCAAGGCGTGCTGGCACTCGATGCGCTCATGGTCGTGGAGCCGCCCCAGCCTTGACACGCTCAATCTAGCAAACAGCCGGCTCGTCCGGACGTGGAGATGCAGTCATGAGCGTCCAATCCAGCTCGCGCCCGCGCGAGAGCCAGGTCGTCGCGATCATGTTCGTGACCTGGGGCATCGTATTCCTGGATCGCATGGCCGTGCTCTATCTGGCGCCCTACATCGCCCCGGACCTGCACTTGAGCAGTGCGCAGATCGGCTTCCTCGCCGGAATGATGGCGGCGTGCTGGGCCGTATCCGCGCTCGCCTTCGGAGCCATCTCCGACCGCCTCGGCCGCAAGGCAGTGCTCGTACCGATGGTGGTGTCGTTCTCGCTGCTTTCCGCCGTTTCCGGCCTCGCTCACACGTACGGCGAACTGCTGCTCGCGCGGGCATTGCTCGGCTTCGCCGAAGGTCCATGCTGGTCGGTGACCATGGCGCTCGTCGAGGAAAGCTCGAGCGAGCACACTCGCGGCCGCAACGTCGGCATCGTGGTCAGCGCGGCGGCGATCATCGGGCTTGCGATCGCGCCGGTGCTGACCACGCAGATCGCCGCGCATTTCGGCTGGCGTTGGGCCTTCTTCCTGGCCGGAGCGCCGGGACTGATCATGGCACTGCTGATCGGGCGTTTCGTGCGCGAGCCCCGCGGCGCAGGGAAGCCGCGAAGCGGATCGCATGGCATGGATCTCGAAGATCTGCGCTCGTTGCTGTCGTATCGAAACGTATGGATGGGCGCCATCGGCGCGATGGGCTTCATGACCTGGCTGTTCCTGATCAATGCCTTTGCACCGCTTTACATCACCGATGTTGCGCACCAGGCACCCACGACCGCCGGGTTCCTCATGGGAGCCGCCGGGCTCGGCAGCTTCGCCATTGGCTTGATCGCTCCAGCGCTGTCCGATCGCCTGGGGCGGCGCCGGGTTCTCGGCGCGATGGGACTCCTCTCCGCGATTCTGCCGTTGGCTTTGATGATTCAGCCGCTCTACGGCCGGCTCTGGGCGCTCGCGGCCATTCTCTTTCTCACTCAGTGCGGCCAGGCGATCGCCGCCATTTGCATCGTGCTGGTGCCCGCCGAAAGCGTGCCGCGCCGCCTGGTCGGCTCCGCGATCGGCTTCGCGACGCTCTTTGGCGAGATGTTTGGCGGCTTCGCGGCGCCGATGGTCGCCGGCTCGCTCGCCGGGCAGCACGGTCTTGCGATTCCGCTTTGGATGGCCGCCGGAGGCGCGATGATCGTATTCCTCATCGCACTTGCTCTGAAGCCCGCCCCGGCGGCCATCGAGGATTCAGTCGCGCTCGTGTAATCTCGGCACCAGGGAAAGCTTGCCGGATGAGACCCGGGCCGCATCTCAGCGCGCCGGAGCATCGTGAACTCGGAATCGTTGATCTACCCCGTCGCATCTCTCCCGGCTCCCGGGGAAGCCGTTGAAGTCGCGCCGGGCGTGCTGTGGCTGCGAATGCCCCTGCCGATGGCGCTCAATCACATCAACGTGTGGGCGCTCGCCGATGGCGACACCTGGACCGTGATCGATACCGGCATGCAGACCACCGAGACCGCGGCGGCCTGGCAGAGCGCATTCTCAGGCACGCTCGGCGACCGCCCTGTCGGGCGCGTGATCTGTACGCACATGCACCCGGATCACATCGGCATGGCCGGCTGGCTGACTCGCCGCTTCGATTGTCGGCTCTGGATCACCCGCCTCGAGTACATCACCTGCCGGATGCTCGCCGCGGACACGGGCCGGGAGCCGCCCACGGACGCGCTGCGCTTTTATCGGGCGGCGGGGTGGGACGAGGAAGCGCTCGAGGATTACAAAACCCGCTTCGGCGCATTCGGCAAGCACATCTATGCGCTGCCCGACAGCTTCCGGCGCGTCAGCGACGGCGATGAAATCGCGATCGGCGGTCGCATCTGGCGGGCGGTCATTGGACGCGGCCACTCGCCGGAGCATCTGTGCCTGCATTGCCCGGAGCTCGCCCTGATGATTTCGGGCGACCAGGTGCTGCCCCGGATCACATCCAACGTGTCCGTGTTTCCCACCGAGCCGGAGGCCGACCCGCTCGCCGACTGGCTTGCCTCGCTCACTGAGATCGCCCGTCGGGTACCTGACGATCTCCTGGTGCTGCCCTCGCACAACGAGCCGTTCCGAGGCCTGCACGCGCGCCTCGGGCAGCTCGGCGTCCGGCACGAGGAGGCGCTCGGCGGCCTGCGAGAGGCCCTGCGGGAGCGCAAGCGGGCAATCGATGTGTTCGATGTGCTGTTTCGGCGGCGCGTCGGCTTGAGCCTCCTCACCTTTGCCACCGGCGAAGCCCTCGCGCACCTCAACTGCCTCATCCAGCGCGGGCAGGCCGTGCGCGAGCTGGACTCCGAGGGAATCGCGTGGTACCGGTCGGCGTGCTGATCAGCCCTTCAGCCGCAGTCTGCCCATGAAGTCACGCTTGCCGAGCGGCACACCTTTCCAGCGAAGGATGTCGTAGGCCGTGGCCGCATGGAAATAAAAGTTGGGCAGGGCAAAGGAGAGGAGGAAATCCTCGGCGGTGAACTCGAGCCGGTGATTGCCCGCCTCGAAGCGCATGTCGCGGCCGACGAAGGACTCGATCTCGGCCGGCTCGATCGCCTCGAGTGCCGACAGGGTTGCGGCCACCCTGGCCTCGAGCGCGGCGAAGGTGTCCGGCGGAGTGGTCCTATCCGGTGAGAAAACACCCCTGCGAACGCCTTCGATGGAGCCCAGAGAATGCACCGCCGTCGATTTCACCTGGTAGGCGAAGGGCAGCATGTCAGGAGCGAGGCGAGCCTGGATGAGCTCCGAAGCCTCGATCCCCTTCTCGGTGCAGAACGCCTGAGCGGTCCGCAGCAGCCCGGAAACGGCTCCGAGGATCTGGCGATAGGAAGGAATCGTGGCGGCGTACAAGGATAAAGACATGGCTTGCCTCCCCGGCGCGGATATCCAATAGTAACCCCCGACGCGAAGAGCAGCGAGCACCCCCATGATCACCTTCCGCGATCGCATGGCGCGCGGCACGAGCCGGACGGGATGGCTGGACAGCCGTCACACGTTCTCGTTTGCCGAGTATCGGGACCCGGGCCAAATGGGCTTCCGGAGCTTGCGCGTCATCAACGAGGACCGTGTCGTGCCAGGGGCAGGATTTCCACCTCACAGTCACCGCGACATGGACATCATCTCCTACGTGCTCGAGGGAACGCTCGAGCACAAGGACAGCCTCGGCAATGGCACGAAGATCCGGCCTGGCGACGTGCAACGCATGAGCGCCGGAACTGGAATCACCCACAGCGAATTCAATGCCTCGAGGACCGAGCCGGTGCACTTCCTGCAGATCTGGATCATTCCGGATCGGAAGAACCTGACTCCGAGCTACGAGCAGAGGAATTTCCCCATCGATGAGCGACGCGGGCGGCTGCGGCTCGTGGCGGCTCCTGCCGGCGACGGGGATACAGTCACCTTGCATCAGGATGCGCGACTATTCGTTGCCAATCTCCAGTCAGGCGAGAAGGTCGAGCACGCGGTGGACCGTGGTCGGGGCATATGGCTGCAAGTGGCCCGCGGTATCGTCGCTCTCAATGGCACGGAGATGCGCGAAGGCGATGGAGCCGCCGCGGAGAATGAGGCTGCCATCGGGATCCTCGCCGACACTGACGCCGAGGTTCTTCTGTTCGACCTCGGGTGAGGTGGGAACCTTCCGTCCGCCAGGCGCTTGACTAAAGCGTTGGCGTGAATCCCAACGGCAATCCGGCCTGCGGAACGAACCCATAGAGGGCTTCCTCGGGAAGGCTCGAGGCCAGTATATTGCGTACCGCAAGGAGGCGATCCAGGTCTATTCCGGTGCGAAGCCCCATGGCTTCCAGCATGAAGACCAGGTCTTCGGTGACGATGTTACCGGACGCTCCCGGCGCCCAGGGGCAGCCCCCCAGGCCCGCCAACGAGCTGTCGAACGTCTTCACGCCCATCTCCAGGCCGGCCATCACGTTGGCGAGTCCCAGGCCGCGCGTGTTGTGAAGATGCAGACCGGCGAACGCGGACTCTCCAATCGCACCCCGCACCCGCCTCACCAGCGATTTGACCTGCGCCGGATTGGCATAGCCCGTCGAGTCCGAGAGTCCCACCTCGTCGCATCCCGATTCCACGACCGTCTCGGCGAGACGCACCACTTTGTCTTCCGGGATGGCGCCCTCGTAACTGCACCCGAACGCCGTCGAGATGCCTGCTTCGAATCTCGGTCTGCGATCTGCGGGCTGGCTGCGCAGGAGCGCAACGATGCCGCGCGTCTCCTCCAGCATCTGCTCGGGCGTGCGCCGCACGTTTTTCAGCAGGTGCGTATCCGAGGCGGAAAAAGGCAGCGTTATCTTGTGAGCCCCCGCCGCCACCGCCGCCTGCGCGCCCTTCAG
>JAGWPE010000040.1 GCA_028870635.1 Gammaproteobacteria bacterium | reverse complement strand
ATCTCCGTGTTGGCGAAGGTGACTTCCTTGCCCTTGTTGTTGACCAGCTTGATGGTCGCGCGCACGTCCTTGCCGCCGCGCTGCTTGGTGTCGAGCACCACGGTGCTGGAGAGCCCCGTGACCTCGTCCACCTGAGTCGTGACGGTGAGGCCGTCGATGAAGTCCTGGAACTTCACGAGCCCGGCCACCTCCGTGATCACGGGGTGCGTATGCGGATCCCAGGTCGCCACGACCTGGCCGGCCGCCGCCTGATCGCCTTCCTTGACGCTGATCATCGCGCCGTACGGAATCTTGTAGCGCTCGCGCTCGCGGCCGAAGTCATCCACCACGCCGATCTCACCCGAGCGAGACACCGCCACCAGGTGACCCTTCTCGTGCTGCACGGTCTTGATGTGATGGAAGCGGACGAGACCCTTGTTGCGCACCTCCACGCTGCTCGCCGCCGCGGCCCGTGAGGCCGCGCCGCCGATGTGGAAGGTACGCATCGTGAGCTGCGTGCCCGGCTCGCCGATCGACTGCGCGGCGATGACACCCACCGCCTCACCGATGCTGATGATGCGTCCGCGGGCGAGGTCGCGCCCGTAGCACTGCGCACAGACGCCATAGCGCGTCTGGCAGGTGATCGGAGAGCGGACCTTGATCTGGTCCACGCCTTCGTGCTCCAACCGCCGCACCAGCTTCTCATCGAGCAGGGTGTCCCTGGCAATCAGCACTTCCTCGCTGCTTCCCGGCTTCATGATGTCGTCCGCCAGGACGCGGCCGAGCACGCGCTCGCCGAGTGCCTCCACGACATCGCCGCCCTCGACGAGCGGAGTCATGGTGAGGCCGTTGGACGTGCCGCAATCCGGCTCCGTCACGACCAAGTCCTGCGCGACGTCCACCAGCCGGCGGGTCAGATAGCCGGAGTTGGCCGTCTTCAGCGCCGTGTCGGCGAGACCTTTGCGCGCGCCGTGCGTCGAAATGAAGTACTGCAGAACGTTGAGGCCTTCACGGAAGTTCGCCGTGATGGGTGTCTCGATGATGGAGCCGTCCGGCTTCGCCATCAGGCCGCGCATGCCGGCGAGCTGACGGATCTGAGCAGCGGAGCCGCGCGCGCCGGAGTCGGCCATCATGAAGATCGAATTGAACGACTTCTGACGAACCGCCTGGCCCCTCGTATCCTGCGCCTCCTCCGTGCCGAGCTTCTCCATCATCGCCTTGGCCACCTGATCGTTCGCACGCGACCAGATGTCGACCACCTTGTTGTAGCGCTCGCCGTTGGTGACGAGACCGGATGCGTACTGATCCTGGATCTCCTTCACCTCGCGATCGGCGGACGCGACGATCCGCGTCTTCTGCTCCGGGATGACGATGTCGTCGATACCGAAGGAGACTCCCGCGCGCGTGGCGTAGTGGAAGCCCGTGTACATCAACTGGTCGGCGAAGATGACCGTCTCCTTGAGACCCAGCGCGCGATAGCACGCATTGATGGTCGCGGAGATCGTCTTCTTGGTCATGTCCTGGTTGATGAGGTCGAACGACAGTCCCTTCGGCAGGATCTCGGACAGCAGCGAGCGGCCGACCGTCGTCTCGACGATCCGGCGCCTCTCCTCGAACTCGCCGCCGGCGACGCGCAGCGTCTCCTTGAGGCGCACGCGCACCTTGGCCTGCAGATCCACCGAGCGGCTCTCGTAGGCACGGTGCACTTCGTGGACGTCCGCGAAGAACATGCCCTCGCCGCGGGCGCCGATGCGCTCGCGGGTCATGTAATAGAGCCCGAGCACCACGTCCTGCGACGGCACGATGATCGGGTCACCGTTGGCCGGCGAGAGGATGTTGTTGGACGACATCATCAGGGCGCGCGCTTCGAGCTGAGCCTCGAGGGACAGCGGCACGTGCACGGCCATCTGGTCGCCGTCGAAGTCCGCGTTGAAGGCGGTGCAGACCAGCGGATGCAGCTGGATCGCCTTGCCCTCGACGAGCTGCGGCTCGAAAGCCTGGATGCCGAGGCGGTGCAGCGTCGGCGCGCGGTTCAAGAGGACGGGATGCTCGCGGATGACCTCCTCGAGGATGTCCCACACTTCCGGTCCCTCGCGCTCCACCAGGCGCTTGGCCGCCTTGATGGTCGAGGCCTCGCCACGAAGCTGCAGCTTCTGGAAGATGAAAGGCTTGAAGAGCTCGAGCGCCATCTTCTTCGGCAGGCCGCACTGGTGCAGGCGCAGCTGCGGGCCGACCACGATGACCGAGCGGCCGGAGTAGTCGACGCGCTTGCCGAGCAGGTTCTGGCGGAAGCGGCCCTGCTTGCCCTTGATCATGTCGGCGAGCGACTTCAGCGGGCGCT
>JAGWPE010000365.1 GCA_028870635.1 Gammaproteobacteria bacterium | reverse complement strand
GGAGTTGCCCATGATCTGCGCCAACGGGTGCACGGCGGGCGGCAGTTGGCCGCGCGCGCGGTCGATGGCGCCATTGACGGCCTGGAGATCGAGCGCCGCGGAGGTTCCCTGACGAAAGCGCACATTGGTCTCCACGACTCCGTTGCCCATCGCCGAGCGGACACTCTCGAGGTCCGGCAGGGTGAGAATCTGCCCCTCCAGCGGATAGACGAGGAGACTCTCGAGCTCGGTCGCCGTGGTGCCCGGCATGTGAGTGACGACGCTCACCTCGGGGAAGTCGAACTGAGGCAGCACCTCTACGGGAATGTGGAGAAAGGCGTATGCCGCGGTCCCGATGAGCGCCGCGAGCGCGAGAGCCCACAGCACTGGACGCGACAACACGTGCGGCACGGGGCTGACGGCGGCCATGAGTCAGTCGGGCGGCGTGTAGTGCCGCGAGATTCCGCTGTGGAACTCGAGGTAGGCGTTCTGCACCACGACCTGCTGGCCGGGCGCAAGGCCCTTCTCGATGAAAGTGTCCCAGCGGCGCGTCGGGCCCGGTAAGACCGCCCGCGGCCGGTCGCCGCCGGCGGTTCGGACCAGCACCCACCATTTCGCCCGGTCGAGGATCAATGCCCCGGTCGGCACGGCGACCATGCGGCGCGCCGGCCCCGCGACGGTGACGGTGCCCCATTCGCCGTTGAGCCAAGGCGCGGCGGGCGCCGGCCGGGCTGCCGAGCCCGGCCCTGATCCCGAGCTCGAGCCCGGTCCCGAGCCCGATCCAGCGCCCGTGGCAACGAGGCCGATCTTTTCGCCGCCGTCCGCAGCCAACGCCGCGAAGACGCTCGCGACTTTCACCCGCACCGGATCGCTGCCCGAGGCGGGCTCGAACCGGCCCTGCATTCCAACATGAATCGACGCGGCATCCCGCCCATAGTAGGTCGCCTCGAGCCAGAGACTCCCGCGGGGCTGGAGCGTCAACACCGCCTGACCCGCCGTCACACGCTCGCCGCTGCCCGCATCCACGGACATCACCGTGCCCGCGGAGGGCGCGCGCAACACACTCGACTCCTGCGCCACCCGCAACTGCGCTTGCGCCGTTTGCAGGTCGGCGGCGGCGGCCGCAACGGCGCTCCGTGCCGCGGCCACCGCCTGGCGGGTGCTCAACTGGCCGGCGAGCTGCCGCGTTTCGGCCGCGAGCGTCCGCCTGGCGGCGATCAGGCGAGTCTGCGCACTGCGTACCGCGCCCCGGCGACCGGTGAGGAGAGCGCCGATTTCCGGTCCTGACAGTGTTGCGAGCGGCTGGCCCGCCGTGACCGGCGACCCCGGCTCGACTCGCACGGCCGCCACGGCTCCGGGCTCGAGTGCGCGAACGGGGACCACCGCGACCGGCCGTACCTGCGCGTAGGCCGCGTACTCCGCCGCCACCGGTTGCTCCCGCACCGTCACCGTACCCTCGGCGCCGGCGCTGTCGGCGGCGATCGCGGTGGAAGCAGTGAGGGCGAAGGCCGCGAGCACGGCTCGAGCGCAGCCGGCCGCATTCCTCCTCACGAGGTCATCCCGAGCAGAGGCCGTATGAGGCGCTCACCATAGAGGGCACCCAGCATCAGCGCGGCGAGCAGGAGTGGAATCAACAGCGAGCCCGCGCGCTCGAGACGCATGAGCGGGGCCGTGTCCTCGCGGGACCATTGCGGAAGCGGCGCGAGCATGCGCGACACGCGCCTGCGCAGCGCGCCCGAATCGCCGATCAGGCGGGCATGAGCGAGTTGGGTCCCCTTCAAACGCATTCCCGAGTGCCGGGCCGTGATGCGCTCGAGGTAACGCACGGACGCCAGCACCGCCTCCGCCAGGTCCGCGCCGTCGGCGCCCTCCGCCCTGGCTTCGTCATCCCGCGCCAGCTCGAGTGCCTCCAGCCAGACCTCGAGGCGCCTGGCCGCCCAGGGCCACGGCCACTGCAGATCGGTGACGACCTGGGCGAGCCAGATGCGCAGCGGGTCGCGGTGAATCGCGTGCGCACGCTCGTGCGCGAGCGCCGCGCGAATGACGCCTTCATCGAGCTGTTTGGCGAGGAAGGGCGAGAACATCACCTGCGGCTGCACGAGGCCGACCGTTGAGACGCCGCAATCGATGGGAGTGCGCAGGAGCGACCACACGGCCCGCGCTCCGGCGCGCGCAAAGACGAGGCCGAAGGGAAGCCAAGCCGCCAACAGGACCCAGGCGTCGAGCGGATCGCGCACGGGATCCGGCTCCCGCAGCGCCCAGCCGCACAGCCACGCTGCTACCAGGAGCGTCGGCACCACCGGATACCACAGCCGCCGCCAGCTCCTGCGCTCGAGGTCCGCGGGCGGCAGCTGCGCTCGATCTGCGGCCGGCCACCATACGAACGGCTGCAGTGCGAGCCCGCCGAGCAGCGTCATCAGCAGGCACAGCAGCGACTCACGCTCCATCCTTCGCCCTCCGCCGCGCCAAAACCGCGCGCTCGAGCTCCTCGAGCAGCGCCGGATCGACGTCATCCACCGCCTCCACCAGCGCCGCGACAGCCGCCCGCGGCGTTGTCCCGAGCAAACGAGTGACCGCGTTGCGCGCGCGTGCGCGCTCCACCTCCTCCCGCGCGACTCGCGAACGGTAGACGAACGCGTTCCCCTTGCGCTGGCGTTGGATGAGCCCCTTCTCGCGCAGGCGGTCGATCACCTTCGCGGTAGTGGTGTACACCAGCCCCTGCCTGGCGCCGAGGCGATCGTGCAGCTCGCGCACCGAGGCCGTGCCGAGCTGCCACAGCTCGGCGAGCACGGCATATTCGAGATCGTCCGCGGGCAGACGGAAAGTAGCCACGAGCCCATTCTACGACCGATGTCGTAACCTGACAAGGCTGCCGCGAAGGCGCTTGACGACGGCGGGGGGCACGGGTCCAATCGCGGGCTTCGCTTTATCCAGCCGCCGTACGATGGTCCCGAGCTTCGCGCACGACATGATCTGGCTGATTGCCGCCCTGGCGATCTTCGCCGTCATCACGCGCCCGTGGGGCCTGCCGGAAGCCGTCTGGGCGGTGGCGGGTGCGGCGGTCCTGGTGCTCGGCTCGCTCGTGTCCTGGAGCACGGCACGGGCCGCGGCCCTCGAAGGCACGGATGTCTATCTCTTCCTGGCCGGCATGATGCTGCTCGCCGAGCTCGCGCGGACGGAGGGCCTCTTCGACTGGGTCGCGGCGCTCGCGGTGCGCTGGGCGCGAGGTGCGCCGACCCGACTCTTCGGGCTCGTCTACCTGGTTGGCATCATCGTCACGGCCCTCTTGTCCAACGACGCCACGGCGGTCGTCCTGACACCGGCGGTCTATGCGGCCGCCTCCAAGGCACGCACCGATCCCCTGCCGTATCTGCTCGTCTGCGCCTTCATCGCCAACGCGGCGAGCTTTCTCCTGCCGATCTCCAATCCGGCGAATCTCGTGGTATTCGCCAGCCATCTGCCGCCGCTGCCTGTCTGGCTGATCAACTTCATGGCCCCTTCGATCGCCGCCATCGCGGCCACATTCTTCGTTCTGCGCGCCACGCAGCGCCGGGCGTTGGGCGAGGCGTTCGAGAGCGATGTGCCGCTGCCGCCGCTGACTCGGGGAGCACGGCTCGCTGCGCTCGGCATCCTGCTCACCGCCGCGGCGCTACTCTGGGCGTCAGCCGCGGGCCTGCAGTTGGGCCTGCCCACGTTCACGGCCGGCGTCATCACTACCGCTCTCGCCCTGGTTCTCGATCGTCGCTCGCCATGGCACATCGTCAAGGGCGTCTCCTGGGGCGTGATCCCGCTGGTGGCGGGCCTGTTCGTGCTGGTCGCGGGACTCGGGCGCACGGGCCTGCTCGATGTGCTCGGCGGCGCCCTGCAACGGCTCACCCTGCATTCCGGGCATGCCGCCGCGCTCGCCGCCGGAGCCGCCACGGCCGCCGCGTCCAACGTGATGAACAACCTGCCGGTGGCGCTGATTGCAGGCTCGGTCGGCGTCGGAGCGCGGGTCTCCTCGCAGCTCAAGGACGCCATGCTGGTTGGCGTGGACTTGGGACCGAATCTCTCCGTGACAGGCTCGCTCGCGACGATTCTGTGGCTCATCGCGCTGCGGCGGGAGAAGGTGCACATCGATGGCCTGACATTCCTCAGGCTGGGCGTGCTCGTGATGCCGCCGGCGCTGCTCGTCTCGCTGGCCGTGATCGTGCTGCAGAGAGCGCACTGAGCGCGGCGACTCCCACAGTAGAAGATTCCGGCGGCCCGCGCTCCCGGTCCGAGAGCCGCGGCAGCTGCTATTTGCGGCCGCGGACGAGCGCGATGGCGGGCGTGGGGCTGCCGCTCCAGCGGAAGCGGTACGTGGATCCCTTGCGCACATTGCCGACGAGGGCCGGGCGGAAGCAGGCGAGACAGGTGCCCTCCGGGCGTCTTGCGCTCGGATAGACGACACCGAGCGAGCCCGCCGCCTGCAGCCGCTCGGCGAGCGCCTGCGAGCGCACGTAGCTGTCAGGGTCGAGGCAGTCGCGGAATGCGCTCTGCCTGCGCAGGTCGTGAAACCCGCCGCTGAAGTCGGACAGATAATCGTCGAAGGTCACTTCGTCCTCGAAGCGGCCGATCTCGGCGAGGTGGACCGTCTTGTGGAATGCGACTTCGGCCTGGGCGGTCTTCGACTCGAACGCCGTGTACCAGGCGCCGCGCTCCGGACTGTTGAAGCGCCCGCCCAGCGGATGGGCATGCGTGAAGGCGGCGTTGACGATGCGATAGTACGGCACGCCGAAAACGAGCTCGTGCACGCCGATCCCGGGCAGCCTGTCGTTCTCGGCCATCAGCCGGTCGTTGGTGGCATGGTCGAGGTCGAAGATCTGCGCCAGGTGCGAATCGTCGTCCGCGATCCTGGCAAGCACGCTTGCCCCGTCATCGCTGTACTTCGACGGAATCAGCCGGTGGGTGTCGTGGCGGCGGACGAGTGAGACCGGCGGAAGGCCGCCTTCTGCGGGTCGCGGCTCGCCATCCATGACTCCCTCCGCGCGCGCCTTGGTCAGAAGCCGCCCCGGCGGGCATCGAGCAGCCGCCGCACCGTCTGCATCGCCGGCACGCCGCCTCTCACCATGAAGGCGAGCGGTGTCGCGCCGCGAAAGATGCGATTGGTGTTCGCCAGCCGCACCCACTCGTCGGCGAGCTGCTGCGAGTGCAGGATGTTGAGCGCCTTGAAGATGCCGACCAGGTAGGAGATGCGCACCAGGCGGTCGGCGTCCAGCGTCCGCCCCTGAGGGTCCTTCTTCATCTCGTAATAGGGCCCGTTGGTC
>JAGWPE010000364.1 GCA_028870635.1 Gammaproteobacteria bacterium | reverse complement strand
TTCGTGCTCTCGAGCCACTACCGCGGGCCGATCAACTATTCGCTCGAGCAGCTCGGGCAGGCGGATGCGGCGCTCGAAAGGATCATGACCGCGCTGCGCGATCTGCCGCAGTCGGCGCCACCGACCTGCGAATACGGCGAGCGCTTTCGGGAGGCGATGGATGACGATTTCAACACGCCGGAGGCGATCGCGGTCCTGCAGGCGATGACGCGCGAGATCAATACCGCCAAGGATGCGCAGGACGGCGCTCGCGCCGCGGGCCTGGCCGCCGAGCTGCGCTCGCTCGCCGGGGTCCTCGGACTCGCGCTGCCGACGCAGTGGTTTCGGCTGCGCAAGCCGGCCCAGACGGCAGGCGCCGCAACCGCCGGCGCGACGGGAGAGGGCGGGCCGGGGAGCGCAGCTCCGAGCGACACCGACATCGACCGACTGATCGCGGCGCGCGCCGCCGCCCGCAAGGCCAGGAACTGGGCGGAATCCGACCGGATCCGTGACGAGCTCGCCAAGGCCGGCGTCATCCTCGAGGACAAGCCGGACGGCCGGACGGAATGGCGGCGGGCGTAGATCGCACGGGGAGGCGGCACTGGGCGGTCGCCTCCCGCCGGCCTGGCCTCAGGCTGGGCGCTCGCCGCGGCGGTGGAAGGCTTCCAGGGTGTTGTGCATCAGCATCGCCACCGTCATCGGTCCCACGCCGCCGGGCACCGGTGTGATCCAGCCGGCGCGCTCCCGGGCGGCATCGAACTGCACATCGCCGACCAGATGGCCGTTCTCGAGACGGTTCATCCCGACATCGATCACGACGGCACCCGGCTTGATCCATTCGCCGCAGATCAGTCCCGGCTTGCCGGCTGCGACGACCAGGATGTCGGCCTGCCCCACATAATTCTGCAGACCGGTCGTGAAGCGGTGGCAGACCGTCGTGGTCGCGCCCATGAGCAGCAGCTCGAGCGACATGGGACGGCCGACGATATTGGACGCGCCGACGACGACCGCGTGCTGCCCTTTGAACGGGACGCCGACATGCTCCAGCAGCCTGATGACACCGTATGGCGTGCAGGGCCTCATTACCGGAATGCGTTGCGCCAGGCGTCCGAGGTTATAGGGATGAAAGCCGTCAACGTCCTTCACGGGATCGATCCGCTCGATGATCGAGGTTTGCTGGATCTGCGGCGGTAGCGGGAGCTGTACCAGGATGCCGTCGATCTGCGCGTCGCGGTTGAGCTCATCTATGAGTGAGAGCAGCTCGGTCTCCGAGGTCGAGGCGGCCAGGTCGTGCGCCACGGAGCGGATGCCGACCTCATCGCAGGCGCGGCGCTTGTTGCGCACGTAGACCTCCGAGGCCGGGTCGTTGCCCACCTTGACCACGGCGAGCGCCGGCCGCCGGCTGCCGCGCGCGAGCGCCGCCTCGATCTTGCCGCGGACCTGGTTTTTGACCTCCGCCGCCAGGATGCGGCCGTCGATCAGTTGCGCCGTCATAGCGAGTGCAGTTGCAGCCCTTTGAGGGGCGGGCATTCTCGCATATCATCCCTTGGACCCTGGAAGCTTCTCCCGTGGCGGGGCTTCCAAGTCTCCGGTCGGGGCATGGCGCAGTCTGGTAGCGCATCT
>JAGWPE010000039.1 GCA_028870635.1 Gammaproteobacteria bacterium | reverse complement strand
GTTCGGCCTCGCCATCCCGGTCGAGGGCTGGACCGTCGAGGGCGACTACTTCGTCACGCAGGCGAGGAACTTCTTCGATCACAACCCCATCGGCAATTCCGACGTCTTCCTGCCGCTCACCGAGCAGGGGGCGCTGATCGAAGCCTGCGAGCTTTCGGTTCACTCACCGCCCTTCTGGCGCTACGGCCAGGCGCATCTCGCCTATTCCAACCAGACCGCGGATGGCTTCGGCGGCATCACGGGCGGGCTCACCGGCTTCGCGCCCGGCGCGGGCTACCATGCCCTCGATCACGACCAGCGCAACACCTTGAGCGCAGGCTTCGATGCCAATCTCCCGCGCCGCTTCTTCGCCTCGCTCGAGCTCCACTACGGGTCGGGCTTTTCCAACGCCGGGGCGCCGCCCAGCCACCTGCCGAGCCATGCGGAGCTCGACATGACGGCGGGCAGGAACCTCGGCGGCGATCTCTCGGTGTCGGTCACCGCGCTCAATATCGCCAACAGACACCTGCTCACCGACAACAGCCTGACCTTCGGCGGCGTCCACTGGAACGACCCGTTCCAGATCTACGTGCAGCTGCGCTATCGATTTCACTACTAGTGCCGTCAGGTGCCGGAAGCTGCCCTCGGCACCGGCGCGCTGTGAGCCCGAGGTGCGAAGGCCGGCCTCGTGGCATGGAGGCCGCCTGGGGGTGCCGGGGAGGGCATTGCCCCGGTAGTAATAACGCGTTATAATTGCGCTATGAAGGTTCGCGTACGGCGTGTCGGCAATTCGCTCGGCGTCCTGCTGCCAAAATCGTTGCTGGACTCCTGGGGGGTAGGCGAAGGCGATGAGCTCGAGATAACGGAGCGCGGCATTCGCCCGCCTGCGCGGGGAGGGTTTTCTCATCGGGAGCTGGACGATCTGAGGTTGTCGCTCTCCTTGGCCGTCGTCCGCAAGCACACGGCGCGTGAGATACGCGCCAAGATCGCCGCAAACCTTCACCGGTGGAGGAAGCAAGGCTCCTGGGTTCCCGCTTATGACGAATGGAGCCATATCGCTCGGAGCGAGGATGATGGCGCGCTCTTCGCTGCGATGTTGGGGCGCGACGAGAACGCGGTGCAATTGCGCCAGTCGATGCCGTATGTCGGCTTGCTGTCGCAACAGGAAGTGAGAAAGCTGTATGAAGAAGCAGCAGGTTGATCACGTCCTTCGGGCCGCAGGGAGGATCACCGGTGAGAAGCAGTTCATCATCGTGGGTAGCCAGGCTCTTCACGGCAAGCACCCCGACCTTGCCGACTGCATCGTACGCTCGGCGGAAGTCGATCTGCTCGCGCCGAAAATGCCGGATCGGACCGAGTGGCTCATTGCGATTGGTGCCTATTCGCCCTTTCACGAGGAGTTCGGTTATTACGCCGACCCGGTGAGCGAAGAGTCCGCAACACTGCCGAGAGGATGGAAAGGCCGGCTCGTGAAGCTCCCCGCGGGAGATACCGAAGGCGTCCGTGCCCTCTGCCTCGACCCGCATGACCTCGCGATCGCCAAGCATGCGGCCTTCCGTGAGAAAGACCTCCTCTTCACACGGGAGCTGGCGCGGCGCGGAATCATCTCGAAGGGGCAGCTCCTGGCGCTGCTCGAGCAGACCAAGCTCAGTGACGATCTGCGCGGGAGAATTCGCGCGCGGATCGCTGCGGATTTCGCGCCGCCAGCGGCCGCCTGATTTGCCTGCAGCCATCCTCGCGCGCGCTGCGCCGGGATCACCCGTCATCCCCGAGCGCCGGCGGCGCCGCCAGGCTGCCCGAGCG
>JAGWPE010000363.1 GCA_028870635.1 Gammaproteobacteria bacterium | reverse complement strand
TCGCCGGCGCGCAGTGGCGCGAGATGTACCCGCAGGATCCGGCGACCGCCCAGCACCTGGCGGACCATTTCGACCAACTGCTCACCGGCGAGCGCCTCAGCTCGATCGCCCTCGATCCGCAGGTGGTCGCGCGCGCGCGCGCCGCGCTGCGCAGCGCCTCGCTTCCGGTGCTGATCTACGATCGCCTCAAGCTGAGCTACCTGAACGACACCCAGCAGGCGCTGCGGCTCGACATGGCCGCGGGCACGGGCGCCTCGGTGCTGGTGCGGCGCAGCGGCACGCCGCTCTCGACACCGGTGGCGGCGCTCTACACGCGGGCGGTGTTCGACAAGATCAACTCCCGGGGCCGCTATCAGCTAGTGCAGGAGTTCCTGCAGGACTCCTGGGTCTTCGGCGGCAATCTGCCCGATCTGCACGCGAGCGGCACGCTCGTGTACGACGTGATGAATCTCTACGAGACCGATTACCAGCAGTACTGGGATTCGGTCGTGAAGGACGTCGGCATCCGATCTTCCCGCGACACTCAGGATTTCATCGATACCCTGGGGGTCATCTCCAGCCCCGCATCCCCGCTCAAGGGGTTCCTGCAGGCCGTGGCGAGCAACACCGACCTGCTGGCTCCCGACACCTCCGCGGCCGGGCAGGCGGCGAGCGCAGCCGGGAAGCTCGCCGATGCCAAGCTCAGCGCCCTGAAGAGCATCATCGGGCCGGGGCCGCAGGGAGCGCCGCCGCCCGGCACTCGGGTGACACAGTACTTCGCGCCCATACGCCAGCTCGTCGCGGGGCCGCCAGGACAGGCGCCCATCGACCAGATGCTCGCCGCGCTCGCACAGCAGTATCAGCGTCTGATCGCCACTGGCTCGGGAGTAGGCCAGCAGAGCGCGCTCGATCCGCAGGTCCAGGCGGCGACGCGGGGGGCGAGGCAATCGCTCGCGCTCCTCGCCAAACAGTTGCCCGCGCCGCTCGCCAACCTCGTGACCGAGGTCTCCGTGCGCACCGCCTCCATCGTCGGCTCGGAAGCGCAGGGCGAGCTCGACCGTCTGTACACCGGTCAGGTGGTGCGTGACTGCACCGATCTGGTCGGCGGCCGTTACCCGCTCGACCCCTCGAGCTCGACCGACGCGGCGCCCGGGGACTTCGCGCACGTCTTCGGGCCGGGCGGCGTGTACGACTCCTTCTTCCGCGATCATCTGGCGCAGCTCGTCGACACCTCGCGCTCGCCGTGGCGCTGGCGGGCGGGGGCGGCGGCGGGCTCGAGCGCCATGCTGCGGCAGTTCGAGCGCGCGCAGCGCATCCGGGATGTGTTCTTCGGGACCGGCTCGCAGACGCCGCAGGTGCGCTTCAACATGTCGGCCGACACGCTCGATCCGACGGTGACCGCGTTCCAATTGAGCCTCGACGGGCAATCCTTCCAGTATGCGCACGGGCCGGTGCGCAGTGTCTCGATGCAGTGGCCCGGCAGCAGCGGACAGGCCGCGTTCGAATTCGACTCCCCGGGCGGACCGATACCCGGGCCCGCCTTTCAAGGTCCCTGGGCATGGTTCCGTCTGCTCGCTCGGGCGCGCGTCGAGCCGCTCTCGGGCAGCCGCTTCCGCGCGACCTTCACCGCCGGCGGCAAGTCGATGCGCGTGATCCTCGATGCCACCTCCATCCGCAATCCTTTCGGGAAGGACGTGGTGGCAGGATTCCGCTGCGCCCAGTAACCGCGCCATGTCTGCGATGTCGGAGACTGGCTTCTACGGCAAGCTCCCCTGCAGGGGAGACTTCATGCAGCGCCGTGCGCCGCAGGAATTCGTGGACGTCTGGGACGCATGGCTTTCGGAGTGCCTGCACGTGAGCCGGCAGCAGCTCGGGGAGCGCTGGCTCGATCTCTATCTGACGAGCCCCGTGTGGCGGTTCGTGCTCACCGAGGGAATCTGCGGCGAGAGCGCCTACGCCGGCGTGATGCTGCCGAGTGTTGACCGTGTCGGCCGTTACTTCCCGCTCACCCTCGTCGCGCCGCTCGAGCCCGGGACATGCCTCCTGGAGGCGGCGTGCGGCACGGGCCGCGCCTGGTTCGATGCCGCGGAAGAATTGGCCCTGCGGGCTCTCGATGCGAGCGACCTCGACGTGCAGGTGTTCGATGCCGACGTCGATGCGCTCCCGGGACTCGGGGCCAGCGCGGCGCTGGCAGAGTCCAATCACCTGATGGAGCTCGTCGCGCAGTCCGGCTTCGCGCGACGCGGCTCGCCATGGCACATCTCGATGCTGGGAGAGACGCCACAGCGCGCCGTGAACGCTCTCGCGTCGATCGAGTTGCAGAAGACTTACCGGCCCTGCGCGTTGTGGTGGACGCAGGGCTCCGAGGCGGTGCAACCGGGATGGCTCGTGACGAGCGGCTTGCCCACGCCGGCAGGCTACGTCGCCATGCTCTCGGGGCAGTGGCTTGCGGCCGGCTGGAACAGCGTCGAGCTCGCTACTCAGCCGCCGGTGCAGGCTGCAACGGTGTCTGAAGCGACGGAAACGGAAGTACCACAGCCAGTCGACCTGCGGATCATCGCTGCTCACCCACCATCGCGTCATGGATTGCGCGCATCCGTGGAGACCCGCTACATCACGAGGCCGGAGGCGGGTCTCTGGGGCATCGTCATGGCGGCCGACGGCGGGGACCCTGGCGCCCGCGCGGACCTCATCGCGGATGTCGCGCATGATCTGCCGCCGCAAGCGACGCTCACCGCGGGTATCGAGTCGGCGCGCCGGGCATTGCATCGGGTCCTCGCGCCTGCAACGGCCGCGGGTGCGGGTGCCTTTGCGGGAAAGCAGGGCGCTCTCGCCGTCATCCTCTTCCTTGCACAGGGAGCAGAGTGTGCGGTGGTGTGGAGTGGGGCCGCGCAGGCCGTGCGGCTTCGCGGCGGGAAAACGAAGGAATTGCTGGAGGGAGAGCAACAGGTGAGCGCGGACGCCACGGTGGATGCGCCCGCAGCGCCCTGGCTCGATCGCGACGGCGCAGGAGCCGACGACGGCGGCCTGCTCGCCCTCCTGAGCACCCCGGCAACACCCGAGCCCGCCATCAGCGTTCGTTACGAGGAGCTCCAAGCCCACGATCTCTGGGTGCTCGGCATCGACGGATCGATCCCGGATACGCTCCTGGATGAGGCTTGCGATCCGAGCGCGGCGCACGGCTCACAGAGCTTGCTCGACTCGATACTAGCCAAACATGCGCCGGCGACGGCCGCGGCCGCAGCGCCGCCGCCGCTGATGCTCATCGCGGCCCAACCGGCCGAGCCAACCGGTGCCTGAGGTACTCTCGTGTTGCTCGCTCTCAGTGTGATCAGTGGGCAGGGGGCAAGTCTCGGCGCGGCCGCCTACAAGGTTTTCGACGAGCGCGGCGGCTCGATCGGACGCCTCGACAGCAACGATTGGGCGCTCCCGGATCCGGAGCGATTCGTCTCCAGCCGGCACGCGGTGGTGCGATTCCAGGGCGGCGCCTTCTGCCTGGAGGATGTGAGCACCAACGGCACCTTCCTCAACGAGCCGGACCGGCCGGTCTCCAAGAGCGAGCCGCTGCGGCTGAAGGACGGTGACCGGCTCTTCATCGGCGATTACGAGATCATGGTGCAGCTCATCGAGGACGGCGCGCGGCCGGCCGAGGGAGCGCCGGCGCCGCTGCAGGCGCCATCACCCGCGCCGGGCGGCTCGTTGGGAACGCAGGATCCTTTGGCGCTGATCGGCGTCGGCGCGGGATCCGCCGGAGCGGGATCCGCCAACGCGCCGGCGGCGCCCCCGCCGGCGTCGTCACCTTCTGCGGCGGCCACTCCGGCCGAGGCGCCGGCTGCAGCGAGCGCGCCGCGCCCGGCCGCCGGTCCCGCCCCATCGCTCGAGCAGAGCGCACGCGACCTGCTCGGCGCGCTCGGACTGGATGCCCGGGACGTCGGGCCCGATGTTGCCGCGCAGCTCGGCGGGATCGTTCGCATCGTCGTGCAAGGCATGCTCGAGGTCCTGCGCGCCCGCGCCGAGGTGAAGAGCAACTTCCGCATGCCCATGACGAGCGTGCGGGTCGTCGAGAACAATCCGCTCAAATTCTCGTTGGACGCCGACGACGCCCTGCACAACCTGTTCGTCAAGCGCAACCCCGGATATCTCGGCCCGCTGGAGGCCTTTCGCGAAGGTTTCGAGGACATCGCCTTCCACGAGCTCGCCATGCTGGCCGGCATCCGCGCCGCCTACCAGGCGATGGTCGCGAAGTTCAGCCCCGCTCACCTCGAGGAGACCTACACCGGCAATCTGCGACGCACGTCCATGCTTCCCATCGGCGGGCGCACGAAGCTCTGGGACATGTACTGCGCCCAGTTCGGCAACATCGAGAAGGACAGCGAGGCGAGCTTCCAGCTACTCTTTGGCGAGGAGTTCGCCAAGGCCTATCATAAGCAGCTGGAGCGGCTCTCGCGGGCCGCCAAATCACAAAAGAAGCAGACGGGCGCATGAGCACATCGGGGGAGGTCGCGACTGCCGCGTTCACGTGGCGGTCCGCGTCGGTCACATCACAGGGGAATGTGCGGACCCACAACGAGGACGCGATCCTCGAGCTGCCGGCCGCCGGACTCTGGGCCGTCGCCGACGGGATGGGCGGACACAGCGCGGGGGATGTGGCCAGCCGGATGATCGTCGAGGCGCTCTGCGGCGTCACCCGGCGCAACCGCCCGAGCGAGCTCCTGGACGACGTCGAGGATCGTCTCTGCGCCGTGAACGAGCGGCTGTACCGTGGATCGCTCGCCGCAGAGGGCGGGATGTGCGGCAGCACCGTTGCCGTGCTGCTCGCCTTCGGCAGCTACTGTCTGAGCGTCTGGGCGGGAGATAGCCGGATCTATCGCTCGCGCGCCGGCGAGTTGAGCTGCATCACCCGCGACCACACCGAGGTGCAGGCGATGATGGATGAGGGCGTCCTCGACGCCGCCGCCGCGGAGCGACACAACGCGCAGAACGTCATCACCCGCGCGGTGGGCGGCGCGCAGGACCTGTATCTCGACATCGAGCTGCGCAAGCTCGAGCACCGCGACCGGTATCTGCTCTGCAGCGACGGCCTGTACAAAGAGCTCGCCGACGACAGGCTCGCCGCTCATCTGGCCGCGAACGATCCGGAAGGCGCTTGCCGCGCGCTGCTCAAGGAGGCGCTGGGCGGAGTGTGCAGCGACAACGTCTCGGTCATCGCCGTGCAGTTCTCACAGACATGAAGGAATTCCGGCAGGCGCTCGAGGCATTCCTCGCCGGGCAAATCGACCTGGCGGCGCTGCAGCGCTCGCTCGCCGCGAGCCTCGCCCAGGAGCCGCATCTGGCGGCCGCGCTCGGTGCCTATCTCGAGGCCCTCTATCGGGGCAACCGCATCGCGGGCGAGGCGTACCTCGCGCTCGTGCAGTTGACTCGCGCACAGGCCGACGCCGACAAGACACGATTTCGCGCGCCGCGCGCCGCCGCGGCGCCGGCACCGGCCGCCGCCCCCGAGCCGCGCGCACCGGCGCCGGAGGGGGACAGGACGGTTTTCCGCGTGCCCAAGAGCGCGAGCGGCGCGCCAGCCGGCGCCGCCCAGACGAGCGGCGGCGCGGCAGAGGACAAAACACGTTTCCGCACGCCCGGCGCGCCGCCGGCCGCAGAGCCTGCGCCTGCCGCCGCGCCCGCCGATGCGACGCGACTGCGTGCCCGGGCCGTGCCGGGAACGAGCGAGGCCGCCGCGCCGTCGCGGGAAGCGGTTGCCGCGGGGGGCGGGGACTCGTCCTGGTCCCCGGCGACGGGCACGACGGGCTCGCAGACCGGCTCCACCACCGGCGGTCTCAGCGGACCTTTCACCGGCACGGGCTCCTCGACCTGGAGCGATCCCAACCGCTGGTCCGCGGGCAGGACGGTCGCGCTCGTGGTCGGCAGCATCATCAAGGAGCGCTTCGTGCTCGAGGACGAGCTCGGCCGCGGCGGCATGGGGATCGTCTTCAAGGCGCGCGACCTGCGCATGGAGGAAGCGCAGGACCGCAATCCGTTCGTCGCCGTGAAGATCCTGAACGACGAGTTCAAGCGCCACCCCGAGTCCCTGAAGGCGCTGCAGCGGGAATTCCGCAAGGCGCAAAGTCTCGCGCATCCGAACGTGGTCACGGTCGGCGATTTCGACCGCGACGGCGGCAACGTCTTCATGACCATGGAGCTGCTCGAGGGCGAGCCGCTCGACCAGGTGATCAAACGCACACAGGGCGGCGGCCTGGAGAAGCGCCACGCTCTGCGCATCACGCGGGACATCTGCCGCGCGATGGCCTACGCGCACGAGCGCGGGATCGTGCACTCGGATTTCAAGCCGGCCAACGCCTTCCTCACGCGCGACGGCGTCGTCAAGGTGTTCGATTTCGGCATCGCGCGCGCGGCGCGCCACGGCGACCGCGCCTCGGGCACGGTGACGCTCTTCGACGCCGGTACGCTCGGCGCTCTCACTCCGGCTTATGCGAGCTGCGAGATGATCGAGGGGCTCGATCCCGACGTGCGCGATGATGTCTACGCCATCGCGTGCGTGGCGTACGAGCTGCTGACGGGACGACACCCCTTCGACCGCAAGTCGGCGGAGCAGGCACGCACGGCAGGGATGGTCCCGGCACGCCCGGCCGGCCTCTCCCGCGGACAATGGGCGGCGCTGCGGCGCGGCCTGGCGTTCCGGCGCGAGCACCGCAGCGCGTCCGCGCTCGAGCTCCTCAATGGCCTGTTGCCGCCCAAACGCTCGCCCAGCGTCTACATCGGAACCGCCGCGGTCGTTCTGGCCGGGGTGGTGGTTGCGATCGTCGTGGTCCCCAGTGAGATCAGGCGTTACGAGCAGACGCGTTGGCTCGCAGCCCTGCGCAGCGGCACCCCGGCCCGGATCGAGACCGTCCTGCCTGTGCTCGACAAAATGCAGCCGAGCCGCCGGGACGCGATCCTGGTCGATCGCGGCGCACGGGATGGGCTCATCCACTATTACGACGGGCTGATCCGACGCACGGAGTCGCGCGGAGACTACTTGCTCGCCAATCAGGCCGCCACGAAGCTCCTCGGCTATCTGCCCGACTACGCCGACGCGCAGCGCATCGCGGATGGGGTGGCAAGCGACCTCAACGATGCGATCAAGCGTCAGAGCGACCGCTTCGACGCCGACCTCGCCGCGGGCCGCTTGATCCCGGCGCAGGGCGCCGACAACATCGAAGCCGTGCTCGCCGCGGTACGCCGCATCGATCCGCACAGCTCTCTGCTGCAAGACCCCCGTCTGCCCGGCGCCTTCGCCGCGCAGACACGCGCCGCGCTGCAGCGCTCGGATGCGGCGCTCGCGCAGCAGCTGGTCGCAAACGCGCTGGCGCTCGCGCCCAACGATGCGACCCTGCGCGACCTGCGCGACCAGGTACGCGCCATCGCGCAGGCGCAGGCGACGGCGGCGCGCGTGGCGAGCCTCGAGGGCTCCCTTACCGCGCTCCTCGACAAGCGTCCCTCGCTCGCCGATTACGGCCAGCTCCGCGGCAAGATGACTCAGCTGCGCGGCGATGCGCCTGGCAGCGACGTGCTTGCGCGAGCGCAGCAGTACGCGCAGGGACAGATCCAGAGCCAGATCCGCACCCTGGAGCAGCAACACAACTACGACCAGGCGCAGTCGCTGCTCGAGCAGTACGCCGATCTCGCTTCCGCCGCCTTCGTCGAGAGCCAGCGCGTGCAGCTGAGCACGGCGCGCCTCACATACGAGCACAAGACCGCGGACGAGGCGCGCATGCGCACCCAGCGCATCAGCGATCTGCAAGCCCGGTTCGCCGAGTTGCTGCAACGCGGGCCCGGCAACGACCCGACGGCCTGGGACGCGCAGATCAACGACCAGGAAGGCGCGCTGAGCGCGTACCTCGCCGCGAACGATCCTTATTTCGCACAAGTGCGCAACCAGGCCGTCGCCGCTTACATCCGCCAGGCGGAGCAGCTGCGCCAGGCCGGGCGGCTCGCCGAGGCCGAGCAGATGCTCGAGCACGCGCGCGGCTACGGGTCGCAGCCGGCGGATATCGCGCGCGAAGAGCAGATGCTCTCCGCCTCGCGGACGCAGCTTGCCGCGGCGGCGCAGGCGCAGGAGCAGCACGCGCAGACCGAGGCGCTCGAGCAGAAGCTGCTGGTGCAGGCCGCCGCAAACACCGTCAATGACGCTCTCGCCACGCTTGCGCAGCTCAGAAGCCGCCTGCCGGCCAACGACGCCTTCCTCACGAAGGACGCGCCTACGGCGATCGGCAGAGGCTATCTGCGGCTCGCCGCCAGTGCCGCTCTCGACGGCCATTTCGATGAAGCCGAGGGGCTCGCGGAGAAGGGCGCCACGGCGGTCCCGGGCTTCGAGCCGCTCGTCGCCGCACACCAGCGGTACGCCCTCTACGCAAGTCTCAATCGCCTGATGGCGAGCGTCGGGGCGGCGGACGCCGCGCGTGCTCGCACTCAGATCGACGCCGCGGCGAGAAGCTCGCCTACGGAGGCGCAGGCGCTCGAGCAGGCTCTCACGCGCAGCATCGCGGCGCGCATCCGTTCGGCTCCCACCTCGGCGGCGGCGGAGCGGATCAGGGCAGTGGCACACGTCCTCTTCCCTCGCGAGACACAATTCGCGCGAGCCGCGCCGGTCGCGCCGCTGCCAACGACGCCACAATACGCTCCGCAAACGAGGGCGCCGTCGCCGACGCCTCAGAGCACGTCCAACCCCGCCCAACCTGCGGCCGCCCCGCGGGTCGCGGCGCCCGTTGCCGGGGCGACGAAGCCGCTGGCCATTCCCGCTCCAGCGGCCGCGACCGGGCCGGTCTCGCTGCACGATTGCGCCAATCCCGAGCTGGTCGGCACCGGCGCCAATCTGCGCGCGAGCTGCTGGGACGAGGTCGCCGGCGGCCGCGGACCGATCCTCGTGGTGGTTCCCGCCCCGCCCGGCGGGCATTCGTTCGCGATCGGACGCTATGAGGTGAGCAACGCGGACCTCGCACGGTACTGCAGTGCGAGCGGGGCGTGCAAAGTGGATGGGTCCGCTCCCGCCAACCCGGTGACATCGATCTCGCTGCAGGAGGCGCAAGGCTACCTCACCTGGCTCTCCCGCCAGTCGGGAGCCGTTTATCGGCTGCCGACCGCCGCCGAATGGGTCTACGCCGCCAATGCCGGCGGCGACGGCGGTACCCTCGACGCCAACTGTCAGAAGCCCGGGATCTCCGCGGGCCTGCTGCCCGTCAACTCGGGAGAGCACAACGTCTGGGGGCTCTACAACTATGACGGCAATGTCCAGGAATGGGTCCGCGGCCAGAATGGGCTGCAGGCGCGCGGCGGCGACTACACCGACAGCTTCTCGCTGTGCAAGCCGGCCACCGCGCGCGCGCAGAGCGGGGCGCCCGATCCCGTCACGGGTTTCCGCGTGCTGCGGGAGATCAAGTAGCATGGCGGCGCCGCGGCATGAGCGCGGAGATCGCTGACAGGCTGCGCGCGCTCGCGCGCGATCATCTGGAAGGCCGCTCGAGCCTGCAGAGCTACCGCCGGCAGCGCGCCCAGCTGCTCGACAGTCTGGTCGTGCTCCCCGCTGGAGGCTCGCCCGAGGCGACTCAACCCCGAGCGGCGATGCAACTCGGCGAGGTGACGCAGCCGCGCGCGGCGGCGCTGCCGCAAGCCGCCGCAGAGCGCCCCGCGCCCCCGTCCGCGGACATCGAGAGCAAGATGGGGCGAGGCCGAATCGCCGCGTATGTGGCGCTGGGACTCCTCCTGATCTTCGCCGTCGCGTTGCTCGTATCGAGGCATCATTTGCGCGGCGCCGCCGCCCCGCACGGCACTGCCGCGACGAGCAGCGGCGCGGGCGAGGGGACCGCGCAAACCGATCCCATCCAGGCACTCCTTCAGCCGCTGCTCGAGAACCCGGACTGGAGCGATGACCGGCTGCTCGCGCTCAACGAGGCGCTGCTCGAGGCCGGCCGGGCGCGGCTCGAGGCCGTGAGCAACACCGACTGGTACCAGGCCTTCCTCGAGAGTGTGCGCAGCCGGCTGCGGCAGCAACAGGCGCTTGCCGGCACGCCGCTCACACCCGACAGCAGTCCCCTTGCGGCGCTCGCCGTGACGCTCGGCATCGATCTGAGCGCGCAGGCCGAGTCGGCGAAATCCGCCGCGCCCGCGCAGGGCGGTCCGGGAGCCGCCGCGCCGCGCAAGAGCGCAGTGCCGCAAAGGAGCGCGGAGCAGGCAAAGCCGGCGCAGCACGCAGCCGGTGCCGAAGCATCGCCCCGCGGCAAATCCGAGTCTTCGCTCGCGCCGGCGCAGCACGCCACCGACATCACAGGATCGGTTGCGGTGAAACCGGGGAGCTCGCCAGCGGCCAATCCGGTAACGGCGAGCACCCCCGCGGCCCCGCAAAATGCGCCGGCGAAGGCCTCGGCACACCACGAGTATCCGGCCTGCTCGGCCGCATTGAGTCAGACCCGCCGCAATTACTGCCAGGATTTCCTCGCCTCCGGCGATTCCGGGCCGCTCCTCGCCGTGATTCCCGGCGGCTCTTTCATGATGGGCAACGGCGGGCTGGCGCAGGAGGGCCCCGTTCATCGCGTGACCCTTTCCCACGGCTTCGCGATGTCCGTGTACGAAGTCTCGCAGGCCGAGTTTC
>JAGWPE010000362.1 GCA_028870635.1 Gammaproteobacteria bacterium | reverse complement strand
TTCAATCAGTCGATCGGCTACATGGACCGGCTGGATTACGTCTCCATGATGTGCAACGAGCACGCCTACGTGCTCGCCATCGAGCGGCTGCTCGGCATCACGCCGCCGGAGCGCGCGCAGTACATCCGCGTGATGTTCGATGAGATCACCCGCATCCTGAACCACCTCATGTGGCTCGGCGCGCACGCCCTCGACATCGGCGCGATGACCGTTTTCCTCCTCTGCTTCAAGGAGCGTGAGGAGCTGATGGACGTCTACGAGGCGGTCTCCGGCACGCGCATGCATGCGACGTACTACCGGCCGGGAGGCGTCTACCGCGACCTGCCGGATACGATGCCCAAGTACCAGGCCTCGAAGTGGCGCTCGCAGAAGGAAGTCGACCGCCTCAACGAGGCGCGCGCGGGCGGCATGCTCGACTTCATCGAGGCGTTCACGCAGCGCTTCCCGGCTTCCATCGACGACTACGAGACGCTGCTCACCGACAATCGCATCTGGAAGCAGCGCACCGTCAACATCGGCGTCGTTTCGCCGGAGCGGGCAATGCAGCTCGGCTTCTCCGGTCCGATGCTGCGGGGGTCGGGCATCGTGTGGGATCTGCGCAAGAAGCAGCCCTACGAGGTCTATGACCGCATGGATTTCGACATCCCCGTGGGCGTCAACGGCGACTGCTACGACCGCTATCTCGTGCGCGTGGAGGAGATGCGGCAATCGAACCGCATCGTCCGCCAGTGCATCGACTGGCTGCGCAGGAACCCGGGCCCGGCGATGATCGATGACCGCAAGGTCCGCCCGCCGCGCCGCGAGCGCATGAAGGGCGACATGGAATCGCTCATTCATCACTTCAAATTCTTCACCGAGGGCTACGAGGTGCCGGAGGGAGAGACCTACGCCGCGGTGGAGGCGCCGAAAGGCGAGTTCGGCATCTATCTGATCTCCGACGGCGCCAACAAGCCGTACCGGCTGAAATGCCGCGCGCCGGGGTTCCCGCACCTCGCCGCGCTCGAGGAGATGGTTCGCGGCCACATGCTGGCGGACGTGGTCGCGATTATCGGCACACAGGACATCGTCTTCGGGGAAATCGACCGTTGAGCAACGAGACGCAGACCGAGGGCGCCGGCTCCCGCGCCGGCGCAACGCCCCTCTCCGAGCACACCCGGCGGGAGATCGATCACTGGGTCGCGAAGTTTCCGCCCGGCAGGCAGCGCTCCGCGTGCATCGCGGCGCTGCGCGCCGCGCAGGAGCAGAACCAGGGGTATCTCACGCCGGAGCTGATGGACGCGGTGGCGGCATACTTGAAGCTGCCGCCCATCCAGGTGTACGAAGTCGCGAGCTTCTACTCGATGCTCGAGACCCACCCCTGCGGCCGCCACCACGTCAGCATCTGCACCAATATCTCGTGCATGCTGAATGGCGCCGAGGATCTCGTCGCGCATGCCGAGCGCAAGCTCGGCATCAAGCTCAACGAGAGCACGCCCGACGGGCGCATCTTCCTCAAGCGCGAGGAGGAGTGCCTCGCCGCCTGCACCGGCGCGCCGATGCTGATGGTGGATCACGTCTTTCACGAGCATCTCACCCCGGAGAAGCTCGATCAGATACTCGATGAGCTGAAGTAGCGCCATGGCCGTAAGCCCCGACAAGATGAATCTCGTCGTGTTCGAGCCCCTGAAGCTCGAGCGCTCCTGGGAGCTCGCGACCTACCGCAGGATCGGCGGTTACGAGGCGTGGGAGAAGATCCTCGCCGAGAAGCCGCCGCGCGAGCAGATCATCGATGCCGTGAAGGCATCGGGGCTGCGCGGCCGCGGCGGCGCCGGATTTCCCACCGGCACCAAGTGGAGCTTCATGCCGCGCAACTCGCCGGTGCAGAAGTACCTCGTCTGCAACTCCGACGAGAGCGAGCCCGGCACCTGTCACGACCGCGACATCCTGCGCTACAACCCCCATGCCCTCATCGAGGGGCTGGCGATCGGGGGCTATGCCACCAACACCACCGTGGCCTACAACTACATCCGCGGCGAGTTCCTCGGCGAGCCGGTGCCGCGCTTCGAGGCGGCGCTCAAGGAAGCCTACGATGCCGGCCTCCTCGGCAGGAACATCCGCGGCACCGGCATCGACTTCGACATCCACACCTTCGTCGGCGCCGGGGCCTACATTTGCGGCGAGGAGACGGCGCTCCTCGATTCGCTCGAGGGCAAGAGCGGCAAGCCGCGCTTCAAGCCGCCGTTCCCGGCCAACTTCGGCCTCTACGGCCAGCCGACCACGATCAACAACACCCAGAGCTTCGCCTCGGTGCCCACGATCCTGCGCAAGGGACCGCAGTGGTTCGCCTCGCTCGGGCCGGCGAACTCGGGCGGCACCGTGATCTTCTCCGTCTCGGGTCACGTGGAGAAGGCGGGCAACTTCGAGGTGCCCCTCGGCGTCCCGTTCAAGGATTTGCTCGAGCTCGCGGGCGGGGTTCGCGGTGGACGGCGCCTCAAGGCGGTGATCCCGGGCGGATCCTCCGTGCCCGTCGTGCCGGGCGAGGTCATGCTCAAGACCAACATGGACTACGACTCGCTGCGCGCCGCGGGCTCGGCGATCGGCTCCGCGGCCGTCATCGTCATGGACGAGACCACCTGCATGGTGCGGGTGCTCGAGCGCATCTCGCGCTTTTACATGTCGGAATCCTGCGGCCAGTGCACTCCCTGCCGCGAAGGCACGGGCTGGATGAACCGGCTGCTGAAGCGCGTTCTCGCGGGCGCGGCGCGGCGCGAGGAGCTCTCGCTCCTCGTCGATGTCGCGAACCGCATCGAGGGCCATACGATCTGCGCGCTCGGGGATGCGGCGGCCTGGCCGGTGCAGAGCTTCATGAAGCACTTCCGGCACGAGTTCGAGTACATGATCGATCACGGCGGCCGCAGCATCGTCGCGGACCAGCTCGGAGCGCGGGCGGCATAACATGGCTGAAGAATTCGTCAACGT
>JAGWPE010000361.1 GCA_028870635.1 Gammaproteobacteria bacterium | reverse complement strand
GGAAGTAGACACGGGCGTGCATGTAATGCTGGCGTTGCGCTATTCGGCGGACAGCGGCGCCTCGACGACCGTGCGGTTTGCCGTACTTCTGCATGATCTCGGCAAGGCGTTGACGACTCCGGAGCGCTGGCCGAGCCACCGGGGGCACGAGGAAGCGGGCGTGCCGGTGATCGAGGGCCTCTGTGCGCGGCTCAAGGTGCCGAATGGGTTTCGGGACCTGGCGGTGTTGACAGCCCGTCATCATGCGGTAGTTCACCGTGCGGCGGAGCTGCGGCCGACGACGGTGTTGAAACTGCTCGAGGCCACGGATGCGTTCCGACGGCCGGAGCGGTTCGAGGAGATGCTGGCGGCCTGCGAGGCCGACGCCCGCGGGCGCACCGGTCTGCAAGCACAACCGTATCCGCAGCGCGAGCAACTGCGCCGGGCACGGGCCGCCGCCGCGGCAGTGACTCTGGAGGAGAGCGAGCGTCGGGGACTCGTGGGCCCGGCGATCGGCGAGAAGATCCGCGAGAAGCGGCTGGCCGCGATCCGGGCGCTCTGAGCCCGCGTGGCCATTCAGTCGTTGTTTTTGCGGGCGGCGTCGAGCTCGGTCGGGCCGAGGAAGGGACCGAGGTAAAAGGGCAGAACCGCCGCCATATGGCGGGGGGCGATGCCGAGACGTGCGAGGCCGTTCTGCGTGCAGACACTGTCCAGGGTGAGGGAGCGGAAGTTGTCGAGCGAGAACGGCTTCCCGGGCAGCAGTCCGAGCAGCGCCGCCTGCAATCGGCCGAGCGCATCCGGCAGGCCCAGGATGCGACAGGGGAGCTGGGCCACGGCCGCCGTCATCCGCACCAGCTGCTCGAGTGTCAGCACGTCCGGGCCGCAGAGCTCGTAGGTCTCGTCGAAGCTGCCCCGGCCCTCCAGCGCGCGCACGAATGCATCCGCGACGTCCCCGACATAGACCGGCGCAAAGCGTGCCCGCGGGCGCGCCAGCGGCAGGAAGCCTCCCGGCAGGCGCAGGAGCGCCGCGAAGCGGTTGGTGAGCGAATCACGCGGGCCGAAGATGACCGATGGACGGAAGATGGTGAAGTCGAGGTGGGCGGCGGCGCCGCGGATGAGCGCCTCCGCCTCGCCCTTGGACCGTAGATACCGGCTCGGCCCGTGCTCCCGGTCCGCCCCTACCGCGCTCATCTGCAGCAGCCGGCGGATCCTGGCGCCGCGCGCGGCCGCGACGAGCTTCGCGGCGAGATCCGTGTGCGCCGACTGGAAGGTGGCGCTGCCGCTCTCGTTGAGGATGCCGACGAGATTGATCACCGCGTCCATCCCGGCGAGGAGCTGGCCGAGGGTACGTGAATCGTGCACGTTCGCGGTGACGAGCTCGACGGTCGAGAGGACCCTCAGGTGCTGGCCATGCGCGGGGCTGCGCGTGGGTATCCTCACCCAGTGCCCCTTGTTGACCAGACGGGTGACGAGCTCCGTGCCGACGAAGCCGGTGCCGCCCAGTACGCAGATGTTGAGTGCCGCCGGCATGTCAGTGTCGCACTTGCTCCGC
>JAGWPE010000360.1 GCA_028870635.1 Gammaproteobacteria bacterium | reverse complement strand
GCATCGATTGCCAGCCCGATGCCCGAGCCGATCGCCTGCCGCGCGATCCGGCACCGGCGGATGTCATCGGCGACGTCGCGGCCGACCTTGATCTTGATCGTGCGGAACCCCTCCGCAACGGCCTCCTTCGCCAGCCGCGCGAGCTTCTCATCCGAATAACCCAGCCATCCGGGTGAGGTCGTGTAGGCCGGGTACCCCCGCTCGAGCAGCTTCTCCATCCGCGCGGCCCGGCCGGGCGCGGCTGCATGCAGCAGCGCCAGGGCCTCGCCCGGGGTCAGGGCATCGCTGATATAGCGGAAATCGATGAGATCGACGATCTGCTCGGGCGTCATCTGCCCGATCAGTTGCCATACCGGCTAGCCGGCGGCGCGCGCAGCCATGTCCCAGGCCGCGTTGATCACGGCGCCGATCGCCATGTGAATCACGCCCTTCTCCGGACCGAGCCATCGCAGGTGCGAGTCGTTGGTCAGGCTGCGCGCGAAGCCGCCGAGGTCCGCCAGCACTGACTGCACCTCCCGGCCCACGACCAGGTGGCGCAGCGCATCTATGGCGGTAGTCTGGACGTCATTGCCGCGGCCTATCGTGAACACGAACCCGTGGCCGCAGAGGTCCCGCGGATCGCTCGTGCGCAGCGTTACGTAGGCTGCCGAATAGTCGGGGTCGGGATTCATCGCGTCCGACCCGTCGAGCTGTCGTGACGTCGGAAAACGGACGTCGTGAGTTTCCAGATCGGTAATGACTTGCTTCATGGCGTGGGCGCACCGAGTGTCAACAGCCCGGCTTCTCTCAGCCTGCGCCAAACGGAGCCAGGGATTGGCGCGCGAGTGCGGGCGACCGCGCTCGACACCTCCGCGGGCGAGCGCATCCCGGCGACGACCGATACGACAGCCGGATGGGCGAGGGGGAATTGCAGCGCTGCGGCGCCGACGTCGACGCCTTCCGCCGCGCAAATGGCATAGATTTCACGCGCGCGTTGCAGGGTGGCCTCGTCCGCGGGCCGGTAGTTGTAAGTCCTGCCCGGTCCCTCGGAGCTGGCCAACAGCCCGGAGTTGAAGGGACCGCCCGCGAGAATGCCGACCCCGCGGCGGGCAGCCTCAGCCAACACCACGGCGGCGGCCCGCTGCTCGAGGAGGGTGTAGCGGCCGGCGAGCAGGATGCAATCGAGATCGAAACGCGTCATGACATCCAGGCACGCCTGCTGCTCGTTGACTCCGATGCCGATTGCACGACATGCGCCCGACGCTTTCAGTTGCGCCATCGCCGGCAACGCCTCATCGAGCGCGAGCTTCAGCATCTTTTCATGCCGCTCGCCATGCGTCTCACGGCCGATATCGTGAAGCAGCAGGATGTCGATCGATCCTCGCCGCAGCCGGCGCAGACTCGATTCGAACGAGCGCATGATGCCGCCGCGCGAGTAGTCGAAGACGGCACGCCGGCCGCTCACGGCGAACCCATCATCGGAGGGCTCGCCCGGCGCTCCCGGAACTATCAGGCGGCCCACCTTCGTGGATATCACCGCGTCATCGGCGTGGAGGGAGGCCAGCGCGTGCCCCAACCGCTGCTCGCTGAGGCCGTAGCCGTAATGAGGCGCAGTGTCGAAAAGACGGATGCCGAGCCGGTAGGCCTCCTCGACGGCAGCGCCCGCCGCCTCGTCCGTAACAGCGGTGAAGAGGTTGCCGATTGCGGCGGCCCCGAAGCCAAGCGCCGGGACGGCGAGCGCGACGCGGGGCAGCCGCCGCCGCGGATCGGCCGCCGCCTCGGGGCCCCCGTCCGCAGAAGCAGTTGCACGATGATCCATACGTGAAATACAGTTCTACCAATAAAAGAGCATACACGTGGTCAAGAAACCGCGCTATCGCGCTCCAGCCCTGGAAAAGGGTCTCGAGATCCTCGAGTTTCTCGCGCCCAAGGCGGGAGCCATGACCCTGTCGGAGATTTCCGCCGGGCTGCGGCGCTCCCGGAGCGAGATCTTCAGGATGCTGCAGGTGCTGGAGGACCGCCGCTACCTGGCGAGAGCGGCCGGGAGCGATGGGTATGTGCTGACCAACCGGCTCTTCATGCTGGGAATGGAGCATCCGCCGGTCAAGGGCCTGATGGAAGCGGCGATGCCCATCATGCATCAGCTGGCCGCGGACATCCTTCAGCCCTGTCATCTGGCGATTCCCTCGGAGGAGCTGATCGTCGTGATTGCGCGCGTCGAGTCGCCGGGGGATGTCGGTTTCGTGGTCCGAGTCGGCCACCGCCGGCCCATTCCTCACTCGACGTCGGGACTGGTGCTGCTCGCGTTTCAACCCGGGGAAGCCCGCGCCCGCTGGCTGGAAACGCTGGAGCGCAAGCAGGCGAGGTACGAACGCGCGCGCATCGCGAGGCAGCTGCGGAGGATCACCACCCGCGGTTATGCGTGCATTCCGAGTGAGGTGGTCAGCGGCGTTACCGACCTGTCGGCCCCGATCCTGCAGCACGGCGCCGCCATAGCCGCGCTCACCGTGCCGTTCGCGCAGCGCCGGGGCGCCCGCGGGGAGCCGGACAAGTCCATCGCGCAGCTGTGCGCGGCGGCGGCCCGGATCTCCCGCGAGCTGGAGGGCTGAGACGATGAATGATGCCCGCGGCGCCCCTGCCGCCGCCCGCAACTCACCACTCGCGGCGGCCGTCCGCGGCGGCATTCTGCCGCTCGTGCTCGTCGTGAGCCTCTTCTTCCTCTGGGGTGTCGCCAACAATCTCAACGACATCCTCATTCGCCAGTTCAAGAAGGCCTTCGAGCTCACCGACCTCGAGTCCGGGCTGGTGCAGTCGGCGTTCTACCTGGGGTATTTCCTCTTCGCCATTCCCGCCGGGCTCCTCATGCGGCGTTACGGGTACAAGGCGGGAATCGTCGTCGGGCTTGCGCTCTATGCGGTGGGCGCATTCCTCTTCTACCCGGCCGCGGACCTGCGCACGTACGGCTTCTTTCTCTTCGCCCTGTTCGTGATCGCCAGCGGGCTGTCGTTTCTCGAGACCTCAGCCAATCCGTTCGTCACCGTGCTGGGGGCGCCGGAGGGCGCGGAGCGGCGCCTCAACTTCGCACAGGCCTTCAATCCCCTCGGGTCGATCACTGGGGTCGCCATCGGGCGCTTCTTCATCTTTGCCGGCACCGACGACACGCCGGCTCAGATCGCCGCAATGTCGCCAACGGCACGCGCCGCCTATGACGCTGCACAATCCGGGGCGGTTCGCGCCCCCTACGCGGTGATAGGGATCGTGGTGCTTGCGCTGGCACTGCTCATTCTGGTGACCCGGTTTCCGGCCGCGCACGAGTCGCACGAGTCGCACGAGCCGCAGTCGGCAGAGGAGGCAGGATGGCGCGCGCTTCGCGGGCGCCGGCGGTTCATCTTCGCGGTCGCAGCGCAATTCTTCTATGTCGGCGCGCAGGTAGGCGTGTGGAGTTACCTCATCCGCTATGCGGAGGGCACGGTGCCGGGTACCGCCGACCGGCAGGCCGCGGACTTTCTCATCCTCTCGCTGGTGCTCTTCATGCTGGGTCGGTTCGCCGGCACGGCGCTCATGCGGCGCGTGGCGCCTGCCGTCCTGCTCGCAACCTTCGCCGCGGTCAATGCGCTGCTCGCGGCGGTCGCGATCGCGATGCCGGGGTATGTGGGTCTCTACGCGCTCATCGCGAGCAGCTTCTTCATGTCGATCATGTACCCGACCATCTTCGCGCTCGGCGTGAGCGGGCTGGGCGAGGCTCGCAAGCTCGCTTCCTCCGTGCTTGTCATGGCGATCGTGGGCGGCGCAGTGCTGACGCCGGCGATGGGGGCACTCTCCGGGCTCGCAGGCATCAACTGGTCCATGGCCGTGCCCTTCCTGTGCTTCGCGGTCGTGCTCGGTTTCGCGCTCAGCGTCCGGCGGCGGATGCGGCGGGCCGAGGCCTCGCCGGCATGAAGCGCTTCGTCTTCGCGCTCGATCTCGCCGACGACCCGGAAGCGATAGCCGAATACGAGGCATGGCACCGGGCCGATCGGATCTGGCCGGCCGTGGCGGAGTCCCTGCGCGGCTCGGGCCTCACGGGCCTGGAGATCTTCCGGACCGGCAATCGCCTCTGCCTCATCATGGAGGCGCCTGACGATTTCCGCCTCGAGGCCAAGGCAGCCGCCGACGCGTCAAATCCGGAGGTGCAGGCGTGGGAGCGCCTGATGTGGACGTTTCAACGGGCGCTGCCGTGGGCCGCGCCCGGGCAGAAGTGGGTGCCCATGCAGCGGATTTTTTCTCTGACGGACCTGTAGATCAAGACCGCAGAGGAAGGTAGTGCTTCACGGCGGCTCAGCCCCGCAGCGCCAGCTCCCAGGTCTGGCCGACCAGATCCTTGCCGAAGGAATGGTGGCGTTCCTCCTTCGTCAGCCGGAAGCCGGCGGCCTGATAGATGCGCCGCGCGGAGACGAGGATGTCGTTGGTCCACAGGCGAAGCGTCCGATATTCCTTCTCGCGCGCGAAGGCTATGCAGGCATCGACGAGTTGCCGCCCGATGCCGAGCCCGCGGGC
Source organism: Gammaproteobacteria bacterium (assembly GCA_028870635.1). Taxonomy (GTDB): domain Bacteria; phylum Pseudomonadota; class Gammaproteobacteria; order Steroidobacterales; family Steroidobacteraceae; genus 13-2-20CM-66-19. The sequence continues at coordinate 11,263 of JAGWPE010000360.1, read as the reverse complement.
GCTCGGCTCGACATAGAGGAGGCGCAGCTTGGCGACTGCCGCGGACTCGCGCACGAGAAAAACCGAGCCGACGACTGCTCCGTTGCGCTCGGCCACCCATGCGCTCTCGACGGAGGGATCGAATTGCTTCACGAAGCCGCCGAGTATTTCCGCAAGCAGGCCTTCGTAGGTCACGTCCCACCCGTACTCCTCGGCATACAGGATGCCCTGGCGGTGGACGATCCAGCCGATGTCGCCTATGCGCAGCGGACGGAGGGAGAACGCCGGCTCCGGCGTGTCGGACTGCAACAGCCGGCGCACGGTTCGCATGCAGCCGACGAGCTCGCCCACCTGCCCGGGCGCCAGTGCGCCGATCATGGCGGCGATCTGCTCTCCCGAGGCCTGATCGAGCCGCTCGAATACGCGCCGTCCGGTTCTGGTGAGCCGCAGCGGCCGTTGCCGGGCATCCTGCGCGTCCCGGCCGCGAGCCACGTGACCCTGTCTCTCCAACTTCCGCAGAAGCCGGCTCAAATAACCTGGATCGAGAGAAAGCTCGCGCGCAATTTCCGTCGCCGTAGGGTTGTCGCGATGCGCCAACTCGTAGAGCACCCGGCCCTCGGTGAGCGTGAAAGAGCTTCCCAGGAAACCCTGATCCAGAAGGCCGATCTGGCGTGTGTAGAACCGGTTGAAATCCCGGATGGCATCGGTTGCCTGCCGATTGCCCGGCGGCCGGCTGCGTTCGGCGTGGGCGGAGCGTGCTCGGGCGTGCATGAGCGGAGCATGCGGCAACTAGTTGCTTCAGTCAAGTAGTTGACCGGTGGCGCCCGCGGTTGGGTGCTTCGGGCTCAGCGGCTCAGCGTCGTGGGGACGACGGCGTGCCGAGGACGCGGCCGATCGGGCGTCGGGCGAGCCCGGGGCGGTGAGAGATGGCGCCTGGCAGTCTCCAGGCAGCGGCGTGCAAACTCGACCGGGCCGAGAGCCGCGAGCAGGCGGGCGTTCGGCAGCTCGAGCGAGTATGGAATGCGAGGCATGTGGTCCAGGATGGCTCGTACGTCGATTCCGCCTTCGCCGAGGAACAACCGCTCCTCGCGCGCAACCCGCTTCAGTTCCTGCTCCTGCGCCGACCAGTCTTCCGGTGCGTCGCAGATCTGCGCGTAGTGGAACCACTCCCGCGGCAGCCTCTCCAGGTCCTGCACCTTGCAGCCGGAGCGGTCGAAGTGCAGCGTGTCGATGCAGATGCCGGCGTTGGCGCAGCCGGATGCGGCCACCAGCCCCGCCGCTTCGCTCAGAGTGCGCACTCCCGCGAAGGTCACGAACTCGAGGTCCACGGTCAATCCCAGCGGACGCGCCAGCTCGCAGAGCTGCGCGAAGCGATCGCGCGCGAAGCTCATGTCCTCGCACCAGACACTGCTCAGCACGTGACGGCCTCCGAGCTCCGCCGCGGCTTCCAGCGCGGGCAGATATTCCGTCACGTCCACGCCCGGAAGGATGCGGGCCAGCTCTATGTCGAGCAGCCTGATGCCCGTGGCGCGCAGCGCGGCTTTCGTGCGCTCGAGCAGCCTCCTGTCGGAGGCGAGCGGATATTTCGGCTCGGTCGCGAGGCCGAGTGAGATGGGCCGGTAACTGACATAGTCGTATCCGGCCCGCGCGGCGATCTCGGTGAGCTCGGGCGGCGCGCAATGCAGCAATGTCAGATGGGCGAGCGAGAATTCCGGGGCCGCAGCTTCCATGCGCGACACCCTAACGCCGCGGCGATCATGCGAATATTTCCGTTTTGAGCGTCATCCATAACAAAGGCGCATACGCGCGCCGCGGCGCGGGCCGCGGCGCAGCCAGGCAGCCAGGCAGCCGGTCAGCCCTGGTACTCGCCGCGTCCCTTGGGGTACTGGCGCTCCCACTCCCTTCCATTTGTCTGCGTGACGGTCATCTCCCGCAGGGTGCCGGCATCGAGGCAGCGGGCATTGACGCTGAATCCGTCGGGGTGGGAGCGGGGTACATAGAAGGACTTGATGCCGCACACCGAGCAGAACAGATGCCTGGCCGTTCCGGTGTTGAAAGTGTAGGTCGTGAGCGCCTCCTTGCCCGAGAGCAGCTTGAAGTGCTCCGCGCGGACGATCAGATGCAGATAACCGGCCTTGCTGCACATCGAGCAGTTGCATTCCGAGACCTGCGCGCTCGCGGGGGCGAGCACCTCGAACCGCACCCGGCCGCAGTGGCAGCCGCCGCGATGCGTGACCAGTGATTGCTCCGACATGATCGATGCCCCCTAGCGGTTGACCCGGTTACCGAGCGCCTCCGCCACGGGGCGGTCCTGCGCGATGTTGTCCATGAAGAAGTTGGGATACACGGGCGCCGGCGCCGTGGCCGCATCGAGCTCGGCGATCTCCGCGGCGCCGAGCGTCACCGCCGCAGCCTTCAGGTTGTCCTCGAGCTGACTCAGCCTGGTCGAGCCGATGATGACGCTGGTCACCGCCTGCCGTGCGAGCAGCCACGCGATGGCGACCTGCGCGACGCTCGCCTGGCGCGCGGCCGCGATGGTGCGCATGCGCTCCACCAGCCTGAAGCCCTCTTCCTTGTCGAAGGGCAGGATGTCGAAGCCGGACAGGCGATTGTTCGGATCCGACAGGGTCTGGCGCGTGTACTTGCCGCTGAGGAACCCGGACGCCAAGGGGCTCCACACGGTGAGGCCCAGGCCGTAGCGCCGCATCATCGGAATGACGTCGCGCTCGATGTCGCGGCCTACCAACGAATAATACATTTGCCCGTGAGTGAAGGGCGCAAGACCGCTCGCCTTCTGAATCTCGAGCGCCGCGGCCGCCTTCCAGGCCGACCAGTTGGAGAAACCGATGTAGCGGACCTTGCCGGCGCGCACGACCGCATCGAGCGCGGCGAGCGTCTCCTCGATCGGGGTGTAGGGGTCCTCGCGGTGCGCGATGTAGACGTCTATCCAGTCGGTGCCGAGGCGCTTCAGGCTCTGGTCGACCGACCACAGGATGTGCCTGCGGGAGAGACCCGCGCGGGTGAGCGCGCTGCCGGTACGAAAGCCGACTTTGGTGGCGATGACGACCCGGTCGCGATGGGGCTTGAGCGCCGCGCCCAGCATCGCCTCCGATTCGCCGCCGGCATAGCCGTCGGCGGTATCGAAAAAGTTGATGCCCGCCTCGAGAGCGCGGCCGACGAACTCGGCGGCGAGGTCCGCGCCCACCTTGTAGACGGCCCCCAGATCCTTGTTGCCTGCGGTGAAGGTCATGGCGCCGAAAGCGAGGCGGGAGACGGTCAGGCCGGTATTGCCCAGCAGCGCGTATTGCATGGCGGGACTCCGGGGCGGCGATCCGCCGCCCATGATTGCCGCGTACCATAATGCGCGGCGGGGCTCACGGGAATCCATCGGAATGAGGATATGGTCGAGCCGCACGTGCCGTTCAGCCGGGGCTCAGGTAGCTTACGCCAGCCTTGGGGCACGTCCCTTGGGGCATGTCCCTTGCCGGGCAATCACGTGGAGGATGTTCAATGATGAAGCGAACGATCATGGCGGCCATGGTGCTGTCCCTGGCGGTGGGCTCTCTGGCGCTCGCCGATCCCCCGCGGGAGCAGGACCACGGTCATGGGTGGCACGATCAACGCCACGACGAGCATCACGACCGTGATGAGCACCACTATCGTGATGAGCGTCACGACCGGGATGAGCATCACGATCGCGGCGAGCACCGCGGCCCGATGCGCGAGCATGAGGATTTCGACTCCGGCAGATACGAGCGGCCGCGCGGCTGGTACGCGCATCGTTGGCACCGCGGCGAGCGGCTGCCGTACGACTACCGCGAACCGGCCTATGTGATTCCCGACCCGGTCGTCTATCGCCTGCGCCCGCCGCCGCCCGGCTACTACTGGGTGCGCGTGGACAACAACGCGGTTCTCGCGGCCGTTGCCACGGGCGTGGTGATCGACGTCGCCGCCAACCTGTTCCACTAGAATCGAGCTCCGCTTCCGCCCCCGGGCCGATCCCGGGGTGCGGAAGAGGCTTGCAGCGCGCCAAAAGGTGCTGAGCTGCCCGCTTCCGTCACAATCTCTCACCGCCTCGCCATCCTTGCATCCCGTATGAGGCGCGGATTGCGGCGCCCAATGCTCCCAGGCCCACCACCGGGAGCACGCCATGATCCGCTCGAGGAATACGTCCGCAGTCTGCGCGGCGCCGCCAACTGGAATCCGCCGCCGCGCGCGGCGGCTGATGCTGCTCTACCTTGCGAGGCCTCGGCTCATCTCGAATCTGCTGGCTCTCGTCGCTCTCTTCTCGATCGGATTCGTATAGATCGGCTAAAGTGAGCGCCTTTCGCTGCGGATTCTCGGAGGCTGGCAGTGCGAATGCGCGGTCTTGGATTGCTCGTGGTCGGATTGTGCATGGCGCGGCTGGCATGCGCCGCGCAACCCGCTACCGCCGCCGGCCCGGGCGCGGTCGATCCCTCGGATTACCAGGCGCTGCATTGGCGCCTCATCGGCCCCTTCCGCGGCGGGCGCGTGCTCGCCGTGGCCGGTATTGCGGGTGACAACCGCCACTTCTACTTCGGTGCGGTGGACGGCGGTGTCTGGGCGACGCAGGATGCCGGCAGGACCTGGCAGCCGATCTTCGACAGCCAGCCGGTAGGCTCCATCGGCGCCATCGCGATCGCGCCGTCCCGCCCGGCCACGATTTACGTCGGGACGGGCGAGGCGGACATGCGCTCCGACATCGCGCAGGGCGACGGCATGTACAAGTCCACGGATGGCGGCGCGCACTGGACTCACATCGGGCTGACCGACTCGCGCCAGATCTCGCGCATCCTCGTCGATCCAAACGATCCTGATCTCGTGTACGCCGCCGTACTGGGGCACCCGTACGGCCCCAATGCGCAGCGCGGCGTCTTCCGCTCGCGGGATGGCGGCCGGCACTGGACCAAGGTCCTGTACGAGAACCCCAACACCGGCGCCGCCGATCTTGCCTTCAAGCCGGGTGATCCCAAGACCATCTATGCCACGCTGTGGCAGACCCGCCGTCCGCCGTGGAGCGTTTATCCGCCGTCCAACGGACCCGGCAGCGGGCTTTACGTCTCTCACGACGGGGGCGATCACTGGAGCCGCATCTCGGGTCACGGCTTCCCCGCCGATCCCGGCCGCATCGGCCTCGCGGTCTCGCCCGCCGCTCCCGATCGAGTCTATGCCCTGGCCGATGGGCCCTGGGGGCAGGGAGGCCTGTACCGCTCCGATGACGGCGGCGTGCAGTGGCGGCATGTCTCGGCCGATCCGCGCATCTGGGGCCGCGGCTGGTACTTCTGCGCCCTCACGGCCGATCCGGCAAACGCCGATCGGGTGTGGGTGATGAACACGATCGTGCTCGAGTCCAAGGACGGCGGTGCGCATTTCATCGCCCGGACGGGCGATCCGACGGGGGATGATTTCCACGTGTTGTGGGTCGACCCGACCGACAACCAGCGGCGCATCCTCGGCAGCGATCAGGGCGCGCAGATCACTCTGGATGGCGGCAAGACCTGGAGCAGCTGGTACAACCAGCCGACCGCCCAGATCTATCACGTCAGCACCGACGACCGATTTCCCTACTGGGTGTACGGGGCGCAGCAGGATTCCGGCGCAGCGGCGCTCCCGAGCCGCGCTGGCAGCGGTGACGGCATCACCATGCAGCAGTTCCACGAGGTCGCGACCGGCGGTGAGAGCGGCATGATCGCGCCGGATCCCGACGACCCGAACATCGTCTATGGTGACGCCTCGGACAGCGGCGCGAGCGTCGCCAAGCTCGACTGGACGACGGAGCAGACCCGTGACGTAAACCCGATGCTCGGGTATCCCTCGGACCACTACCGCACCGTCTGGACCATGCCGCTCGTCTTCTCGAAGCGCGACCGGAAGACGCTGTACTTCGCCAACCAACGACTCTTCAGCACCAGCGACGGCGGCGAGCATTGGCGGCCGATCAGCCCCGATCTGACACGCCCCGACGCGGGGACACCCTCAAATCTCGATCCAGCGACCGCGAGTGACGACTACCACGTCAGTAAGCGCCGTGGCGTCATCTACACCATCGCGCCGTCACCGCTCGAAGCCAAGGTCATCTGGGTGGGCACGGACGATGGCCTGGTCTGGCACACGGCGGACGGGGGCGCTCATTGGCGGAACGTGACGCCCGCGGCGCTGACGCCATGGTCGAAAGTCGCAGCGATCGATCTGTCACATTTCCAGCCGGGGGTCGCCTACCTCGCGGTCGATCGTCATCGCCTGGACGACGAGACTCCTTACATCTATGTCACCCGCGACGACGGCAAGAGCTGGAAGCGCATCGATACCGGCATTCCGCGCGGCAGCTTCGTGAACGTGGTGCGGGAGGATCCGGTACGCTCCGGGCTGCTCTACGCCGGGACGGAATTCGGCATCGATGTGTCGTTCGACGATGGAGCGCACTGGCAGTCGCTGCAGCAGAATCTGCCAGTCACGTCCGTGCGCGACATCGATGTGCATGGCGATGATCTCGTGATCGCCACTCATGGCCGCGGCTTCTGGATCATGGATGACGTCATGCCGTTGCGTCAGATGAATGACGTGCAGCCGGGGAAGGTCACGTTGTTCGCGCCTGCCGACGCAATCCGTGTGCGGACACCCGGCTTCACCGGCACTCCCATGCCGAAAGACGAGCCGATGGCGGCCAACCCGCCAGACGGCGCGCTCATCGACTACGTGTTGCCGGCCGGCGTGCAAGGCCCAGTGATCGTAACCATACGCGACACGAGCAATCAGGTCGTACGCCGCTACAGCAGCGCCGAGCACGTGCCGCCTCCCAATCCCGCGACGCTGAAGTCCGCTCCCGAGTGGGTGCCGCCGACGCCGGTTCCGACTGCCATACCGGGTATGCAGCGCTTCGTTTGGAACCTGCGCTACGCCCGCCTCGCCGAGCCAGGCTCCAAGGGCCCATCCGCGGACGGCGTATGGGCGCCTCCCGGCCGGTACACCGTCGAGTTGACAGTCGACGGGCGAGATTACCGCCAACCCCTTCTCGTCAAGCCCGATCCGCGCGTCAAAGTGCCGCAAGCCGCTTTGCAGCGCGAGTTCGAGCTGGCGCGCAAGGTGGAGGCCGCGCAGTTGCAGGTGTCCGCGGCCCTCGCCAAGGCAGTGACGCTGCTGAACGCCCTCGACGCGCGGCTGGCGAAACCGAGCGCGGCGCACGGGCAGATGGCGGCGCTCTTTGCGAAAGCGACCGACATCTCCGGCACGCGTCCTCATCCCGAGCGCGTCCCGTACCCGGCGATTCCGCCATTGCGCAGCGACAGTCTGCAGGCACTCTCGACGGACCTCGACAGTCTGGAATCGGCGGTGGACGGGGCGGATGCGGACCCCAGCCCGGACGCCCTGTCGTCCTACTCGTTGCTGTCCCGCCAGTTGAGGACGACGCTTGCGCAGTGGGCGGGTCTCGAGAAAGCCGACGTGCCGAAGCTCGATGCACGGCTGAGGGCCGCGGGAGAGAAGCCGATCTGAGCCGGCCGCCGCCTGAGCACGGGCGGCCCGGCCGGCGTTGACCTGAACTATCTAGTTCGTCTACTCTGGAACGGCACGACAAATGTCGTGCGCATCGAAACCCGTCAGCTTCCAGAGAGACAATGGCCTCGAAGCGCGTCGCGTTGCTCCTGGCGCTCCTTCCCATGTGCGCGTTGGCGGTGGGGGCGGTCTGTGGACCGGCCGCGCAGGATGCGGCCGCCGCCCGGGATCAGGCCTCGGCCGGCACACACTTCTCGCCGCTCACGCAGATCACGCCCGGCAACGTAGCGCGCCTCGGGGTAGCATGGGTCTTCGATACCGGCCTGCAGGGCAGTGGGTTCGAGGACACACCGCTCGTCGTCGGCGGCAGGATGTACGTGCTGCTGCCGAACGAGTCCGTGGCTGCGCTGGATCCTGACTCCGGGCGCCGCATCTGGAGCTACGATCCGCACGAGACGCGTACGCGAGTCGGCCGCGGGATCGCCTATTGGCCCGGCACGCGCGCCGTCTCGTCCCGGCTGGTGGTCGCGACCGCCGACGGTCATCTGATCGAGCTCGATCCGCGCACCGGCCGGCCGGTCCCGGGATTCGCGCAGCACGGCCTCCTCGACCTTCGGGCCGTGGAGGCGAAGGGCTACCCGTACTCGCCGTTTGGCTTCACTTCGCCCCCCGCGGTCTTTCGCAACCTGCTCATCCTCGGACCCGACCTGCAGGAAGGTCCGAGCAGAGGCCCTCCCGGACTCGTCACGGCAGTCGATGCGGTCACGGGCAGGATCGTCTGGACGTTTCACACGGCGGCGCAACCGGGACAAGCCAATGACTCGACCTGGGGTCCGGGAGGCGTGAGGGATCGGGCCGGGCCGGCCGCGTGGGGCAACATCACGGTCGATCCCAAGCTCGGGCTCGTGTTCGTCCCGACGGCCAACCCGGCCGACAGCTATTACGGCGCGGACCGTCCCGGACCTGACCTGTATGCCAACTCCGTCGTGGCGCTGGACGCGCGCACCGGCCGGCTGCGGTGGTATTACCAGTTCGTGCACCACGATCTGTGGGACACTGACACGGTCAGCACGACTCTCCTCGACACGTGGCAGGACGGCCGCGAAATTCCCGCGGTGGCGGCGCTCACCAAGTCGGCGCTGCTCTTCGTTCTCGACCGCCGGACCGGCAAGCCGATCTTCGGAGTGCGCGAGCGGCCGGTGGCCGCGAGCGAGGTACCCGGGGAGCATGCCTCGCCCACGCAGCCATACCCGATCGAGCCTCCGCCGCTCGCCCGGCAGAGCGCGAGCGCCGCCGAAGTGAGCACTATCTCGCCGGCAGCCGAGACGTATTGCCGCGGGCAATTCGCCGAGTTTCGCAACCAGGGCCCGTACACCCCGTTTCAGTTGCAGCCAACCCTGCAGTTCCCCTCCACGGTGGGCGGCGGCAACTGGGGCGGCACGAGCTACGACCCGCAACTCGGGTACGTGTACGTCAACACCAGCGATCTCGGCGGCATCGGGCAGATGGCGAAGGCCGGATCCGCGGTCATGGGAAGGACGGCGTTCAAGCCGCGAGGCGCGTTTGCCGAGATGCTCAAGCATCTGAGGCCGATGCCCTACCACAACGCCTACATTGCCGCGCGCTTCGTTGACCAAAGCGGCTTCCCCTGTCAACAGCCGCCGTGGGGGCTGTTGTCCGCTGTCGACACGCACACCGGACGCGTTGCCTGGCAAGTGCCGCTCGGCGACTACCCGGAACTGGCGCGCGCCGGCGCGCAGCCCGCCGGGACACCGAACCTCGGCGGCAGCATGGTCACCGCCAGCGGGCTGCTCTTCATAGCGGCCACCATGGACGGCGACTTCCGCGCATTCGATGCGCGTACGGGCCGGATGCTGTGGGAGGCCGGGCTCGGCGGGTACGGGGAAGCGACGCCGATGACCTATCTCGGCCGCAACGGCGGGCAGTACGTGGCAATCGCGGTTGGCGGGCCAGGGCTCCTGCGCGGCGTGCATCTCAGTGTGCCTGAGCCGCGGGTTCGCTTGATCGTGTTCGCGCTCGACGGCAAGCCTTCGGCGCCGACGACGGCCTCGCTGATGTCAGAGACTTCGAGCAGCCCCGAGACGATGCGGCAACGCCCGGCGCAGAGCGGCCGGCTGCCCCCGGGCGCCGGGCGGCCGATCGTGCAGGCAGAGTGCACGCTCTGTCATGGGATCGACAGCATCACTCGCGCCCGCTTGAGCCGGTCCGGATGGCAGGCAACGGTGCGCGACATGGTCAATCGGGGCGCGCCGCTCACGCCGGCGCAATACCGGACGGTGGTCGACTACCTCGCGCACAACTTCGGGACCTCCGGCGCGAAATGAGATGAGGCGCAGCGCATCATGAATCGACGGCAGATGATCTCCCGGGCCATGGCCACTCTCGGCGCGGGAGCGGCCATGGGTCTGAATCTTTCCGGGCCCGCCGCGGCGAAGCCGCCTGCAGGACCGGCCGGGGGCACGGCCGCCGGACGCGCAGCCTTCATGCAGCGCTACATGCGCCGGCCGGGGCGCAAGAACCTGCTGGCCTGGGCGCCGGCCAAGAACGGCGTTCAGCACAACTCCATCTCCCATGCCATCTCAGTGCTCGAGCGCCTCGGCTACGTGTCAGGTCTCTATGACACCTACATCCACACGGACAGCCAGCCGATCACCCTCCATGGCATGCTCGGAAGTTACGGGCAGCAGGTCATGGGCCGTGACCTCAACAACTACGATGCGATCGTCTGCATCGGGGTGCGGGAGGTCTACCTGACGGAGCGGCAGCGCGCCGACCTGCTGCAATTCATCCGCAACGGCGGCGGCTTCCTCGGCGTGCACGCGGCATCGACGATGTTTCTGCCGTGGCATTTCGGCAAGTCCCGGGACGAGGAGGCCGCATGCGGGCGCACGTTCGAGCCGTGGCCGGAATTCAACGAGATGCTGGGCGCGGAGTTCGTCGAGCATCCTTACGGGGTGATCGAGGCGCCCGTCATCGTCGATGACCCGCGGTTCCCGGCCACGCGCTTCCTGCCGCCGAAGTTCAACCTGCGCGATGAGATGTACGAGTTCAAGCGCTTCTCGCGCGAGCGGATGGACGTCGTGCTGCGTCTGGACAGCAGCCGGTTGGACCTTCAGCGCGCCGGCGTCACCGACCGCACGGCGGATTGGCCGCTCGCCTGGGCCAAGAGCTACGGGAGGGGACGCGTATTCTATTGCGCCCTCGGCCACTCGCGCGTGACCTGGGACGTTCCCGACATTCAGCGGATCTACTTCGAGGCGCTGAAGTGGACACTGCGCCTGGAGGATGCGGACGTTGCGCCGCATCCGCTGCGCGAGGTCGCCGCCGCCGCGGTGGATCTGCCGCCGGCGCCGCCTCCCGCGGGCCCCGAGTGGGCCGTTCATGCTGGCGGAAAATCGGTGTAGGAAGTGGCGACGCCCGTGACTTCCGGCTCAGGTGTCGCGTGCACGCCGCTCGGCCGTGCCGCTGCGGCGGAGCCCGACAATGGGGCGAACCGTCACGGAGATCCGCAGTTCATGACCTCGCTCGCGCGGGGACTGCTCGTCATCCGGGCGTTCTCGGGCCTGCGGCGAACGCGCAGCATCGCCGACATCAGCCGCAGCACGGGCCTGTCGCGCGCCGCCGTGCGCCGTTGCCTGTACACGTTATGTGAGCTCGGCTACGCGGCCTGCGAGGATCGCACGTACCGGCTTCTGCCGAAGGTGCTCGGTCTCGGCCACGGCGCCGTACTGGCGGCAGGCATCGAGCAGCT
>JAGWPE010000359.1 GCA_028870635.1 Gammaproteobacteria bacterium | reverse complement strand
GTGCCGGGCGGCTTCGGCGAGCGCGGCATCGAGGGCAAGATCCAGGCCGCCCGCTACGCCCGCGAGCACGGCGTGCCTTATCTCGGCATCTGCCTCGGGATGCAGGTGGCGATCGTGGAGTTCGGCCGCCACGCGCTCGGGCTCGCCGACGCCAACAGCACGGAGTTCAACCGCGCGACGCCGCATCCTGTGATCGCCCTCATCAGCGAGTGGCAGGACCAGGCCCGCGGTACGCAAACGCGCGACGAGAGCTCGGGCAAGGGCGGCACCATGCGCCTCGGCGCGCAGGAGGTGCTGCTCGGGGCCGGCACCCGCGCGCGCGAGATCTTCGGCAGGGACTCGATCGTCGAGCGCCATCGCCACCGCTACGAATTCAACAACAACTTCCTCGACCGCTACGCCCAAGCCGGAATGCGCTTCTCCGGCTTCTCGCGCGATGGGCTGGTGGAAGTGATCGAGATTCCCGGCCATCCGTGGTTCGTCGCGACGCAATTCCATCCGGAGTTCACCTCGACGCCGCGCGACGGGCACCCGCTCTTCACCGGCTTCATCCGCGCCGCGCGCGCCCAGCGGGCATCGCTTCTGCCGCAGGCCGCGGGCGCCTAGTATGAAGCGCTGGATCCGGACATCCTGCGCGAACGAAGCGCGGCTTTGGGCAAAAAGCGTGGTTTTTGCCCAAAGCTCGCTCGGCGGAGCGAAGCAGTGCTTCGCTGAAAGCGCCGCCTCGCCCTGCGGCGGCGGGGCACATCCCTGTGCCTGATCTCGCATGAAGCTCGCGGGACAGGAGATCGGCATCGGCCGGCCGTTCTTTCTCATAGCAGGTCCCTGCGTCATCGAGAGCGCCGATCTCACGCAGCAGGTCGCCGGGCGCCTGCAGGAGCTCACCGGCCGCCTCGGGATCCCGTTCGTGTTCAAGGCCTCCTTCGACAAGGCGAACCGATCCTCGCGCGCCAGCTACCGCGGCCCCGGAATGGCGGAGGGCCTGAAGATCCTGGACGGTGTGCGCCGCGGCATCGGTGTGCCGGTGCTCACCGACGTGCACGAGGATACGCCGCTCGATGAGGTCGCTGCGGTGGTGGACGTGCTGCAGACGCCGGCTTTCCTCTGCCGCCAGACCAACTTCATTCTCGCCGTCGCCTCCAGGGGAAAGCCCGTCAACATCAAGAAGGGCCAGTTCCTCTCGCCCTGGGAGATGGGCAACGTCGTCGACAAGGCCCGCTCGACGGGCAATGACTCGATCCTCGTCTGCGAGCGCGGCTTCTCCTTCGGCTACAACAATCTCGTTTCCGACATGCGCTCGCTGTCCGTCATGCGCGCGACCGGCTGCCCCGTGGTGTTCGATGCCACTCATTCCGTGCAGCTGCCGGGCGGCCTCGGCGCCGCTTCCGGCGGCCAGCGGGAGTTCATTCCGGTCCTGGCCCGCGCCGCGGTGGCGGCGGGCGTCTCCGGAGTCTTCATGGAGACGCACCCCGATCCGTCGCGTGCGCTCTCCGACGGACCCAATGCGTGGCCGCTCGATCGCATGGAGCCGCTGCTCGTCACCCTGAAGGCTCTCGATGAGGCCGTGAAAGCGCGGCCGCTCGAGGAGTCGCTGCTTTCACCAGGAGGAAAAAACCCATGACCCGAATCGCCGACATCCGCGGCCGCGAGATCCTCGATTCCCGCGGCAACCCCACCGTCGAGGCCGACGTCATTCTCGATTCCGGCGTGATGGGCCGTGCGGCGGTGCCCTCCGGCGCCTCGACCGGCACCCGCGAGGCGGTGGAGCTGCGCGACGGCGATAAGAAGCGGTATCTGGGCAAGGGCGTCCTCAAGGCCGTCGAGCACGTCAATACGGTGCTCAAGTCGGCAGTGCTCGGCGCGGATGCGCGCGATCAGGCGGGCATCGATCAGAAGATGATCGAGCTCGATGGCACGGAGAACAAAGGACGCCTCGGCGCCAATGCCATTCTGGCCGTCTCGCTCGCCACCGCCCACGCCGCGGCGCGCGATGCCGGGCTGCCGCTCTACCGCTACCTCGCCCAGAGCCTCACCGCGGGCCGCGAGCCGGTGATGCCCGTGCCGATGATGAACATCATCAATGGCGGCGCACACGCCAACAACAGCCTCGACATCCAGGAGTTCATGATCCTCCCGGTCGGCGCGCCGAGCTTTCGCGAGGCCCTGCGCTACGGGGCGGAGGTGTTCCATCACCTGAAGAAGATTCTCGGCGAGCGGGGCTTCTCCACCGCCGTCGGCGATGAGGGCGGCTTCGCGCCCAACCTCGGCTCCAACGAGGAGGCGCTCGGCATCATCCTGCAGGCCATCGACAAGGCCGGCTACAAGACCGGGCGCGACATCTGCCTGGGTCTCGATTGCGCGAGCTCGGAGTTCTTCCACGACGGCAGCTACGACCTCAAGGCCGAGAAGCGCCGCTATTCGAGCGCGGAGTTCACGCGTTACCTGGCCGACCTCGCCGGCCGCTATCCCATCGTCAGCATCGAGGACGGCATGGCCGAGGGAGATTGGGACGGCTGGGCGCAGCTCACCCGCGCGCTCGGGGAGAAGCACCAGCTGGTCGGCGACGACATCTTCGTCACCAACACCAGGATCCTGAAGGAAGGCATCGAGAAGCACGTTGCCAATGCCATTCTCATCAAGCCGAATCAGATCGGCACACTGACCGAGACGCTGGCCGCCATAGACATGGCGGACGATTCGCATTATGCCGCCGTGATCTCCCACCGCTCCGGCGAGACCGAGGACAGCACGATCGCCGACCTCGCCGTCGCCACGGCCGCAACGCAGATCAAGACCGGCTCGCTCTCCCGCTCCGACCGCATCGCCAAGTACAACCAGCTGCTGCGCATCGAAGCCGAGCTCGGCAAGGTCCGCTACGCGGGCCGTGATGCGTTCCCGGTGAAGGTGTGATAAAACGCCAACAGCAAGTGATTGAGCCGGCAAAAACCACGCTTTTTGCCGGCGAGGGCGGACGCGGTGCGTAGGTTGGCCGCCGAAACGGCCGGGAGCCTGTTTCGGCCAATTGACAGATACGCATGAAAATACTTGCGGCCGCATTGGCTGTCGCGCTGATCCTCCTCCAGTACCGGATCTGGATCTCCGACGACGGTCTGCGCGGCGTGGAGCGTCTGCAGCGCGCGGTCGCCGCGCAGCAGAAGCTCAATTCGAGTCTCGACGAGCGCAACAGCCGGCTAGCCGCCGAGGTGCAGGACCTCAAGTCAGGCACCGCGGCCATTGAAGAGCGCGCGCGCAGCGACCTCGGCATGATCGGTCCCAACGAGACCTTCTACCAGGTGATCGAGCCCGCCCCCGCGGGCAACAGACCGGCCGCCGCCACCGTCGCCGGATCCAAATGAGGTACTGGCTGGTCATGCCGGCCGCCGGAGTGGGGCGCCGCTTCGGCGCCGATCGTCCGAAGCAATATGCCCCGCTTTGCGGCCGTACCGTCATCGAGTGGGCCCTGGCTCCATTCCTCGCCGATCCCCGTTGCGCGGGCACCGTCGTTGCCCTGGGCGCAGACGATCCCTACTGGCCATCGATCGCTCCCGCGACCGTCCTCGTGGCCCCGGGAGGGCAGGAGCGCAGCCACTCCGTGCGCAACGGCCTCGCGGTGCTGTCCGATCGCGCAAAGCCCGACGATTGGGTCCTGGTCCACGACGCCGCACGGCCCTGCCTGCCACGCCAGGACCTCGAGCGCCTGCTGGCGGATCTCGCCGCCCACCCGGTCGGCGGCCTGCTCGCCACGCCGGCGGCCGACACGCTGAAGAGGGCCGATGGAGCCCGCCACGTGCAGCAGACGGTGGACCGGGCGGGCCTGTGGCGCGCGTTGACACCGCAAATGTTCCGCTACGGGCGCCTGTGCGAGGCGCTCGACCGGGCGCACGCGGCGGGCCGCACCCCTACCGACGAGGCGCAGGCGATCGAGTGGCTGGGTGATGCTCCCAGGCTCATCGAGGGCGCCGCCGCGAATCTCAAGATCACCAGCGCCGCCGATCTGGCGATCGCGGCCGCACTCCTGAAGGACAGCGACAGATGAGAATAGGCTCCGGCATCGATGTGCATGCATTCGGCCCGGGTGATTTCGTCATGCTCGGCGGCGTGCGCGTGCCGCACACGCACGGCGTCGTGGCTCACTCCGACGGCGATGTCGTCTTGCACGCGCTTACGGATGCGCTGCTCGGAGCGGCCGGCCTCGGCGACATCGGCCAGCACTTCAAGGATACCGATCCGCGCTGGAAGGGCGCGGACAGCAAGCGCTTCGTGCGTGCGGTGATGGACATGCTGCGTGACCGCAGGTTGCGCGTGGGGAATGCCGACGTGACGGTGCTCGCCGAGCGGCCGAAGCTCTCGCCCGTGCGCGATGACATCCGCGGCCAGGTGGCGGCGCTCCTGGAAGTCGGCCTCGAGCAGGTCAACGTCAAGGCGACCACCACCGAGAAGCTCGGCTTTCTCGGGCGCGCCGAAGGCATCGCGGCGCAGGCCGTGGTGCTTCTGCTCGATGTTGGCTGACGCCGCTCTCGCTCCGCCGCGTGCCCATGGCGAGCCGCTCTGCCCCGGAAGGCTGCGCACCGAGCCCGAGGACTTCCTCGTCGAGGAGCAGCTCGGGTTCGAGGCGGCCGGCGCGGGCCAGCATGTGCTGCTCAAGGTGCGCAAGCGCAATGCCAACACACAGTGGATCGCCCGCGAGCTCGCGCGCGCCTGCGGCTGCCGGCCGGGGGATGTGGGCTATGCCGGCCTGAAGGACCGCCGGGCGCTCGCCACGCAGTGGTTCACCGTGCCGCAGTCGCGGCTCTCGCCGCAGGACTGGATCGGTGTGCGCAGCGGCGAGCACGAGGTGCTCGAGGCGCATCGCCACTCCCGCAAGCTGCCGCGCGGGGCGCTCGCGGGCAATCGCTTCGTCATCAGGGTTCGCGGCGTCACCGCCGCCGATGCATCCCTCGCGAGCCGGCTCGCGGCCATCGGGACGCGCGGCGTGCCGAATTACTTCGGGCCGCAGCGCTTCGGACGGGAAGGCGCAAACCTCGAGCGAATCGGTGAGGATCTGCGCGCGCTGCCGCCGGGACAGCGCGGCTTCATTCTTTCGGCGGCGCGGAGTCTCGTTTTCAACGCCGTGCTGGCGGAGCGGGTTGCCGACGGCAGTTGGGAGCGGCTCGAGGCGGGCGATATCGCCAACCTCGACGGCCGTGCGAGTCATTTCCGGGTGGAGGCGGCCGATGAGGAGCTTGCGGCGCGCTGCGCGCGGCTCGACATCCACCCGAGCGGCCCTCTGTGGGGACGCGGCGCACCGCCGAGCGGCGCCAGGGTGCAGGAGCTGGAGCAGCGTGTCGCGGCGCAGCTGCCCGTCCCCTGTGCCCTCGTGGCCGGGGCCGGGATGGATCAGGAGAGGCGCAGTCTGCGGCTGGCGGTCCGCGACCTGCGCTGGCAACGGCAGGCGGACTCGATCACCCTCGAATTTCGGTTGAGTCGCGGCGCCTATGCCACCGCAGTGCTGCGGGAGATCTTCGCCCTGGATGCCGACTACGACGAGAGCAACACGTAAACGGCGCCCGTGCCGCCATCGACCTGCCGCGCGGACACGTACGCCAGCACCGGGCCGAGCTTGCGCAGCATCGCGCCCACCATGCCCTTGAGCACCGGACCGCGGTGTCCGGAACGGAGTCCCTTGCCGTGAATGATGCGTACACAACGCCATTGGCGCATCAGGGCGAGCCCCAGAAAGTCGCGCAGCGCCTGCTTCGCCTCGGCGACGGTGAGGCCGTGCAGGTCGATCTCCCCCTGCACGCGATAGTCGCCGCGGCGCAGCTTGCGCAGCACGCTGGCCTGGACGCCCTCGCGATGGAAGACGAGCTCCTCGCCGCTCGCGAGAGCCGGGTCGATGACGTTATCGCGCAGGCTCTCTTCGAGCACAGCGAGCCGGTCGGCGCGGCTGAAGCGCGCTGCCGGCCGCGGCCGCCGCCGCGATGGGCGTCCTGGAGGGTTTCCCGGGGCGTTTGCGCTCACGGAGGCGGAATTCAGAGGTTTGACGTCGCGGACCGCGTCACGAAAGAGCCGCGCGTCCTCGCCGGTATCCGCCGCCGAGGTGTCCTTCGATGAACGTGGACTCAAGCTACCTCCGCGCAATTTGCTTCCAGTATAGTTACGCGT
>JAGWPE010000358.1 GCA_028870635.1 Gammaproteobacteria bacterium | reverse complement strand
TGAGATCGTCCTGGAGGCGAACCGGGCGGCCATCGCCAAGGTACGTCCCGGCAACCACTGGAACGAGCCGCACGAGGCCGCCGTCCGCGTGGTCACTCACGGTCTGGTGAAGCTCGGCCTGCTGAAGGGCCGGCCCGCGAAGCTGGAGCGCGATGGCGCCTACCGCCGGTTCTTCATGCACCGCACCGGCCACTGGCTCGGCATGGACGTGCACGATGTCGGCGATTACAAGATCGGCGATGAGTGGCGTGTGCTCGAGCCGGGCATGGTCCTTACCATAGAGCCGGGGATCTACATTCCCGCGGGCGCCCGCGGCGTCCCGAAGCGCTTCCAGCGCATCGGCGTGCGCATCGAGGACGACGTCGTGGTCACCAAGAGCGGTGTCGAGGTGCTGACCGACGGCGCACCCAAGGATGTCGCCGCGATCGAGAAGCTGATGCAGAGTGCCGCAGCCCATGCCTGAGCCCGAGAGCCCGACTGCAGGATCGCCGCTCGCGAAGCCGCGGGACGTGGACGTTGCCATCGTCGGCGGCGGACTCGTGGGAGCGAGCCTGGCATTGGGATTGTCGGGCACGGGTGTCCGAGTGCTCCTCATCGAGAGCGTTGCGCCGGATTCCGCGGCGCAGCCGAGCTTCGATGAGCGCACCACCGCCCTGGGCAACGCCAGCCGGCGAATATTCCAGGGCCTCGGCGTCTGGGATGAGGTCGCGCGCGAAGCCGCCGCGATCCGCGCCATCCATGTTTCGGATGCCGGGCGGTTCGGCTTCGCACGCCTGAAAGCTGCGGATCACGGAATCGATGCGTTCGGGTACGTCGTCCCCAACAGAGTAATCGGCACGGCTCTCTGGCGCCGTCTCTCAGGTGCGAGCGGCGTAGAGGTCCGCGTCCCCGCCGGAATCGAGGATCTCGAGATCACGACGGAGCGCGCCTACTTCAAGGTGGTCACGGCCGCGGGAGCGCGAGAGGTGACATCGGCGCGTCTCCTGGTCGCTGCCGATGGGGCTCATTCCGCCGTGCGCGCGGCGGCGGGCATCGAAGCCGCGATCGAGGATTACGACCAGATCGCGATAACCGCCGCCGTAGCCGGCGATCGTGCGCACGACGGCATCGCCTATGAGCGCTTCACGCCCACGGGACCGGTGGCGGTCCTGCCGCTTCGCGGCGGCGGCTACGGAACGATCTGGTCGTGCACGCCGCAGCGCGCGGCGGAGCTGCTGGCGCTGGAGGATGACGCCTATCTCGCCGAGCTGCAGAGCCGCTTCGGCTGGCGTGCGGGCAAGTTCCGGCGCATCGGCCGGCGCGCATCGTATCCCTTGAAACTCACGCGCGCGGCGGCAACGGTCGCGCACCGTACCGTTCTCATCGGCAATGCCGCCCAGGCGCTGCATCCGATTGCCGGGCAAGGCTTCAACCTCGGGCTGCGCGATGCAGCCCTGCTGGCGGAAGTGATCGCCGGCGCCACCGGCGATTTGGGATCGGCGGATCTGCTGCGGAAATTCTCCGACTGGCGCGCGGCCGACCGCGGCGGCGTCGTGCGTTTCACCGACGGCCTGGTGAGGCTCTTCGGCAGCCGCATGCCTGGCGTGAGTCTCCTGCGAAACCTCGGGCTGCTCGCGTTCGATTTGTCGCCGCCCGCCAAGCGCGCGCTCGCCCGGGTCAGCCTCGGATTCGGCGGCCCCACGCCGCGTCTGGCGCGCGGATTGCCCCTGCTTAACGTCTTCCCCTCACTGAAGTGAGGGGATTTCCGTCCACCGGAGGCCGACGTTCCGGCCCGAGAAGAGGATATTGATCGCAGAGTTGATGTCCCGGTCATGCCGAGCACCACAGCCGCTACAGCTCCACTCTCTCA
>JAGWPE010000357.1 GCA_028870635.1 Gammaproteobacteria bacterium | reverse complement strand
TCAGGGGCGCGGATTTCTTCGGGCAGGAGAGGCTCGGCAAGATCGGTGCTCCCGGATTGTCTCAATGGGCGACGCTCGTGTCGTTCACGCGCCGCGCGTTTCTTCGCTACCCAAGTCAGCGTCCTGCCGCGGCGGGGCGCAGGCCGCCTTGGCTGACAGGGTATCGGCGATGAAGAACTTGTACACCACCACCCCCAGGGGTGCGCCGATGAGTGGTCCTACGATGGGCACCCACCAATAGCCGTAAGGTCCCGGGAACGCGTTCGTTCCCCAGCCCATCAGCCAGCAAAAGAGCCGCGGGCCGAGATCGCGCGCGGGATTGATGGCATAACCTGAGCCCGTACCGAAAGACATGCCGATCGCGGCTACCGCCATGCCGACCATGAAGGGCGCGAGATTGGCTTTCACGCCGACGTTCATCGAATCGATGATGGCGAGCACGAAAAGCATCAGGAAGAAGGTACCGATTATCTGGTCGAACAGCGGCCCGAGCATGCTCACGCCGTAGTAATGCGCCGGGAACGTGGCGAATATACTGAACGTGGTCATGCCGGCGGGGTCGGCTCGCGTTACGACCTCGTGGGCGGCGTTCCACATATCGATCGCCGGGACATAGTCGGCGTATGCCAGTGCGGCTCCGGCGAACGCCCCGGCAACCTGCGCGCCCGAATACGGCAGGACCTTCGCCCAGGGAAAGTCGCCCTTGACGGCAAGAGCGAAAGTGACCGCGGGGTTGATGTGCGCTCCGGTGACGCCGCCCGCCACGTAGACCGCCATCGCGACGGCCATGGCCCATCCCCAGGTGATCAGCAGCCAATCGCCCGCGCCGGCGAATATCGCCGGCGTTCGGCCTGACTCGGGAAGTCCCACCACGGCGACGGCCACGACGCCGGCGCCGAAAGCCAGCAGGACGAAAGTGCCGAGAAACTCGGCCAGCAGCTCGCTCCACAGGCTGCGGGCGCGCCAGCCTGTCTTGACGCCGATTTTCACGGTTGGACCCATCCGAAGGATCGCTCGACCGCCTTCTTCCAACACTTGTAGTAGTGATCGCGCCGCTCCGCGCTCATTCCGGGCGTCCAGGTGCGATCGATCGCCCAGTTGGCGCGCAGATCGTCCGTGCCGCCCCAGAAGCCGACCGCCAGGCCGGCCGCATACGCCGCGCCCAGCGCCGTGGTCTCGGTCACTCTGGGGCGGATCACGGGAGCGTCCAGGATGTCGGCCTGGAACTGCATGAGCAGGGCGTTGGCAACCATGCCCCCGTCCACCTTGAGACTCGACAACCTGATGCCGCTGTCCGCCTGCATGGCCTCCACCACGTCCCGAACCTGATAAGCCGTGGATTCGAGCGCCGCCCGCGCGATGTGCGCGCGGTTGGCGTAACGGGTCAGGCCGGCGATCACGCCGCGCGCATCATCCCTCCAGTAGGGCGCGTACAGGCCGGAGAAGGCCGGCACGATGTACACATCGCCATTGTCCTCCACGCTCGCCGCCAGCGGCTCGATCTGCGCTGCGACGTCGAACAGCTTCATGTTGTCGCGCAGCCATTGCACCAGGGCGCCGGTGATCGCGATCGCGCCTTCGAGCGCGTAGCACGGCGCTTCGCTGCCGAAGCGGTAGGCGAGCGTGGTGAGGAGTCCCGCCTTGGACTGCACGGGGGCGGTGCCGGTGTTGAGCAGCAGGAACGATCCGGTGCCGTAGGTATTCTTCGCCTCGCCCGGCGACAGGCACGTCTGACCCACCAGGGCGGCCTGCTGATCGCCGAGTATTCCCGCGATGGTGATGCCTTTCAGCCATGCCGTCCTCATCTCGCCATAGACTTCGGAGGAAGACACGATGCGGGGCAAACAGGCCCGCGGGATCGCGAACTCGCTAAGCATGTCCGTGTCCCATTCGCAGGTGGCGAGATTCATCAGCTGCGTGCGGCTCGCATTCGTGACGTCCATGACGTGCACGCCCCCGTTCGGGCCGCCCGTCAGGTTCCATGTCAGCCAGCTGTCGATGGTGCCGAACAGGGCCTCGCCGGACTCGGCCATCTGGCGCGCACCTTCGACGTTGTCGAGGATCCAGCGCAGCTTCAGGCCCGCGAAGTACGTCGTGAGCGGCAGGCCGGTTTTGGCCCGGAAGCGGTCCTGTCCGCCGCGGCTGGCGTAGCTCGTCACCAGCTGCGCGGTGCGCGTGTCCATCCACACCACGGCGTTGCACAGGGGCCGGCCGGTCTTTCTCTCCCAGAGCACGGTGGTCTCGCGCTGATTGGTGATGCCGATCGCGGCCAGATCGCCGGGGCCGAGATTGGCGCGCGCCAGCGCGGCACCGATCACCTCATCGGTATTGCGCATGATCTCGAGCGGATCGTGCTCGACCCAGCCCGGCTTCGGATAGATCTGCCGATGCTCCTTCTGCGCGAGGGAGACGATGTCTCCCTTCCTGTCGAAGACGATGAACCGAGAGCTCGTCGTACCTTGATCTATAGCGCCAACGTAGCGTGCCATGGAGCGTCCCCCTCGATGCGCTGAACCGCCGCTCGCTGTGGCGGCGTTCGCTATCGCGCAAGTCTACTGGATCGAGGTGGCCGCGAGCGCCCGCTCATCCAGCGTATAGCCCATTCCGGGAGCATCGCTCAGATTGAGCCAGCCGTCCGCATCCGCCTTGAGCGGCTCGGTCATCATGAAATCCCGCCGCTCGAGCGACCACTGCGGCGGGTCGTACGCGTACTCGAGGAAGGGCGCATCGGCCAGCCCGGCCACCAGGTGAGCGTTGGCCGTGAGTCCCATGCCGTTGGTCCATGTGTGCGGCGTGAAGACGAGCTGATGCTCGTGCGCCATCGCCGCAATCCGCCTCAGTCCCGTGATACCGCCGACGAGAGCCGCATCCGGTTGCAGAACGTCGACGGATCCTCTGGTGATCAGGTCGCGCAGCTCATGCAGCTGGCGCGTCATCTCGCCCGCCGCGATCCTCACCTCCGTGGCCTCGCGCAGCGCCTTCATGCCCGCATGGTCGCCGCGGTGCAAAGGCTCTTCCATCCAGAAGACGCCGAGGCGCTCGAGCTCCCGCGCCACCGCCAGCGCATCCTTCAGGCTCCAGGGCGCCTGCGTGTCCCACGGCATGCGCCAGCCCTGATTGCAGTCGACCATCAGCTCGAGCCTCTCGCCGACGCGCTCCCGCACGGCCTCGAGCGCGCGGATGTCGTGCCGCCAGTCGCCGCGCTGAAAGCGGATCTTCATGGCGCGAAAGCCCTGGGCGACATAACGCTCCGCCTGCTCGGCGAGCGCCGCCGGCTCACGCAGCGTGCCGGAGGAGGCGTAGGCCCGCACCCGGCGCGAGAGGCCGCCGAGCAGCCGCCAGCACGGCTGGCCGGTGATCTTGCCGGCCAGGTCCCAGAGGGCGAGATCGAGCGGCCAGCAGCGCCCGTAGTGAAAATCGATGTGCGAGAGGACGCGGTAGTGGCGCTCGACCGCGAGAGCGTCCTGGCCGACGAACAGGGGCTCGTGGCCGGCGAAGCCGACCATCAGGTCGCCGGAGCCGTAGCCTTCCAGGCCCGTGTCGGTGGTCACCCGAACGATGGTGGCGTCGAAGTGCACGCGCGGCCGGGTGTCCCAGCTCGCATGGAACGGCGGCTCGAGCGGCAGGCGGTGATGGGTGATGCGGATCGCGGCGATCCGGTGCCCCGCGGAACGGGGTGCGGGTTGCTGGGGCAACGCGTTCATGGGGTGGGCGCTAGGCTTTCACAGTCGCCGCCGGCCTCCAAGCCGAGAATTTGGCTACCCGCATCGAAAAAAGGCATTGAAATGCGCTGCGCCGCCGCAGCAGTATGACCGGGTCGGGAGGCACGTATGGCCAAGAAGACGATCGATCGACGTTGGCTGCCGCTCAACGCGC
This sequence comes from Gammaproteobacteria bacterium, assembly GCA_028870635.1. Taxonomy (GTDB): domain Bacteria; phylum Pseudomonadota; class Gammaproteobacteria; order Steroidobacterales; family Steroidobacteraceae; genus 13-2-20CM-66-19. Next base: position 7,045 of record JAGWPE010000357.1, on the reverse strand, counting down.
TGCGCGCGTTCGAGGGGGTGGCCAAGCACGGCAGCTTCACTGCCGCCGCACATGCGCTGCTCATCTCCCAGAGCGCTCTATCGCGGCACGTCATCTCGCTCGAGCGCCTGATCGGGGTGCAGCTCTTCGAGCGGCGCCCGCACTCGTTGACGCTCACCAAGGCGGGCCAACATCTGCTGCCGGCGGTCGCGAAGTCCTTCGACCGGCTGGAATACGCGATCGACGACATCCGCAACGAGGGGGCTCCCGCCCAGCGCACCCTGCGGGTACGCATGCCGCCGAGTTTCGCGATGCAGCTCGCGGTACCCATTCTCAGGGACTTTCGCCAGGCAAGCACGGAAGTCGACATCGACCTCATCAGCCCCGCCGCGGCGGGGCCCCCGCTGGGCGATGTCGATGTGGCGGTGGTCTACTCGCGGCCCATGGTCACCGATCTGGTGGCGGACCTTCTCTGGCCCGTGCGCCTGAGCATCCTCTGCCACCCTCAGATCGCCGCACGGCACGCCGACAAGGGTCTCGCCGGCTTCATCGAGGCGAACGAGCTCGTGCACGTGCGCATCGATGAGCTGCCGCGGCACGAGGCCTGGTCGCAGTTCGTGCGCCATGCCGGGCTCGGCCCGGTCAATGTCGAGCGCGGCCTGGTGTTCGACACCGCTCTGCTCGCCGCGCAGTACGCGTTGAGCGGGCAGGGCATTGCGCTGGTCGATACCAACCTGTTCGCGGAAGAGATCCGCAGCGGGCGCCTGGTGCGGCCTTTCGACATGACTATCGACAACGGCTACGGCTATTACCTTCTCACCCATCCCGAGGGGCTCTCGGACACGGCGATAGCGCTGTTCCGCTCCTGGCTGATCGACCGCTTCGGAGCGAGCGCAACGGCCGCCAATCCGCCGGTGCAGCTGGCGGTGTCCAACGACTGGGAGAAGGCGGAGCGGCAGGGATCATGAGAAGCGCGGCGCGGGTCGTGGTGGTCGGCGGCGGCGTAGTCGGCGCCAGTGTGCTCTATCACCTGACGAAAGCCGGCTGGACTGACGTGATGCTGATCGAGCGGGACGAGCTGACGTGCGGGTCGACCTGGCATGCGGCCGGCGGCATGCACACGGTCAACGGCGATCCCAACGTCGCGCGGCTGCAGCAGTACACGATCAATCTCTACCGGGAGATCGAGAGCATCTCCGGCCAGTCGTGCGGCGTGCACCTCACTGGCGGCCTGATGCTGGCAGGCACCCGCGAGCGGCTCGACTGGCTGCGCATGGCGCAGGCGCGCGGGCGCTATCTCGGCATGGAGCTCGAGATGCTCACGGTCGATGAGGCGGCGCGGCGCTTTCCGCTCCTCGACAAGCGGCATTTCGTCGGCGCCATGTTCGATCCGGTCGAGGGTCACGTCGACCCTTACGGGGTGACTCACGCGTATGCCAAGTCGGCACAGATCGCCGGAGCCGAGGTGGTTCGCCACACCCGCGTAGTGGACCTGAAGCCGAGGTCCGACGGTACTTGGGACGTGATCACGGACCACGGCAATGTGCACGCCGAGCATGTAGTCAACGCGGGGGGACTCTGGGCGCGGGAAGTGGGGAGGATGGCGGGGCTCGAGCTGCCGATCCTTGCGATGGAGCATCAGTACCTGATCACGGAGGAGGTGCCGCAGATCGCAGGCCTGCCGGAGCAGCTGCATTGCATCGACTTCGAGGGTGAGCTCTACCTGCGCGAAGAGCGCGGCGGGATGCTGCTCGGCACGTACGAGCGCGCGGGCGTGCCCTGGTCACCGGCGCAGACGCCGTGGGACTTCGCCCAGAGCCTGCTGCCCAACGACCTGGAGCGGATCGCGCCGAGCCTCGAGCTGGCATTCCAGCACTTTCCGGCGCTCGGCGAAGTCGGCGTGCGCAAAGTGGTCAATGGGCCCTTCACATTCGCGCCGGACGGCAATCCGCTCGTCGGGCCGATCAGCGGCCTGCGCAACTTCTGGGTCGCATGCGGCGTGATGGCCGGGTTCAGCCAGGGTGGGGGCGTGGGGCTGGCGCTCTCGCAGTGGATGGTGAACGGCGACCCCGGCTCCGACATCTGGGCGATGGATGTGGCGCGCTACGGCGGCTGGGCGACGCTGGCCTACACCAACGCCAAGGTGCGCGAGAACTACTCGCGCCGTTTCCGGATCCGCTTCCCGAACGAGGAGCTGCCGGCGGCCCGGCCGCTGCGCACCACGCCGATCTACGATCGGCTGCGCGAGGCGCATGCGGTCTTCGGGGAGTACTGCGGGCTCGAGCATCCGCTGTGGTTTGCGCCGAGCGAGGCGCAAGCCCGGGAGGATGTCACCTTCCACCGCTCCAACGCGCATTCCCACGTGGCCGCCGAGTGCCGGGCCGTGCAGGAGCGAGTCGGCCTGATCGAGACATCCAACTACGGCAAAATCGAGATCTCCGGCCCGGGCGCAGAGGCGTGGCTCGGGCGCATGATGGCCAACCGCGTGCCCGCCGTCGGACGCATCGCACTGACTCCGATGCTGAACGACCGCGGCAAGCTGATCGGCGACTTCACGATGTGCCGGCTCGCCGCCGATCGTGTGTTGCTCATTGGAACTCTGGCGGCGGAAACATACTACCTCCGTTGGTTCGAGCGCCATTTGCCGCCCTCCGGAGTAAGCGTCCGGGCTTGCGCGATGGAATACGTCGGCCTGTCGGTAGCCGGACCGGCCTCCCGCGCCCTGCTGCAGGGCCTGGTGCGCGCTGATCTTTCGAGCGCGGCGTTCCCCTTCCTGACTTTCCGCCGTCTCGAGGTCGGCATGATCCCCGCCTTGGTGGGCAGGATCTCCTTCACCGGCGAGCTGGGCTACGAGATCTGGGTCACGCCGGACTATCAGCGGGCGCTCTACGACCTGTTGCTCACGGCGGGAGCCGAGCGGGGCCTCCGGTCCTTCGGAGCACGGGCGCTCAACGCCATGCGCATCGAGAAGGGCTTCGGCACCTGGGCGCGCGAGTTCCGCCCGATCTACGGTCCCTACGAGGCGGGTCTCGGCCGTTTCGTCGCTCTGGAGAAAGGTGATTTCATCGGCCGGTCCGCGGCGGTGAGCGAGCGCTCGAGCGGCGGGGAAATGCGTCTGGTCGCCTTCGCCGTCGATGCCGCCGATGCCGATGCGATCGGCGATGAGCCCATCTGGCACGAGGGCCGGGTGGTCGGGTGGGTCACCTCCGGCGCGTACGGCCATCGGGTAGGGCGGTCGCTCGCGCTGGGCTATGTTCCGGCTGCGATTGCCGAGGCGAGCGCGGGATTCGAGATCGAGATCATCGGTGAGCGGCGGCCGGCGGAGCGGCTTTCCGCAGCGACGCAGGGAGGCGGAGCTTGCGCCTACGATCCAAGCGGCTTGCGCATGCGCGCATGAGGCTTCGCGACATCCTCACCTTTGTCGTCGGCAATCCGCCGCCGCACAACGGCGGGCGGTACTTCGTATTTGCCAAACTGACGACCGCGGACGGCGTCGACGGGGTCGGCGAGGCGTATGGCGTTCCGTTCGATCCGCATCATGTCGCGCGGCTGATCGAGGACGTATTCGGCCGCTACCTGGAGGGCGAAGACCCGCACGACATCGAGAGGATCTGGCGGCGCGTCTACTCCTCCGGTTATTCCCAGCATCCGGATCTCACGCTCATGGGCGTGCTCAGCGCGCTCGAGATGGCCTGCTGGGACATCATCGGCAAGGCGGCCGGGCAACCGGTGTACAAGCTCCTCGGCGGCCGTGTGCACGAGCGGCTGCGCACCTATACCTACATTTATGCGAGACCCGGAGACCGCACGGACGTGTACCAGGATCCGGATCTGGCGGCGGAGCGGGCCGCGGAGTATCTCGCGCAGGGCTTCACGGCGTTGAAGTTCGATCCGCTCGGGCCGTATTCGGCCTTCGACGGGCGACAACCCTCTCTCGCCGCGCTCGATCGCTGCGAGCGCTTCATGAAGCAGCTGCGTGCGGCGGTGGGCTCGAAAGCCGATCTGCTCTTCGGTACCCACGGGCAGATGACTGCGGCCGGAGCCATCCGCCTGGCGCGTCGCATCGAGCGGTACGATCCACTCTGGCTCGAGGAGCCCGTGCCGCCGGATGCGCCTGAGGAAATGGGCAAGGTTGCGCGCGCCGCCCACATGCCGATCGCGGCCGGCGAGCGCCTCACCACCAAATACGACTTCGCGCGGCTGCTCGCCGCCGGAGGCGCCGCCATCCTGCAGCCGAACCTCGGCCGGGTGGGCGGTATCCTCGAGGCGAAGAAGATCGCGGCCCTCGCCGAAGTTCAGCACGCGCAAATCGCCCCGCATCTGTACTGCGGCCCGGTGGTGGGCGCGGCCAACATCCAGCTGGCCGCATGCAGCCCGAATTTCCTCATCCTCGAGGGCATTGAGCGCTGGCAGGGCCTGCACGCGCAGCTGCTGCGCAAGCCGATCCGCTGGGAGCAGGGCTACGTCATCCCGCCCGCAGAGCCGGGCCTCGGCGTCGAGCTCGACGAGGCCGTTGCCCTGGCGCATCCCTACGCGGGCGCGGCGCTGCACCTCGAGATGGCCGGCGAGCCGGTCTGAGATATGGTGGCTAAGCGCATACCCGAGCCTGCGCGCTCGGTAGATGTCGTCCATGAGACCGACGTGCTGGTGGTCGGCAGCGGCCCCGGCGGGTTGGCGGCCGCGCTCGCCGCGGCGCGTGCGGGCGCCCGCACCACGCTGCTCGAGCGTTATGGCTGCTTCGGCGGCAACATCACCCAGGTCGGCGTCGAGGGATTCGCGTGGTATCGGCATGAGCGAACCGTCGATTGCGAGGGAATCGGCATCGAGCTCGAGCAACGCGCCAAGGCGATGGGGGCGGCGACGCCGGAGCCGCAATCCTTGAGCCACGCGCTCGATGCTGAGATGTTCAAGTACGTCGCGGACGTGCTCGTCAAAGAGGCGGGCATCACCCCTTTTCTGCACCGACTGTGCGTCGCGCCCGTGCTGGAGGGCGGCTCGATCCGCGGCGTAATCACGGAGAGCAAGTCGGGCCGCGAAGCTTTCCTTGCGCAGCGAGTGATCGATGCGACTGGCGATGCGGACGTGGCCGCGCGCGCGGGAGCGCCCGTCCGCAAGGCTCCACGCGAGCAGCTCATGGCTGCCTCCGTCATGTTCTCCATGGCCGGCGTCAACAAAGCGCGTTTCCTCGAGCAGGTGCGCTCCGACCCGCAGAGCTATCGCGACTGGGCGGGCAACGGCGAGTGGGACATCGAGACCACGGGCAAGGAGGACGACATGTTCTCCCCATTCCTGCGCAAGCCCTTCAAGCGGGCAGTCGAGGCCGGAGTCATTCCGTCGAGCCTGAACACCATCGCCGGAACCTGGGGGAGCGTGACAGACCAGGGCGATCTCACCTATCTCAATCTCATCCACCTTCCCAACACCGATGGCACCGACGCCAACGACCTCACGGCCGCGGAGATCGAGGGGCGCCGCCAGGCGATTTACGCGATCGAGGCGTTGAAGCGCTTCATGCCCGGATGCGAGCAGGCGAAGCTGCGCAACTTCGGCATGACCCTCGGCGTGCGCGATACCCGCAAGATCGATGCGCTCTACAACATGACCGCGGCGGACGTGCGCGAGCAGGGCCGCTTCGAGGATGCGGTCGGCATCTTTCCGGAATTCATCGACGGCTACGGACTCCTCATCCTGCCGACGACCGGGCGCTATTTCCACGTGCCGTATCGGGCGCTGGTTCCCAAGAATGTCGGCAACCTGCTCGTCGCCGGCCGTGCGATCGGCGGCGACAGGATCTCGCACGCTGCGGTGCGCAACATGATGTGCTGCGCGGTGAGCGGGCAGGGCGCCGGTGCCGCGGCCGCGGTCTCGCTGCGCACCGGCGAGCCCTTCGACAGGCTCGAGGTGAGCGCCGTGCAACAGGAGCTCGTCCGTCAGGGAGCCCGCATCCGTTGAGCGGCGGCACGGGACCGGAATCGAGGAGCGCGTTGGCCGATCCCGGCGCGGCGCGCTGGCTCGTGCTGGCGCTGCTGAGCCTCGCGATCGCCGGCAGCTACTACGAATACGACGCCATAGCGCCGATCGCCGGCTTCCTGCGCGGGCAGCGCGGTTTCACTCAGGCGCAGATCGGGATGCTGAATGCGGTCTTCAGCCTGCCCAACATCTTTCTCGCCCTGCTCGGCGGTGTCCTGATCGATCGCTATGGGCCCGCTCGCATCGCCACCTGGACGGCGGCGCTGTGCCTGGCGGGTGCGGCGCTCACGGCAATCGGCTCGCCCTACGCCGTGATGGTGACGGGGCGGCTGCTATTCGGCGTGGCCGAGGAGGCGCTCTTCATCGCGCTGCTCGCGGGGTTGGCCCAGTGGTTCGCGCGCGGCGGCACCGCGCTCGCCATGGCGCTTTTCTTCAGCTTCGCGCGTATCGGCTCGTACGCCGCCGACACGTCTCCCGGCTGGGCGCACGCTCTCTATGCCCATGGGTGGCAGCTGCCGCTGTGGCTCGCGGCCGCGGCGACCGCGGCGAGCTTCGCCGCGGCGCTGGTCTATCGGGTCATCGATGACCGTGCGCGAAAGCGGGGCCGGCTGCCGGCGGCAGCCGCTGCGGAGCGGATCACCTGGTCCGATCTCGTGAGCTTCGATCTCTCCTACTGGTACATCCTCGCTCTGAACGTGCTGTTCGCGGCTGTGTTCTTTCCCTTCCGCAGCACCTTCGCCATCGAATACTTCCAGGACGCCAAGGGCCTCACGCTGCAGCAGGCCGGACTCGCCAACAGCTGGGTGTTCTTCGCGGCGATTTTCGCCACGCCGCTGTTCGGTTTCCTCGCCGACCGGTTGGGCAGGCGCTCGCTCATGATGATGATCGCGACGTTGCTGATGCCTCTCGTGTTCCTCATCCTCGGCACGACGGACTGGAGCCTGTGGATCTCCACGGCCCTGATGGGGATCAGCTTCTCCGTGGTACCGGCGGTGATCTGGCCCTCGACCGCCATGCTCGTTAAGCCGCGGCGGCTCGGAACCGCCTTCGGGCTCATCAATCTGCTGCAGAACCTTTTCCTGGCGGCGAGCAATCT
>JAGWPE010000038.1 GCA_028870635.1 Gammaproteobacteria bacterium | reverse complement strand
CCGCGCTCGAGGAAGATATTCGTCGCCTCCACGACCTCGTCGCGCAACCCGTTGTAAAGGTCGTCGTGAACCTGCTCGGTGAGCTCCTGGTCGTTCAAATCGCGCAGGTTGAACTCGGACTGCTCTGGCATGCTCGGTCCTCGGATCCGGGGCGTAGGCCCTCGAGAAAAATGGTAGCCGAGGGGTGGCGCCCGCTGGGGTGAATTTGCGACCTCCGCATGTCCCCAGGCGACAGCCGTCCGGCCGGGGCCCATGCGAAATTGCGAGGCGTCATGCAAATCCGCGATAACGAGCCTAGACGGCGCTCTTGCCCGGTCCGAATGGCTGCTTGCGCGACGGGGGCCTGCGGCGCATCTTGCGCCAGAGGTCGTAGACGCTGAGGATGGCCGTGAGCGCAGCGAGGCTGCCGAAGTACGCCCGCGGTCCGAAATGCGCGATCAGGCCGCCCACCAGGATGGGGCTCAACGCGGCGCCGATGCCGTTGAGTCTGAGCAGCGCGCCGCTCGCGGCGACCATCTGCGCGGGCTCGAGATGGTCGTTGACGTGAGACACGCCTAGCGAATAGAGCGTGAAGGCGAGCCCGCTGAACACCGCGGCGAGCGCGAGGACGAGCCCGTGCGGCAACGCGCGGAAGGCCGCGGGCACTGCGGCGCTCAGCGTCGCGAGGATGCAGATCGCGGCGATCACCGTGCGGCGATCGATGCGGTCGGAAAGGCGGCCGACCGGGTACTGCATGACCACGGCGGCGAGGACGCTGACGCCCATGAAGATCGCCACGCCCGAAGTGTCCAGGCCGCTCAGCCTCGCGTACACCGGGCCCATCGAGTAGACGTTCGATGTCACCATGCCCGCGACCGTCACCGCCACGACGCCGAGCGGCGAGTCGCGGTAGAGATCGCGATATCTGACCTTCTGCGGCAACGCGATCTCGGGCGCCTGTTGCGCCGCGATCACGATGGGCACGATGGCGAGCGAGATCAGAATCGCCACCAGCATGAAAGGCGCCGTGGTGCGCGGATCGGTCGGGATCAGCAGGAACTGCGAGCTGCCGAGCCCGATGTAGAGCACCGCCATGTAGATGGCGAGGAGACTGCCGCGGGTTGCGCGGCTCGAGCGGTCGTTGAGCCAGCTCTCGGCCACCACGTAGATCGCGGCGAAGGCGAGCCCCGAGAATCCGCGCAGCACCGCCCAGGGCAGCGCGGCGATGAGCAGGCCCTGCGCCAGGATCGATGCGGAAGCGAGCGCCGCCATGGCGGCGAAGACGCGAATGTGGCCCACCCGGCGCACCAGGCGCGGGGCGAGCGCCGTGCCGAGCATGTAGCCGAGGTAGTAGCACGACATCACCGCGCCGGTGAGCGGCGCTGGAAATCCCTCGAGCGTCGCGCGCAGGCTGATCTCCGTGCTCTGCAGTCCCGCGCCGAGCATCAGAATGCCCATGCCGAGGAGCAGTTGCCAGGTGGCCGCGATCGCAGTCATTGTTGGAATTCTACCCGGAATGCGCCGGCGCGATCAGCGTATGAGTTTTTGCGATCGGCGCGCCCCGCGCAGTTGGCTATAGTGCGACCATGCGGCAGAACCGACGCCAATCCGGTCAGGGGCCCCGGCCTTCCGGCCCCGCTCGCGCGAGCGCGTACCGGCGATTGCGCAATCCTTTCACCCCGCAAGGCGTATTTTCCGACGACGCCGTGGCGTCGATCCACGAGAACGCCTTGAAGGTTCTCGAGACGCTCGGCATCAAGGTGCTGCTGCCGGAGGCGCGCGCGCTTTACGCCCGGGCAGGCGCATTGGTGGCCGAGGACACCGAGATGGTCAGGCTCGGCCGGGACATCGTTGCGGCGGCTCTCGAGAGCTGTCCGCGCTCGTTCGAAGGCTACGGCGGCGACCCGGCGCGCACCGTCGAGTTCTCGGCCGGCTCGCTCGTCTTCATCGGCGGCTCGAGCTGTCCGAACGTGAGCGACCTGGAGCGCGGGCGCCGTCCGGGCTCGCTCGCCGACTTCGTCGATCTCATCAAGCTGAGCCAGCACTTCGACGTGCTGCACGTGTTGGGCAACCATACGGAGCCGCAGGACGTGCCCGTACACCTGCGCCACTACGCGATGATGCGCGCGCAGCTGACGCTTTCGGACAAAATGCCGATCGTGATGGCACGCGGCACGGCTCAGGTCGAAGACAGCTTCGCGATGATCCGCATGGCCCGCGGCAAGTCCGAAGAGGACTTCCGCAAGGGCGCATACACCTACACCGTGATCAACAGCAACTCCCCGCGCGTGCTCGACCGGTCGATGGCGCAGGGCATCATCGATTTCGCGCGGCACGGCCAGCCGGTGATCATGACACCGTTCTGCCTCGCCGGCGCAATGGCGCCGATCACCATTGCCGGCGCCCTGACGCTCCAACATGCGGAGGCGCTCGCCGGCATCGCGCTCGCGCAGCTCGCTTGCCGCGGCGCGCCGCTCCTCTACGGCAGCTTTCTCTCCAACGTCGACATGAAATCGGGATCGCCTGCCTTCGGCACGCCCACGCACCTGCAGGCGACGCTGGGGGCCGGCCAGCTCGCGCGCCTCATCGGGCTGCCGTGGCGCGCCGGCGCCGGCACCGCGGCCAACGTGGTGGATGCGCAGGCGGCCCTGGAGACCCAATTCTCCCTCTGGGCCAGCGTGCTCGCGGGGGCGACCGTGTGTCTGCACGCCGCCGGCTGGATGGAGGGCGGGCTGACCAACTCCTACGAGAAATGCGTGACGGACGTGGAAATGCTGCAGATGCTCGCCGAGCTCTGCACGCCGCCGCCGGCGGACGAAGACGCGCTCGGGTATGCGGCCATCGCCGAAGTGGCGCCCGGCGGCCATTTCTTCGCGGCGGCGCACACCATGGAGCGCTACCGCACCGCATTCCACGAGCCGATGATCGCGGACTGGTCGAACTTCGGCACCTGGACCGAGCGCGGCTCCCTCACCTCCACCGACCGCGCGCACGCCAAGTGGAAGCAGGTCCTCGGCGAGTTCACGGCCCCCGCGGCGGCAGCCGCCTGTGCGCAGGGGCTCGATGAGCTCATCGCCGGGCGGACGGCCGAGGGCGGCGCGCCTCCTTTGACCTGAAAAGCTACACCTGGCCTGAAAGCTACACCGCTGCCGCGTGCTCGCCGGCGGCGCGCCGCTCGTCATCGAGCACGTGGCGGGCCGAGAGGAAGTAGTGCCATGCCGCCCAGAATCCCGTGGGCACGAGACACAGCATCGCGAGCCGCAGGGACTCGGCGTTTGCAACGTGGTGCGGCGCGAACAGGTCGCTCAGGACCCCGACCATCTGCGGCGCGATGATGAGATTGCCGAGGTTGGCGGTGAAGAGCACGGTGGCGCAGTACACCGCGCGCATGCCCGGCCGCGCCAGGTTGTTCAGGATGCCGAAGCCGGGGCCGATGTACACGTAGATGGAGGGAATGTAGAGCCAGAAGAGCGCCCGCGTGAGCGCGAGGGAATGGGTGGAATAGAGCACGGCCGTCACCACCGTGGCCAGCGCGACGTTGACGCCGAGAAGGCGCAGGATGCGTTGCTGGCTCGAGAGCCAAGGCCGCGACAGCAGCCACGTGCTGGCGATCATGGCGAGACTGCCGCCGATCAGGTGGATGGGGCCGAGCATCCCGCCGGCCTGATCGACGTTGAGCCCGTAGCTGCGCATCAGGAAGGCGGGCGTCCACCACATGAGGCCCCAGCCCCACAACGCCACCACGGAGCTGCCGATGATCAGGTGCACCGCGGAGCGCTGGCGCAGCATGAAACGCATCGTCTCGAGGAAGGGCGGGGCAGCATGCCGGTCCGCGCGGCGGTCGAGGCCGCCGCGTGCCGGCTCGCGGATGGTGAGCAGCACGAGGGCGCCTACGAGGATCCCGGGTATCCCGAGCGCGAGGAACATGGTGCGCCAGCCGAGACGGTAGGCGATCGCCCCCGCCACCTGCGAGCCGAGCCAGGCGCCGATCGGTGCGCCGAGCGAGAATACCTGCAGCGCCATGGGCCGGCGCGCCGCCGGGAAGTAGTCCGACAGCATCGAGTTGGCTCCGGGGGTGCCCCCAGCTTCCCCGACGCCGACTCCGATGCGCGCCCAGAGGAGCTGCCAATAGCTGCGCGCCAGCCCCGTCGCGACCGTGAGCGCCGACCAGGCGATGAGACACGCGCCGATGATGGCGCGGCGGCTCCTGCGGTCGATCAGCCAGGAGAGGGGAAAGCCGAAGATGACGTAGAAGATTGCGAGCGATACGCCGGTGAGGAAGGCGATGTTGGCATCGGAGAGATGCAGCTCCTTGCGGATGGGCTCGAGCACGGTCGAGATCGAGTAGCGGTCGCAGATGCTCAGCGTGTACACCACGCACATCATGATCGCGACATACCAGCGCTCCGCGAGCGAGGCGGTATCGGCCGTGACACGCTCTTCGCCGGGCGCGGCTTCGGGATCGAGGTCAGCTCGTGTCTCGCTCATCCGCGCGCGTCCTCCAGAATGAGATCGGCCGCCTTCTCGGCCACCATCAGCGTCGGCGCGTTGATGTTGCCGGAAGTGACCGCCGGAAATACGGAGGCGTCGACCACGCGCAGCTTGGCCACACCGTGCACCCGCAGGCGGGAATCGACCACGGAGCTCGTGGCGTCGGCGCCCATCGCGCAGGTGCCGCAGGGATGGAACACCGAGCCTGCGCGGCGGCGGAAGTCCTGGAGCACTTCCGCGTCGGAGTGGATGCGCTCTCCGGGCAGCAGCTCCGACTCGATCACCGCGGCCAGCGGCTTGGCGGCGGAAATCCGGCGCAGCATGCGCGCTCCCTCGTACACATCCGCCACGTCCTCCGGCGTCGACAGACTGTTGGGCGTGATCGCCGGGCTCGCCAGGGGGTCGGGGCTGCGCAGGTGCACGCTGCCGCGGCTCGTCGGGCGGCAGGTGTTGAACGACATGAGAAAGCCCGGAAACGGGTCGGGGTTGAGGAGCCGGCGGCTCTGGCCGCTGGTGGTGGTGCTGTAGCTCGCCGGATTGAAGTAGATGTGCAGGTTGGGACGGCCGAGCTGCGGGCGGCTGCGCACGAAGGCGCCGGCCTGGTTGACGCTCATCGAGAGCGGCCCCTGCCGGCGCAGCGCATACCGCAGGGCGGCTCGCGCCTTGCCGAGGAAGGGCGCGAGCTCGTCATTGAGCGTCGGCACCCTGGAGCGATAGAAATACGACACGCAGACGTGATCCTGCAACCCGGCCCCCACGCCGCGGCGGGCGGCGAGCACCGGGATTCCGAGCCGCCGCAGGAGCTCCGGGTCGCCGATGCCGGAGAGCTCGAGGAGCTGCGGCGAGCCGATGGCGCCGGCCGAGAGGAGCACCTCGCGGCGGGCGGCGGCGGTGAGCCGCGATCCGCCTCGCGAGTATTCGACGCCGGTGGCGGCGGCGCCGGTGAAGAGCACACGTGCAACGCGTGCGTCAGTCGCCACCTCGAGGTTGGGTCGGCGCAGGGCCGGCCGCAGGTAGGCGCTCGCGCTGGAGACGCGCACTCCGTTACGGATCGTGACCTGCCAGAGGCCGGCGCCCTCGGGCTCGGCTCCGTTGAAATCGCGGGTAATAGCGATACCGGCCTCGGCACAGGCCGCGAGGAAGGTTCGGCAGAGCGGGTGCGCCGTGGCGGATGGATCGTGTACGTGCACCGGCCCGCCGGCGCCATGATACTCCGATGCGCCCCAGGCGTGATCCTCGAGCTTGCGGAAGTAAGGCAGCACGTCCTGCCATCCCCAGCCGGGATTTCCGGCGTTGCGCCAGTCCTCATAGTCCGACGGCTGCCCGCGCACGAACACCATGGCGTTGATCGAGCTCGACCCGCCCAACACCTTGCCGCGGGGCCAGAAGGCAATGCGGCTCTCCAGCGCAGGCTCGGGCTCCGTCTGGTACATCCAGTTGTAACGCGGGTCGGTGAACGTGCGGGCATAGCCGATGGGGACGCGGATCCAGGGGCTGAAGTCGCTGCCGCCGGCCTCGAGGAGCAGCACGCGATGCCGCCCGCCCTCGGTGAGGCGATTGGCCAGCACGCAACCGGCGGATCCGGCCCCGACGATGATGTAGTCGAATTCCCCCATCGATCGTGGCAGCATAGCTCGGCTCGGGGCGGAGCGGACCCCGCGGCGGCATGCCTTTTTCCGATGGGTCCATAGAAATTCTCGGCTTTCGCGCCGCGAGGCCGTGTGGAAGCCTGAATCGGACTGATCTGCGGTGTGTCGTAAATCCGCAATCCATGCGTCGCGAACTCACAAGCCGCGGCGCCGTGATTACGGGAGCATCGAGTGCGAGCCGGAGCGACGGGGCGCCCGGCGGGCCAAAGGGGCTGGCCCACCGCCGGGGAAGACAACAAGTTCGCAACCTGCCGAGGTCACCGAATGAAACCGAATCACAAGCTGTCGCGCACGATCGCTGCAATCCTGAGCGCCTCCGCCGCGCACGCCATACTGGCCGCCGACGCACCGCAGACGAGCACTGCGGCTACCGCGACGGCCAGCGCCAGCTCCGACACGCTGCAGACCGTGATCGTGACCGCGCAGCGCCAGGCACAGAACATCCAGGACGTGCCGATCACGATCCAGGCCATGACCGGCAAGACGCTGCAGAGCCTGAATGTGCAGACGTTCGCGGATTACGTGAAGTATCTGCCGAACGTCAGCACCGGCTCGCAGGGCCCGGGCATGGGAACCCTGTTCATGCGCGGCCTCTCGACAGGCGTGCTCGGGACGCAGGGCCAGGGCTCGGTCGGACTCTTCCCGAACGTCGCCGTCTACCTCGATGACCAGTCGGAGCTGCTGCCGGGCCGCGACCTCGACGTCTACGCGGTGGACCTGGAGCGCATCGAAGTCCTCGAGGGTCCGCAGGGCACGCTCTTTGGCGCCGGCGCGCAGGCGGGCGTGGTGCGCTTCATCACGAACAAGCCGAAGCTGGACACGTTCGAAGCCGACGTCAATGCCGGCTACGGCGTCACGGCCGGCGGCGATCCGAACACCAACATAAACGCGGTGTTCAACTTTCCGCTGATCGAGAACAAGCTGGCGGGTCGCGTGGTGGTCTTCAATGACCGCCGCGGCGGCTACATCGACAACCAGCCGGCATATTTTGCGCGCGGCAGCCAGGATCTCGGCCTCGCCGATTCCAACGGCGGCGTGGTGCCGACCAACAGCATGGTGATCAACAATTACCAGATCGCCGCCAATAACATCAATCCGCTCACTTATAACGGCATCCGCGGCGAGCTCCTCTACCAGGTCAATGACACCTGGAGCGTGCTGCTCAGTCAGATGTACCAGAACGCGGATGCGCAGGGCGTCTTCTATGAGATGCCGTTCGGCAGCGAGGGCGCCGGCCTGACGAATCCCGGCGGCGTACCGATCGGCGGTCAGCCGCTGCCGGCTTATTCGGTCAATCTGTTCAATCCGTCCTTCGACAAGGACAAGTTCGAGAACACCGCCCTGCAGATCAAGGGCAAAGTGGGGCCGCTGGACCTCGTCTACGCCGGCGCGTATCTCGACCGCAACATCGAGCAGGTGGTGGACTACACCAACTATGCGCGCGGCCGGTACGGTTACTATTATCAGTGCACGGGGGTCTCATACAGCTCGAAGGTCGGCAATGCCAATGCCACCTGCTACTCGCCGAGCTCGGTGTGGAGCGACACGGAGAGGGACACGCACGTGAGCCAGGAGCTGCGCCTGAGCACACCGACCGACTGGCGGCTGCGCGGCCAGGTCGGGCTCTTCTACGAGGACTACAAGATCTACGACGACACGGAGTGGATGTACAAGAGCGTACCGAACTGCGCGCCCGGCGGCCCGACGACCAACTGCTTCCTGCCGATCCAGCCGTGGCCGGGGTCGCCGGCCTTTACTCCAGTGCCGCCTATCGGCTTCTTCGACAACGGCGAGCGCGTCTACAAACAGCTGGCCGAGTTCGCCTCGGTCGATTTCGACATCATTCCGCACCGGCTGACACT
>JAGWPE010000356.1 GCA_028870635.1 Gammaproteobacteria bacterium | reverse complement strand
CACCGACCGGGACACCGGCCGGCCCCGCGGCTTCGGATTCGTGGAAATGTCGCGCGCTGACGCTTCCCGGGCCATTCAGAACCTGAACGGCAAGGACCTCGGCGGGCGCCCCCTGCGGGTGAACGAGGCGCAGGAGCGCACCGGCGGCGGCGGCGGCGGCGGCGGACGGGGCGGCGGCGCTCCGAAGCGCTGGTAAACAGCCGATCCTGAGGGCCGGCCCGCTCGAGGGGCCGGCCTTTTCCTTTTCCACTGGTGCAAATCGCTCCCGGCGATTTGCGCGGCCAGCCCGCTGGCTTTGATCGCCTCGCGACCCGAGGGCGGCCTCGGGCCGCTTTTTCACTTGCTTTCGCACGGGCACGCCGTAGACTGCGCGCCGGTCGCAAGAAGGCTTGATGAGGCGAGGCAGTAATGGGCAAGGGTGATATGCGGTCCCGGCGGGGCAAGATCTATCGGGGCTCCTTCGGAAAGTCGCGCGCCAAGGATCCGGCCAAGAAGAAGAAGCGCGCCGCCAAGAAGTAGCCGGCGCTTGCCACCCGATGACCGCCGAGTGCGCGCGGCCCGAGGTGGAACGAGGCTTGCGACACCGCCCCTCCGTCTGGCGACTTCCTTTCGGAGGTGATCCCTATGAATCGCAGCTTGTTATTGCTGTCTGTCGTCGCGCTCTCGCTTTCCGCGGCGGCGTGCGGGGGCAGTGGCAGTTCGAATAATCCCGGCGGCGGCTCGGCCAACGCTCCGCCGAGCGAGACGACCACTCCGAGCACTCCACCGTCCAACGAGCAGGCACCTCCGCAGGGCAACGCGCCCAGCTCGCAGCCCGGTGGCGCACCGGAGGAGAATCCGCCGCCGCCGCCGCCCAGCACCAACCCCAACGGCCCGCCGCCGGCGCAGAACAGCGGAAATCCGCCGCCTCAATAGCTAAAATCGCTGGCCGACGCTCGGGCTGAATACCGAGCCCCTCAGCAGCATCGGCGCTTCCGCCTCGTCCGCACATGATGCGGAGGCGCCGAATCGATCGCGAAAGAAAAACGACCGTATGACATCCGACTCGCCGCTCGGCTACGCCCGCTGGCGTCCTCATCCCTGGCATGGGCTCGAGCCCGGGCCCGAATGCCCCCGCGTGGTCAACGCCTTCATCGAGATCACACCGTTCGACCTGATGAAGTATGAGGTGGACAAGGCCACCGGCTATCTGCGCGTGGACCGCCCGCAGCGCACCTCCTCCCATCCGCCTTCGCTGTACGGCTTCGTGCCGCAAACCTACTGCGGAGAGCGGGTGCGGCGCCTCGCCATCGATTGCGACCGCGGCGACGGCGATCCTCTCGATATCTGCGTCATCAGCGAGCGCCCGATCACCCACTCGGAGATCCTGCTGCGTGCGCGGGTCCTCGGGGGCCTGAAGATCATCGACAGGGGCGAAGCGGACGACAAGATCGTCGCGGTGTTGGACGGGGACTACATCTGGGGCGGCGCGCGTGATCTGTCGGACCTGCCGCCCGCGCTGCTCGAGCGCCTGGAGCATTATTTCTCGACTTACAAGCTGGTGCCCGGAGAGCCCCCCAAGATCGCCGTGGTCGGCCGGTACGGTTACGAGGATGCGGCGCGGGTGATTACCGCGGCTATCGAGGATTACCGCGAGATGATCAGCCGGATGACCGAAGAGATGAACGGCTCCCGCAACGGCTGACCGGAGGCGAGAGCCGGCAATGAGGCGCTCGGACGAGTACCCGCCGATAGGGGATTACGCGCTGATCGGCGACTGCCACTCCGCGGCGCTCGTGTCCCGGCAGGGCTCGATCGACTGGTGCTGCCTGCCGCGGTTCGATTCCGACAGCTGCTTCGGACGGCTGCTCGACTGGAGCAACGGCGGCTATTTCCAGATCTGCCCGGCGGGGCGTTTCAGCTCGCGCCGCGAGTACCTCGAGAAGAGCCTCGTGTTGGTGACCACCTTCCGCTCGCGCGAAGGCGAGGCGCGGCTCATCGATTTCTTCGCCATGCGCGCGGGCGGGCGGGAACGGCCTCGCCGCGAGATCGTGCGGATCATCGAAGGGGTCAGCGGCGCGCTGAGGTTGAATGTCAGGTTCGTGCCGCGGCTCGACTTCGGCGAGGTCAAGCCCTGGATTCGCCCGGCTTCCCCCTGCGCCCACGTGGCGGTCGGCAGCAACGCGGGACTCGTGATCCTGGGGGACGCGCCGCTTCGTCCCGGCGCAGACCACGACCTCGAGGGAGTGCTCGAGGTCCATGCGGAGTCGCGCTACCACATCGGGGTGCAGTTCCTGCCGCCGGAAGAGTCCGAGCACGGGCATTCCGGCGAGAAGGAGGTCGCGCACCTGCAGGAGCACTACGAGGAGACGCTGCGCTGGTGGCGGGACTGGGCAGCGAAGATCAGATGTCAGGACGGGCGCTCGCCGCCGGGCAAGGCCAGCGGCACGGCCGTCGCGCGCTCGGCCATCGTGTTGAAGGCGCTCTGTTACGCGCCGACGGGCGCGATCATTGCGGCGCCGACCACCTCGCTGCCGGAGCAGGCAGGCGGTGAGCGCAACTGGGATTACCGCTTCTGCTGGCTGCGCGACTCCATCTTCACGGTGCATGCCTTGAGCAACCTCGGCCTGCAGGCCGAGGCCGCAGGGATGCGGCGCTTCATCCAGCGAACCGCCTCGGGCAACGCGCACGAGCTGCAGGTGCTCTATGCCGTCGACGGCAAGCGCCGCTTGCCGGAGATCGATCTGCCGAAGCTCGAGGGCTGGCGCGCCTCGCGTCCGGTGCGCATCGGCAACGGCGCGGCCCGACAGTTCCAGGCGGACATGTATGGTCTCGTGATGGAGCTCTCCTGGCGCTGGAGCGAGCGCGGCGAGCAGCCGGATGAGAACTACTGGGGATTTCTCACGGCGATCGTGGAGGTGGCCATCGCCCGGCGCCACCTTCCGGATCGCGGCATCTGGGAGATCCGCTCGCGGCCGCTGCACTTCGTGCAGTCGAAGGTCATGTGCTGGGCGGCGGTCGACGGCGGCATCGCTCTCGCCGAGCGCTACGGATTGCCGGCGCCGCTCGACCGCTGGCGCGAGGAGCGCGACGGCATGCGCAAGGACATCGAGAAGCGCGGCTATGACCGCAAGCGCGGTATCTTCGTCCGCAGCTACGGCAGCAAGGATGTGGACGCGGCGTTGCTGCTGCTGCCGGCGGTCGATTTCGTGGCGTGGGATGACGAGCGGATGGTCCGCACGACGGACGCCATCCGCAAGGACCTGTCGCGCGACGGACTGGTGCTGCGGTACAAGGCCAAAGACGGACTGCGCGGCAAGGAAGGCGTGTTCGTCGCATGCACCTTCTGGCTGGCGGAGTGTCTGGCGCACCAGCGCCGGCGCACGCAGGCGCGCGAGGCTTTCGACCGGGCGAGCCGCTGCGCCAACGATCTCGGGCTCTTTGCGGAGGAGTTCGAGCCGAAGCGGGGCGAAATGCTGGGGAATTTTCCCCAGGGGCTGACCCATCTCGCGCACGTATCGGCCGCGTTGGCGCTCGAGCAGCTCGAGCAGCTCGAGAAGAAGCCGAGCCCGCGCTCCGAGTAAATGCTGCGGCACGACGGTTGCGCGGCCGCCGGTATGCTCAACATTCCGGCTTGGCTCGGCGGGTGTGCGCGAGAGATCTGGTCGTTGATCAAGGACGCGGCGAACGGCTGGAGCGAGCATCGCGCGTCGCGTATCGGGGCCGCGCTCGCCTTCTACACCGTATTCTCACTGGGTCCGATCCTTCTGCTCGCCGTGGTGGTGGCGGGGTTTTTCTTCGGGCAGGGCACGGCGCGGGGCGAGATCCATCAGCAGGTGAGCGCCATGATCGGACCGCAGGCGGCGGCCGAGGTGCAGATGATCCTGATGCGGGCGCACCGGCCCACGGCCGGAGTGGTCGCGACGGCGATCAGCGTGGTGACTCTGCTTCTCAGCGCGGATACCGCCCTCGTCGAATTGAAGTCCGGGCTGGATGAGATCTGGAGTGTGCCGGCCGAGAGCCGGCGGTGGTATTGGGAGTACGTGCGCACCCGGCTGCTGTCGATCGGGCTGATCATGGCGCTCAGCGGATTGCTGCTCGCGTCACTGCTCTTCAGCGCCGCGTTGGGCGCGCTCGAGACGCTGTCGCGCGGCATATTCATCGTCGGCGTGGTCCTTCGCTGGACGAGCTCTCTCATCTCGTTCGGCCTGGCAGCGCTGCTCTTTGCGACCGTCTACAAGGTGCTGCCCGGCGTGAGGCTCGCCTGGAAGGACGTGGCGGCGGGGGCGCTGATCACGGCGGTATTGTTCACCGCGGGGAAGTACGCGATCGGGCTCTATCTGGGCAGCAGCACCGTCGCATCGACGTACGGCGCGGCAGGCTCGGTGATCGTGGTCCTGCTCTGGGTGTACTACTCCGCGCAGGTATTCCTGCTCGGGGCGGAGCTCACCCGGGGCTATGCCTGCCGCTTCGGGTCGCGGCGGGGGATCGCCTCGCCCATGTGCTCGCGGTGAATGCCATTGGCTGATTGGCGCGCCCGACTGGATTGCTCGGCCCATCCCGGGCCTCGGCCCTGCGGGCCCGGCGCTGCGCGCCGTCCAAAATCGCTCCAGGCGATTTTGTCGAACCAGCGGTAATCGCTGCCCGGGAGATTTGAATTCATTGGCGCGCCCGACTGGATTCGAACCAGCGACCTGCAGCTTCGGAGGCTGCCACTCTATCCAACTGAGCTACGGGCGCGCCGCCCCGGTGGGGACCGGAAATCATACGCGGATGGAGCGCGCCGCGCCATTTACGGTAGTGGGTCAGACCCACTACCCCATTTACGAAGGCTCGAGCCAAACGGCTATACTGCGCGCTTCGTGTTCGCGAATCGCGTGCGAGGCGTCGGTGAGCAAGCAGGACACCCATTTCATCAACATGTTCAGCCTGGTGATCGGCATTCTGGTCGCCTTCGCGGTCGTGCTCTTCGTCGTGGCACGCTCCATCGGTTCCGCCACCCAAGGCAAGGAAGTGATGAGCGGGCCGGAATATTACAAGAGCGTCGAGGCGCGCATCGCGCCCGTCCAGCAGGAGGCGGTCGCGGGGCAGAACAATGCCGCCCTGGCGATCAAGCCCCCTGAGGGCGCCACCGCGCAGGCCGGAGGCTCCTCGGGCTCTGCAATGCCGACGAGCGGCAAGGATCTCTTCGACCAGACCTGCAGCGCCTGCCATGGCGCCGGCGTAGCGGGCGCGCCGAAGGCGGGGGACAAGGCGGCCTGGGCTTCGCACATTGCCAAGGGTCTGCCTACCCTCTACGACCACGCGTTGCACGGCTTCACCGGGAGCAGTGGCACCATGCCGGCCAAGGGCGGCCGCACCGACGTGCCGGATCCCATGGTGGAGCAGGCCGTGAACTACATGGTCTCCCTGGTCGATCCGGCCATGGTCAGCGGCAAGAAGAAATAGCCCGCTCCCGGTCCAGACATCGCAGCATCGCCGCCTCGCTGACATGGGTGTCGGCGATGGTCTCCCGACCGTCGAGATCGGCGATGGTGCGGGCGAGCTTGAGGATGCGCTGGCGCGTCCGGCCGGAGAAGCGTAGCTGCTTCATGGTGCGGTCGAGCAGCGCGCGGGCGCGCTGTTGCAGGGTGCAACACTGATCCACCTGAGCATCCGTCAGCCGCGCGTTGCAGCGGCCCTGGCGCGCGAGCTGCAACGAGCGCGCGGCGGCCACCCGTGCCGCCAGGACGGCGCTCGGCTCTCCTCTGCCGGTACGATCGTCGAAGTCGCTGACCTCGATCCGCGGAACCTGCACGTGCATGTCCAGGCGGTCGAGGAGAGGACCGGAGATTCGCGCGCGGTATCGTTGAGTCTGAGCCGCTGTGCAGCGGCAGTCTCCGGCCGGATCGCCCAGATGACCGCAGGGGCAGGGATTCATGGCGGCGATCAGTTGGAACTCCGCCGGGTAGTCCGCGTGCGCGGCGGCTCGCGCGACTCTCACGACGCCGGCCTCCAGCGGCTCCCGCAGCGCCTCGAGTACCTCACGGTCGAACTCCGGCAGCTCGTCGAGAAACAGCACGCCATGGTGGGCGAGGCTGATCTCTCCCGGGCGCGCGCGGGAACCGCCGCCGACCAGAGATGCCACCGAGGCCGTGTGATGCGGTGAGCGGAACGGACGGCGTCCGAAGCCGCTCATGTTGAAACCGGCGGTGCTCACGGAGGCAATCGCCGCGCAGTCCAGTGCCTCGCCTTCGGCGAGCGGCGGCAGCAGGCCCGGCAGACGCTGCGCCAACATGCTCTTGCCGCAGCCCGGAGGTCCGATCATCAGGAGGCTGTGGGAGCCGGCGGCGGCGATGAGCAGCGCCCGCTTGGCCTGGAATTGTCCCCTGACGTCACTGAAGTCAAGTGCGGCGCCGAAATGCGGGTCGGGCGGTCGGGCGGGAAGCATTGGCCTGTGCAAGCACAGCGGCTGTTCCCCGGTGAGATGGCGGCAGACTTCCTTCAGGTGTGAAGCCGCCCGGACGGCAGCAGCGGCGCCGATGAGCGCCTCATCAGCGTTGGCGGCAGGGACGATCAGCTCGTGTCCGTCGCGGCTGGCATGTGCGGCCGCGAGCAGGATCCCGCGTACCGGTTTGATTTCCCCTCCCAGCCCCAGCTCGCCATAGAGCTCGCAGAGCGGGCCGCTGCCGGCCGGTACCGGCCGCAGCTGTCCGGAGGCGATGAGAATGCCAAGGGCGATGGGCAGCTCGAACCGGCCGCCCTCTTTGGGGATCTCAGCGGGCGCAAGGTTGACTACGATGCGGCCGCTCGGGAATTCGAAGTCCGAGGAAAGAAGCGCGGACCGCACCCGGTCGCGGCTCTCCCGTACCACCGTCGCCGGCAGTCCCACCAGCTGGAACGCCGGCAGCCCGCTCGTCACGGTGACTTCGACCTGCACGAGCGGCGCCTCGAGGCCCACCTGAGCCCGACAGGACAGAGTGGCGACGGGCAACGGCATGTTCGTCCCTGAAGCGGGGGTTGGCGGGCGGCCTGCACCGCTCGAGTACTCGGCCGCCGACTGCGCGAGCGTTTCGCCCGGATCAGTGGCCTCAGGGCGTCTCGGGAGGAGCAGAGCCGGAACCGGCGCCGGGCGCCGCGCCGGGAGCCGCTCCCTCCAGCGCCTGCAGCCGCGCCTCGAGCTCCGCCAGGCGGGCGCGCGTGCGCTCGAGCACGCGGGTCTGCGTGTCGAACTCGTCCCGTGTGACCAGGTCGAGCTTGCCGAGGCTCGAGCGCAGCACCGTGCGGAAGTTGTTCTCGAGGTCCTTGCTGATGGTGCGCAGCGCGGGCGGAACGCCTTCGAGCAGCCGGCGGGCGATCTCATCGATACGTAAGTTGTCCATCATCTCCAACCTCCAGGCTCATGCCCCTCGATGGGGCGAAGCCGCTGACGCGCGGCACCAAAACAGTGCGCGCGAAGGCCTGCTGCCGCGCAAGCCCCGGATATTACGGGCAAATCGCGATGGCATGGATTCTGCACCCTGACTGCCCGCTTCACTAGCTTACGCGCGCGAAGACCGGTCGTGCAGCCGCCATTTCCGGCCCGATCGTCGCGAAACGCGCCCAAAGACTCGAGAACCGCCGGGAGACCACATGCGCACCGCTCCGATCCTCTTCAAAGCGATCCGTCGAATGACGGGCGTCGCGGCACTCGCGACCCTCGCACCAACGCTGGCTTGGGCGGCCGACGCGCCCGTACCGACTCCCGACAAGGGGGACATGGCCTGGATGCTCACCTCCACCGCCCTGGTGCTGCTGATGTCGGTACCGGCGCTGGGCCTCTTCTACGGCGGCCTGGTCCGCACCAAGAACATGCTCTCGGTGCTGATGCAGGTGTTCGTGGGCTTCTCGCTCATCACCGTCCTGTGGTGCATCTACGGCTACTCGCTGGCCTTCACCGCGGGCAACGAGTTCATCGGCGGCCTGAGCCGGCTATTCCTGTCGGGCACCTTCAACCCGGCAACCGGCGCCTTTTCCAACATCGGAACCTTCGACAAGGGCGTCGTGCTGAATGAGCTGGTGTACGTCGGCTTCCAGGCCACCTTCGCCGCGATTACCTGCTGTCTCATCCTCGGGTCGCTGGTGGAGCGGATCAAGTTCTCCGCCATCATGGTGTTTCTGGCGTTCTGGTTCACCTTCTGCTACTGCCCGGTGGCGCACATGGTGTGGTACGTGCCGGGCCTCGACGTCAATCCGGCTGACCACCCCGTGGGCGGCCTCCTGGCCAACTGGGGCGCGCTCGATTTCGCCGGCGGTACCGTCGTGCACATCAACTCGGGCGTCGCGGGTCTCGTGGGCGCCATGATCCTCGGCAAGCGTATCGGCCTCGGGAAGGAGCCCATGCCGCCGCACAGCCTCACCATGACCATGATCGGCGCCTCACTGCTGTGGTTCGGCTGGTTCGGCTTCAACGCGGGCTCCGCCCTCGAGGCCAACGGCTCCGCGGCGCTCGCGTTCATGAACACCTACCTCGCCACCGCCTGCGCGGTGCTAGCCTGGATGGGCACGGAGTGGATCATCAAGGGCAAGCCTTCCATGCTGGGGGCGGCCTCGGGCGCGGTCGCGGGCCTCGTGGCCATCACGCCGGCGGCCGGTAACGTGGGCATTCCGGGCGCGTTCGCGATCGGTCTCGCGGTCGGCCCGGTGTGCTTCTGGGGCGTCACAGGCCTGAAGAAGATGATCCGTACCGACGACGCCCTGGATGTGTTCGGCGTGCACGCCCTCGGCGGCACCTTCGGCGCGCTCACGACAGGCATCTTCAACGATCCTGCTCTCGGCGGCCCGGGCGGCAGCGCCTATCCCGGAATCTGGGCGCAGCTCCTCATCCAGGCCAAGGCCGTCGGCGTGGTGATCGTGTGGACCGCCGTCGTGGCCGCGATCGGCTTCTACCTGATCAAGCTGGTCATGGGTCTGCGCGTTACCGAGGACGAGGAGCGCGAGGGCCTGGACATCACCATCCACGGCGAGCGTGCCTACGACATGTAAGGCCGCCGTCTCTGCAGGGACAGGGACCCGCAAGCCCCGGGCTGCCACCGCAGCCCGGGGCTTCTCGCTTCCGGAACGGGTCGCGATCTGCTTTCTGTGAGGACTTGCCGCCCCTTTGTGTGACCGAGTTCAAAGGACCGGCGGCCGCCGCAGGTGGACAATGGCGGTGCTCCGGGGAGTAAGGTCATGTCACGATCCATCGCCGTCCTGCTGACCACTTCGATGGCTGCCCTTCTGGGGGTGGCTGCGATCGCACGCGCCGACGTCGTCTATGAATGGACAGACGCGAAGGGCGAGGTGCACTACACCGACCAGTGGGTGCCAGGCGCCAAGGTCATCAGGACGGAGACCTCTCACAGGTCCCCGGCGTCCGCGGCGCAGGGCATCCAGAGCGAGGACAAGGCGGCTTCGAGCCAGCTCCAGCAGCAGCACGACGCCGACGCCGTGCAGCAGGACGAGGCCAAGGCCCGTGCTGAGCGCTGCAGCCAGGAGAAGGCGCAATACGAGCGGCTGATCCAGTCGCGCCGCATCTACACGACCGACAAGAGCGGCCAGCGCCAATATCTGTCCGACGCCGACGCCGACGCCGCCAGGCTCAAGGCCCGCCAGGCCATGGATGCCGATTGCGGCACCTAGTAATATTGGCTGAAACAGGCCTTCGGCCGTTTTAGCGGCCAACCGTGTTGCCTTTTCGGTCTCGCGGCCCAGGGAACGGCCCTGAGCCGCTCATTCACTTGCTTTCGAACGGCGCTTCGGGGAGAGCTCTTTGCAAAGCATGAAGACAGGTTTTGTAGGCCTGGGGGCGATGGGCACGCACATGGCCCGCAATCTCCATCGTGCGGGCCTGCTCGCGGCTGTCTGGAACCGCACGGCCGAAAAGGCGCGCTCGCTGGCCGAGGAGCTCGGGGTCGCGGCGCCCGCCACGCTCGCGGAGCTGGCAGCCGGAGTCGAGGCGGTGGTCCTGTGCGTTTCGGCCGACAATGACGTGTTGGAGGTCGTGCGCGCCCTGGCTCCCGGACTGGCTTCCGGCTCCCTGGTGATCGATTGCTCGACGGTGGCAGCCGACACGGCGCGCAAAGCGGCGGAGCTTCTGGGCAAGCAGGGCGTGGAGTTCCTCGATTGCCCGGTGAGCGGCGGCGTGGAAGGGGCGCGCGAAGGGACGCTCGCCGTCATGGCCGGCGGCACGAGCCAGGCCTTCGAGCGTGCGCGGCAGGTGCTCGAGGCCATGGGCCGCACGGTCACGCATTTCGGTCCCACCGGCAGCGGGCAGGCGGCGAAGGCCACCAACCAGATCATGTGCGCCGGCATCATCGAGGCGGTCTCCGAGGCGATGGCGTTTGCGCGCGCCCAGGGCCTGCCCCTCGAGAAGCTGATCGACACCCTCGGCAAGGGCGCCGGCTCCAGCTGGTACTTCGTGCACCGCGCCCCCAACATGGCGCGCGGCAGCTATCCGGCGGGATTTCGCGTGCGGCTGCATGCCAAGGACCTGGCCATCTGCCGTGACATGGCGGCGCGCTTCGGAGTCGCGCTGCCGGTGGTCGAGCGCATGTTGAGCGAGTATGCCGAGCTCATCTCCCGCGGATATGGCGATGAGGACATCTCCGCCGCGTTCCGCCTGAAGGCGGAGCTCTTCGAGCCCGCACGAGGACGCGCTCCATCCGCCTGACCCGAAGCTCGATGCTGCGGCAGGCGCTGCGCGGCGGCGCGGAGTCGTTCTATCTCCCCGACTTCTGCACCTCGCGGGCGGCGCTCGCGATCGTGCTCATCGTCGAGCTGACGGCCATCGTGCTCGCGCTGGCCCGGCAGGGCGGAACCCAAGGCGCAGCGCTCGACTTCTGGGCGGACCTTGCGCGGACTTCGCTGTT
Organism: Gammaproteobacteria bacterium; assembly: GCA_028870635.1. Taxonomy (GTDB): domain Bacteria; phylum Pseudomonadota; class Gammaproteobacteria; order Steroidobacterales; family Steroidobacteraceae; genus 13-2-20CM-66-19. The sequence goes on along the minus strand of JAGWPE010000356.1, from coordinate 5,054 downwards.
CCTGCTCTGGGTGGGCCTCGTTTGCGCGGCGCTCCTCTGCTGGACCCGCCGGCGGCTCGAGCGGCTGACCGTCGCACGTGGATCGGCCGTGGTGCTGGCGCTGCTCACGGCCGCCATCGCGGCGATCTCCGCCGCCGCGTACCTCATCGGGCGCAGCCAGCTCGCGCTGGGTGCGGGTACGGCCGAGTTCTTCCCATCTGCGGCTTGGCCGTTCGTGCTGCGCAACATGGGCATCGGCTTCGTGATCATAGGGGTCGCGCTGCGGTACTTCTACGTGACGCACCAGTGGCGGCGTAACATCGAGATGCGCGCCGCGGCCCGCGTGCATGCCCTGCAGGCGCGCATCCGCCCGCACTTCCTTTTCAACAGCATGAACACGATCGCATCGCTCACCCGCTCGGACCCGGTGCTCGCCGAGCAGGCCGTGCAGGACCTGGCGGATCTCTTCCGCGCTTCCTTGAGCGATCAGCGTGAGACCATCACGCTGGAGGAGGAGCTCGAGGTGGCGCGGACCTACCAGCGCATCGAGGAGCTGCGCCTCGGGCCGCGGCTGCGCGTGAGCTGGGATGTCGAGCGGCTGCCGCGCGATGCGCGCGTGCCGGGTCTGCTGCTGCAGCCGCTGATCGAGAACGCGATCTATCATGGCATCGAGCCGCGGCCCGAGGGCGGCACGGTGAGCGTGGTCGGCGAGCTCGCGGGCGACCTGATAACGGTCGTCGTCCGCAACCCGGTGGCGCAGCGGCAGAGCGAGCGCGAAGGCAACCGGCTGGCGCTCGCCAACATCCGCGAGCGGCTCGCGCTGCTCTATGGTGATCTGGCGCTGGTGAAGGCGGGCCGCTTCGAGGATGAGTACATCGTGACCCTGCGCTTCCCACACGTGAGCGCGCGCGCGAATGCGTGAAGGCCCATGCTCAAGGTACTGATCGTGGATGATGAGCCCCCGGCGCGCGAGCGGCTGCGAAGTCTGCTCGCGGAGATCGGAGAGGCGGAAGTGGTCGGCGAGGCCGGGGGTGGCGCCGAGGCCCTGAGCCACGCTACCGCTCTCTCTCCGGACGTCGTGCTGCTCGATGTCCGCATGCCGGGCATGGATGGCATCGAGGCGGCGAGGCACTTGAGCACATTGGAGGAGCCGCCGGCGGTGATCTTCACGACCGCATACGATCAGTATGCCGTCAATGCCTTCGAGACGCGCGCCGTGGGATATCTCCTGAAGCCCATTCGCAAGGAGAAGCTGGCCGCCGCCCTCGCCCAGGCGGGACGCCTCACGCGGCCGCAGTTGCAGCGCCTCGCGACCGCCGCCAGAGCCGAGCGGCGCACGCACATCGCCGCGCGCCATCGCGAAGGACTGCGCCTGATCCCCGTCGAGGAGGTGCAGTATTTCCTCGCGGAGCAGAAGTACACGACGGTGCGCCATCTGCGGGGCGAAGACCTCATCGAGGACTCCCTGCGTGCGCTCGAGGAGGAGCTCGCTCCCGACTTCGTGCGGATCCATCGCAACGCGTTGGTTGCCGTACGCCACCTCGACCGCATCGAGCGCAACGCCGACGGCCAGTACTTCGTGCGGCTGCGCGGCTGCGAGGCGCCGCTCGCGGTCAGCCGGCGGATGGCGGGCGAGCTGCGTGAGCGGTTTCGATTATGAGTTATGATCCGATTCCGTGATGCGCATCGAGTTCACCAAGATGCACGGGCTCGGCAACGACTTCGCCGTGTTCGACGCCCCCGGCGCTTTGCCGCTCGACGGCGCGCTCATCCGCCGCCTCTCCGACCGCCATACCGGCATCGGCTTCGATCAGGCGCTCGTGCTGGAAGGGCCCCGGCGCGCTGACACCGCCGTGTTCTACCGCATCTTCAATGCGGACGGTATGGAGGTGGAGCAGTGCGGCAACGGCGCCCGCTGCATCGCGGCGCTCCTTGCGGCGCGCGGGCTCGCACGCACGGGCACGATCACGATGGACAGTCCCGCGGGACTCATTCGAGCGCGCATTCTGGAAGACGGCCGGGTGTCCGTGGACATGGGGCCGGTATGCTTCGACCCACGCGCCCTTCCCTTCGATGCGCAGGCGGAGGCGGAGCGCTATCCTCTGGAGGTGGCCGAGGGCAACGTCGAGATCGGCGCGGTGTCGATCGGCAACCCACACGCCGTCCTCGCGGTGGAGTCGGTCGATACGGCCGCCGTGGAGCGCCTCGGCCCGGCGATCGAGCGCCACCCCCGCTTCCCCAGGCGCGTGAACGCGGGATTCATGCAGATCGTGGACCCTGCGCACATTCGCCTGCGGGTGTACGAGCGCGGTGCGGGGGAGACTCTGGCCTGCGGCACGGGCGCCTGCGCTGCCGTCGCGGTGGGCCGGCGCTGGGGCGAGCTCGACCGGGAAGTGCACGTCAGCGTGCGCGGCGGCGAGTTGCGAGTAAACTGGAACGGTCCGGGAGAGCACATCTGGCTGACGGGACCGGCGCAGGTATCCTTCGCAGGCCACGTAGAGGTTTGAAGACATGACGACAAGAGAAGCCCGAGGGTTGGCCACCAAGGAAAACGAGGAAGACGCGATCGCCGCGTACCTGCAGCACAATCCCGATTTCTTCGAGCGCCATCAGGCGCTGCTCACGCGGCTGCGCGTACCGCATGCCCGGGGCGCATCCACCATCTCCCTCGTGGAGCGCCAGATCGAGGTGCTGCGCGAGAAGCATGCCGCGCTCGAGAGCAAGCTCGCGGAGCTCGTGGCCGTCGCGCGCGCCAACGATGCGATCGCGGACAAGCTCCACCGCTTCACGCGCAAGCTCCTGCGCGCTCGCTCGCCGGGCCAGGCCGTGACGCTGATCGAAGCCAGCCTGCGGGAGGACTTCGATGCCTTCCACGGAGGCGTGCTCTTGTTGATCGGCGAGTACCCGGACCTCGCGCCGCAGCGCTTCGTGCGCTGCATCGCGCCCGATGATGCAGGGCTCAAATCGTTCGAGACGCTGTTTGCGAGCGGCAAGCCGCGGTGCGGCCAGGTGCGCGACTCGCAGCGCGAGTTTCTTTTCGGCCAGGACGCCAACGACATCGGCTCGGTCGCGTTGGTGCCGCTCGCGGACAGGAGCGGCCCGATCGGCGTGCTCGCGCTCGGCAGCACCGACCGCGACCGCTTCCATCCCGGAATGAGCACCGAGTTCCTGGCGCGCATGGCAGATCTGATCGCCGACTCGCTGGGGACGAGCCCGGTGGCGTGACGCTCACGGGGAGCGGCGCGCGACCCGCCTCCCTCCCCATCCGCCCGGCTGCGCGGGACCGTACCTGTCCACCAGCGATGGCACAGCGGGCCAGGGCCGTTCCCCGGCCCGCGGCGAAAGGTGTAGGGTCTCGCGAAAATCGTCTCGACGATTTCCGCCCATAGACGAGGACGGACCTCATGACCCCGGCCGCTACCGCCTGGATCGAGCGCTTCCGCCGGTATCTCGCGGTGGAGAGGCGCTGCTCGCCGCATACCCTGGCTGCCTACACTCGCGATCTGCAGGCGCTGGTGTCCTACTGCGAGCGGACGGGGCTCGACAGCTGGTCGGCCGTCGACAGCGGGCATTTGCGATCCTTCGCCGCGCGGCTGCATGCCGGCGGCCTCGGCCCGCGCAGCATCCAACGGCGGCTCTCGGCCGTGCGCAGCTTCTACGAGTTCCTGCAGCGCGAAGCGCATGCGGTGAGAAGAGCGGCTGCCGATGCGGAGCGGCCCGACGTCGCTCGCATTCGCGGCAATCCGGGGCAGGACGTGCGTGCGCCCAAGGCGGCGAGGCGCCTGCCCGAGACGTTGGATGCGGACCAGATGGCGCGCCTGCTCGAGATTCCCGCCGGGGAGCCTTTCGCCACCCGCGACCGGGCCATCATGGAGCTGCTCTACTCCTCCGGGCTGCGGCTCGCGGAGATCGTCGGCCTCGATCTGGGGTCTCTCGATCTGCGCGATCGTACGGTCCACGTGCTCGGCAAGGGGAGCAAGGCGCGGGTGGTGCCGGTGGGACGCATGGCGATCGGGACTCTCGAGCAGTGGCTCACCGAGCGGGCGGGCCTCGTGCGAGCCGGTGAGCAGGCGCTCTTCGTCGGCCGCTCCGGCCGGCGCCTCGGGCGGCGCGCCGTCGAGCTGCGGGTCGCGTACTGGGCGCGCCGCCAGGGTCTTACCGCCCACGTGTATCCCCATCTCTTCAGGCACTCCTTCGCCTCGCACCTGCTCGAGTCGGGCGCCGAGCTGCGCGGGGTGCAGGAACTGCTGGGTCACGCGGACATCGCCACGACCCAGATCTACACCCACCTTGACTTCCAGCACCTCGCCCGCATCTACGACGCCACTCACCCCCGGGCGCGGCGGCCCAAGACGCGCACCAAGTAGCTCCAAGAGTTAAAGAGGACGGATGACCGATTCGCAGCGATTCGATCCACACGGCACGACCATCCTCGGCGTGCGGCGCAACGGCGCCGTGGCGCTCGCCGGCGACGGCCAGGTGACGCTCGGCAACACCGTGATGAAGGGCAACGCGCGCAAGGTGCGCAAGCTCTACAACGACAAGGTGCTCGCCGGCTTCGCGGGCGGAACGGCCGACGCATTCACTCTGTTCGAGCGTTTCGAGGGCAAGCTCGAGAAGTACGGCAATCTGACCCGCGCCGCCATCGAGCTCGCCAAGGACTGGCGCTCGGACCGTTACTTGCGACGCCTCGAGGCGCTGCTGCTCGTGGGCGATCCGGGCAAGCTCCTCGTGATCTCCGGCAACGGCGATGTCATCGAGCCGGACATCGACGCGGCCGCGATCGGCTCCGGCGGGCAGTTTGCGCTCGCCGCCGCCCGGGCGATGCTCGAGACGACGCAGCTCGACGCGCGCAGCATCGCAGAGCGCTCACTCAACATTGCGGCCGATATCTGCATCTATACGAATCGGAATCTCACCATCGAGGAACTGGCTTCCTAACCCATGTCTGGCACCATGTCATCGCTGACCCCCCGAGAGATCGTCCAGGAGCTCGACAAGCACATCATCGGCCAGGACGCCGCCAAGCGCGCCGTCGCCATCGCGCTGCGCAACCGCTGGCGGCGCATGCAGGT
>JAGWPE010000355.1 GCA_028870635.1 Gammaproteobacteria bacterium | reverse complement strand
GATGCGCGCGGATTCTGCGTTGGCCTCGGCCTGTTTGACGGCGGCGGCGGAGGAGCGCTCGGCCGCCTCGTCCGTGTCGAGCTGTTGCTGCGAGACCAGGTGGCTCGCGATGAGATCGCGGTCGCGCTGCGCGTTGGCGTGAGCGTTGGCGGCGTTCGCGCGTGCCTGCGCGAGAGCGGCGAGGGCGGCATCGAGCGTCGCCTTGTAGGGCGCCGGATCGATCTCGAACAGCGGCTGGCCGGCTTTGACCTGCGTGCCTTCCTTGTAGAGCCGCTTGAGGAGCACGCCCGACACCCTGGCGAGCACATTCGCCTCACGATAGGCGGACAGGCGGCCCGTGAAGCCGCTCGTCAGCGGAATGTCCCGGGGCTCGACCGCGAGCACGGTCACCGGTGGCGGCGCGGGAGGCGCCGCCTCGGAGGATCCCCTGCCCGGCGAGCCGCAGGCCGCGAGCGCGGCGGCGGCAGCGGCGAGCAGCGCGCCCGCGGCGCACGCCTTAACGATTCTTGACAAAGTCATTGCGGGAGTGAGAAAAAGTAACTGCCACAGCAGTAATCCTCGCGGCAGTAGTCTCGCGGCCGGTAATCTTACCGGCGGTCTCCTCAATAGCAAGCAATGGTCGATAGCCGGACAGTTTCGCGCGGTGGGGGCGCAACGGGCCGTAACCCGCTGCGCTCGAGGCAAGCACGGGGCCCGCGCCGACCCCGCCGGCGCCCCAATGGCGCCGAGCGCACGAGCGAGGCCGAACTGCCGGAAGAGGGGCCCGGTGTGCGCGCGCTCATCACCCGCGCGCGCAGCTCGCTGCTCACGAGCTTCGATACCGGGCTCGAGCCCTTCGGCGTGACGGGTGCGCAGTTCGAGGTGTTGAAGAATCTCGCGCGCAGCGACAACGAGACCGCGGCGAGCCTCTGCCGCTCGCTCCACTATGACACCGGATCGATGACGCGGATGCTCGATCGGCTGCAGGAGAAAGGACTGGTCACCCGCGAGCGCGACACCAGCGACCGTCGGCTCGTATTCCTGCGCCTGACGCGTACCGGAGAGAGCCTGATCCCGAAAATCCAGCCCGCGCTGCGCCGCGCGTTGCGGCGCCACCTGGCCGGCTTCAGCGCGCAGGAGGTCGCGAGCCTGAAGCGATATCTCGGCCGGATCATCGAGAACGGACGCCGCGACGGCGAGCCGCGTTAGCGAGTATCATGCGCCGGGTCAAACCTGCGCAGTCGCATGTCAGCACACCAGTTGACTACGGTTCGGCCGGAAGGTGTCCGCGGCGCCGGGCCTCGGGCGCCGGCGGACGCGCCGAGATGGTTGGATTCGCGCCGCGCGGCGCCGCCCCTCTCCTGCGAGCTCTTCCGCTCCGCCGGTATCGTTCCGGCGGCCTTGCACGGCGCGGGCACCGCGCCGGCGGAGCCGGTCTCAGCCGGCGGTCTCCGCCGCGTGGATGACGTAGCCTCCTGATTTCTCGTCGCGCTCGAGCGCGAGCAGATGGCGTTGCGCGGCTTCCTCGAGCAGCTTGTTGAAGGAGCGGAAGCCGTAGTAGCTCTCGTTGAATCCGGGCCGGCGGCGCTTCAGGGCCTGCTTCACCATGGAGCCCCAGATCCGATCCTCCGCGCCGCGCTCGGCGAGCAGCGCATCGAGCGTCGCCAGAACCAGATCGAACGCTTCCTGCTTGCGGTCCTCCTCCGTGTGGCCATGCTCCCCGTCCTTGCCTTCCGGCGCGCCATGCGCGGCATCCGCCGCATGGGCCCGCTTGCGCGGCGCACGGCGCGGCTTCTGCTGCTCGCGCACGAGATCGTCGTAGTAGATGAACTCGTCGCAGTTGGCGATGAGGAGATCGGAAGTCGAGTTCTTCACGCCGACACCGATCACTCCCTTGTTGTTCTCGCGCAGCTTGCTGACGAGAGGCGAGAAGTCCGAGTCGCCGCTGATGATGACGAAGGTGTCGACGTGCGGCTTGGTGTAGCAGAGGTCGAGGGCATCGACCACCATGCGGATGTCCGCGGAGTTCTTGCCCGACTGCTTGACGTGCGGGATCTCGATCAGCTCGAACCCCGCGTGATGCATGCCGGCCCTGAGGTCCTTGTAGCGCTCCCAGTCGCAGTACGCCTTCTTGACGACGATCGAGCCCTTGAGCAGCAGCCGCTCCAGTACCCGGGTGATGTCGAATTGCGCGTAGCGGGCATCGCGCACACCGAGAGCGATGTTCTCGAAGTCGCAGAACAGCGCGAGATTGGCGTCATCAGCGGCGGTAGACATGGTGTTCGTAGGATATGTCCCGTGGACCAGAAGCCTCAATGGAAAGAATCATCATGCCCGCGAAGGGGGGACCGTCCTGGCGCCGCATCCACGGGCCGGGAGACCGCCAATCAACGCCGACATGCAGACGGATCATATCGCAACCGCTTTCGGCCGGGTGCTGCGCGAGCAGCGGGAGACCCGCGGCATCTCGCAGGAGGACCTCGCGCTGAGCGCCGACGTCGACAGGTCTTTCGTCAGCCAGATGGAGCGGGGCATCCGCCAGCCCACGCTGACCACGCTCGTGAAGCTCTGCAAGGCGCTCGGCGTCGCGCCCTCGACGATCATCGGCCGCATGGAGCGGCTGCTCGACTGAGGCACCGATGGCTGCGCGGCGCACACGTCCCGTGACTCGTGAGGCGGCCGAAGAGGCGGTGCGAACCTTGTTGCGCTGGGCGGGCGAGGATCCCGCACGGGAAGGGCTGCGCGACACGCCCGCCCGCGTGGCATCGGCCTACCGGGAATGGTTCGCCGGCTACGGCTCCGACCCGGCGGACTATCTGCGGCGCACCTTCGAGGAGGTCGGCGGCTACGACGAGATGATCGTCCTGCGCGATATCGCCTTCGAGTCCCACTGCGAGCATCACATGGCGCCGATCATCGGGCGGGTGCACGTCGGCTATCTGCCGACCGACAAGGTCGTGGGCATCAGCAAGCTGGCGCGGGTGGTGGACGGATACGCGCGGCGCTTCCAGGTGCAGGAGAAACTGACCGCGCAGATCGCCAGGTGCATCGACGAGGTGCTGAGGCCGCGGGGAGTGGGCGTGGTGGTCGATGCGGTGCATCAGTGCATGACCACCCGGGGCGTCCACAAGCGCGGCGTCTCCATGATCACCAGCCGCATGACAGGCACTTTCCGCGAGGATGCGCGGACCCGCGCGGAGTTCCTGCAGTTCATCGACATCACGGGCATGACGACAGCAAGTAAGTGAGCCGGCAAAGGCCGCTCCTTTGCCGGCGAGGTCGACTATGTCAGGAGACTGGCCGCGCACAAAATCGCCAGGAGCGATTTTGGACGGCGCGAAGCGCCGGGCCCGAAGGGCCGAGGCCCAGGATGGGCCGAGCAGTGCGGCAGGATGCCGACTTTGCGCCAGTCAAGCAACAGCCGCGTCCTGCCTCTCGGCGCGCTTGCGGTCCTGCTCCTTCAGGAAACGCTTGCGGATGCGGATGGAGGCCGGAGTGACCTCGACGAGCTCGTCGTCAGCGATGAACTCGACCGCGTACTCGAGCGTCAGAGGAATCGGCGGGGTCAGGAGGATCGCTTCGTCCTTGCCGGCGGCACGGATGTTGGTGAGCTTCTTGGTCTTGATGGGGTTCACCACGAGATCGTTGTCGCGGCTGTGGATGCCGATGATCATGCCCTCGTAGAGCTTCTCGCCGGGGCTCACGAAGAGGCGGCCCCGCTCCTGCAGATTGAACAGCGCATAGGCGACGGCTTCGCCCTGCTCGTTGCTCACCAGCACGCCGTTGTGGCGGTCGGGGATGTCGCCCTTCACCGGCGCGAATCCGTCGAAGATGTGGCTCATCAGGCCGGTGCCGCGGGTGAGCGTCATGAACTCACCCTGGAAGCCGATCAGGCCGCGGGCGGGGACGCGGTAGTCGAGGCGCACGCGCCCGTTGCCGTCGACGGCCATGTCGGTCAGCTCCGCGCGGCGAGTACCCAGCGCTTCCATGACCGCGCCCTGGTTCGTGTCCTCCACGTCAACGGTGAGCGCCTCATAGGGCTCGTGCACCTCGCCGTCTACGATGTGCGTCAAGACCTGCGGACGCGAGACGGCGAGCTCATAGCCTTCGCGGCGCATGTTCTCGATGAGGATGGTGAGGTGCAGCTCGCCGCGGCCGGACACGTGGAACACGTCCGGCTCCTCCGTATCCTCGACGCGCAGCGCCACGTTGCTCTGCAGCTCGCGATAGAGGCGCTCGCGGATCTGCCGGCTGGTGACGAACTTGCCCTCCCGTCCGGCGAAGGGCGAAGTATTGACCCGAAAATCCATGGCGAGCGTCGGCTCATCGACGCGGATGGGCGGCAGCCCCTCGGGCGCTTGGCTGTCGCAGATCGTGAGGCCGATGTTGACCCCTTCGATGCCCGTTATCGCGACGATATCGCCCGCCCTCGCCTCCTCGACGGGGCGGCGCTCGAGACCGGTGAAGGTGAGCACCTGGCCGATCTTCCCCGGGCCGCGGTCCTCCTCCCCGTGACGCAGCACGACGGTCTGGCCGGGCCGCACGGAGCCGCGGCGAATCCGCCCGATGCCGATGCGGCCGACGTAGCTGTTGTAATCCAGGGTCGAGATCTGCAGCTGCAGCGGCAATGCCGAGTCCGCGGCAGGGGGAGGAACATGCTTGAGGATCGCCTCGAAGAGCGCCGACATGTCGGGGCGGCGCTCCAGATGATCGGTTCCCGCCCAGCCCTGCAGGGCCGATGCGTAGATCACCGGGAAGTCGAGCTGCTCGTCGCTGGCGCCCAGCTTGTCGAAGAGCTCGAAGGTCTGATCGACTACCCAGCCGGGACGCGCGCCGGGACGATCGATCTTGTTGACCACCACGATCGCCTTGAGGCCCAGGGCCAGCGCCTTGCGGGTGACGAAACGCGTCTGCGGCATCGGACCTTCGACCGCATCCACGAGGAGCAGCACCCCGTCCACCATCGAGAGCACGCGCTCGACCTCGCCGCCGAAATCCGCGTGTCCGGGAGTATCGACGATGTTGATGCGAGTGCCGCCGTACTCGATGGCGCAGTTCTTGGCGAGGATGGTGATGCCGCGCTCGCGCTCGATGTCGTTGGAGTCCATGACGCGCTCCGTTACCTTCTCGTGGGCCGCGAAGGTGCCGGACTGCCGCAACAGGCAATCGACCAGGGTCGTCTTCCCGTGATCGACGTGCGCGATGATGGCGATATTGCGGATGGGGGTTTCCTGGGACATCGGAGCTCTTGGTGGGTGTCCTGGGATTTCAGGAGGCAGCGAAGCCCGGTTCCCAGTATACAAAGACCATCAATAATATCAGGAATATCAGGATTTCACCCGCAAAAGGTATCATGAGGCCATGCCCAAGCTGACGGGAGCCAAAGGCGGCGAGGCGCTGATCGCAGCCTGCCGTGCCAGGTCGATCGACCTTCTGCGTCGCAATCTGACCCCGGCCGGCATCCTCGCCGCCTCGCCGGGAGACAAGGCCCGCCGCCGCGGCTACACGGCCATATTCGGCAGGGATGCCGCGATCTGCGCGCTAGGGATGGCGCTTTCCGGGGACCCGCTGCTCGAGCGCGCCGCCGCGGCCGGCCTCGAGACCCTCGGCGAGCATCAGGCGCCGAACGGGCAGATCCCGAAGTTCGTCGAGCAGGGGTCGCATGAGGCCGATTTCTGGTACCTCGGATGCATCGACTCGACGCTCTGGTGGCTGCTCGCGCGCGACTTCCTCGAGCGCCGCTCGCCGGCCCGGGAGGGCTCGGCGCAGCGGCAGGGCCGAGCAACACGCTCGCGGCGCGTCGAGCTGGCGCTGCGCTGGCTCCTCGCCCAGGAGCATCAGCGCTTCTGTCTCCTGCAGCAGAACGAGGCCAGCGACTGGGCCGACATCATGCCGCGCTCGGGCTTTGTGCTCTACACCAACGCGCTGTGGTATGCCGTCAAGCGCCGCTACGGATTGGATCGCGCCGAGGAGACGCGCGAGAACTTCAACGGCCTCTTCCATCCCTTCTCCGCGGGCCTGCCGCGCTATCGGCGCGCGCGCCTGCTCAATGAATACGTGCTGCGCCGTGCGCGCAACCGTGATTTGTATCTGAGCTTCGTCAACTTCTCCTTCTTCGGAGAAGAGGGGGACGTCTTCGGCAACCTCCTCGCGGTGCTTTGCGGTCTTGCCGATGCGCGGGCGAGCCGCCGTACGCTCGATGCGTTGCAGCGGGCGAAGGTGAGCCGCCTCTATCCCGTACGCGCAGTCACGCGCCCCATCCGGCGCCGCAGCGCCCTCTGGCGCCCCTACATGGCCCGCCACCGCCAGAACGAAGCCTGGCAGTACCACAACGGCGGCATCTGGCCGATGGTCGGCGGTTTCTGGGTGCTCGCTCTCGCAGCCGCCGGCCATCGGCCGCAGGCACGGCTCGAGCTCGAGAAGCTGGCCCGCGCCTGCGCCCTGCGCAACTGGGCCTTCCACGAATGGCTGCACGGCACGAAGGCCACTCCCCGCGGCATGCCCGGCCAATCCTGGAACGCCGCCGCATTCCTCATGGCCGAGCGCGCGGTGCTCGAGAAGCGCAACGTCCTCGATTGGCCAACCTGATGTCATAGAGAGCGCAGCGCAAAATGCCCCCTGGCCAGACGCTCCGAGGCGGGAGCCGAGGCGCGAGCCTACAGGGACGTACTTGCGGCGTTCTGGCCAGGGGGCATTTTGTGATGCGCTCGCAGAGCGAGAGCGGCTAAGGCTATTGGATTCCGCCTGCAGCGCCCCCAAGTTCACCCCGAATGTCAGTCGCCGCCCCAGGACGCCTCCGCCACACCCCGCCCGCCCAGCCCGAAAAGCTCACTCTCCGCGGGTTCTTCGGTGTCTTTCGCTACAGCCGCCGCGCCATCGAGCTCGTCTGGAGCACGAACCGCCTGCTGACCGTCTCGCTCGCCGGCCTCACCGTCATCGCCGGCCTGCTGCCCGCCTCGGTCTTCTACGTCGGCTCCCTCATCGTCGACGCGGTGGTTGCCGCGATCCGAGCCGGAGGCACCGATACCCGCCGTGTAGTCGCGCTCGTCGTCATCGAGGGTCTCCTCGGAGCCGCCATTGCCGGCGCGCAGCGCGGCATCTCGCTCTGCCAGTCGCTCTTGCGCGTGCAGCTCGGACAGCGGATCAACGAGCTGATCCTCGAGAAGGCCCTCACCCTCGAGCTGCGCCACTTCGAGGACTCCGAGTTCTACGACAAGCTGACACGCGCCCGGCGGGAAGCCTCCAGCCGCCCGCTCAGCCTCGTCACGCGCACCTTCGGCCTCGCGCAGAACGGCATCACGCTCGTCACCTATGCGGTGGGACTCGCCCGCTTCTCGCCTTGGGCGGTCGCAGTACTGCTGCTCGCGGGCCTGCCCGCCTTCATCGCGGAGGCGAAGTTCTCGGGGGATGCGTTCCGCCTCTTCCGCTGGCGCTCTCCCGAGACGCGTATGCAGACTTACCTCGAGACGGTTCTCGCGCGCGAGGATCACGCGAAGGAAGTGAAGCTCTACGGGCTGGGGCCGCGACTGCTGCAGAGGTACCGCGATATCTTTCACACGCTTTACGAGGAGGATCGTGCGCTGACTATGCGCCGCGACGCCTGGGGCTTCGGCCTCGGCCTCATTGCGACCGTGACGCTGTACGCGGCGTACGCGTGGATTGCGGTGAGCACCGTCAGGCGGCTGATCACTCTGGGTCAGATGACCATGTACCTGTCCTTCTTCCGGCAGGGTCAATCGGCCGTGACCGCGATACTGTCCGCTGTCAGCGGCATGTACGAGGACAACCTCTACCTCTCGACGTTGTATGAGTACCTGGAGACGGACGTGCCGCCGCCCACCGGCAAGGTGGTGCGCGGGCCGCGCCCGGAGGATGGTGTCCGGTTCGAGAACGTGAGCTTCACCTATCCCGATGCGCAGAGCCCGGCGCTCGAGAACGTCACGTTGCACTTGAAGCCCGGCACGAGCCTCGCGCTCGTGGGCGAGAACGGCTCCGGCAAGACGACACTGATCAAGCTGCTGACGCGGCTGTATTCGCCGACGAGCGGCCGGATCCTGCTGGACGGCGAGGATCTCGCGAGCTTCGAGGAGGGCGCGCTGCGCGAGCGGATCGGCGT
>JAGWPE010000354.1 GCA_028870635.1 Gammaproteobacteria bacterium | reverse complement strand
TCGCGCGGCAGCTCCGTCACCGGCTCGCCGTTCACGACGGCGAAGGGCATCTCCACCTGTTCCGGCGGCGGCTGGCTCTGATGAGGCTCGGGGCTGGGATTGGAGACGACGATGGTCAATTCCGGCTTCATATACTCAATCGGCGCGAAGGTGCATGGCCCGGCGCACCTCCTCCAGGGTCTCGCGCGCCGCCTCGCGCGCCTTCTCCGCGCCCTCGGCCACGATGTCGCGCAGCAGCTCCGGATTCTCCACGTACTCCTGCGCACGCCGGCGCATCTCGGTCACTTCCGCCACGATCTTGTCGATCACCGGCTGCTTGCAGTCGAGGCAGCCGATGCCGGCCGAGCGGCAGCCTTCGGCCGCCCACTTGCGCGTGGTCTCGTCGGAGTAGATCTTGTGCAGCTCGAACACCGGGCACTTGTCGGGATCGCCGGGATCGGTGCGGCGCACCCGCGCCGGGTCGGTCTGCATGGCGCGCAGCTTCCTCGTCACCGACTCCGGCTCCTCGCGCAGCTCGATGGTGTTGCCGTAGGACTTGGACATCTTGCGGCCATCGAGCCCCGGGACTTTCGGCGTCTCGGTGAGCAGCACCTGCGGCTCCGGCAGGATGGTGACGCCGGTGCCCTCGAGGTATCCGAGCAGGCGCTCGCGGTCGGCCACGGTGATGCGGTTGTTGCTCTGCACCAGGGCGCGGGCGCGCTCGCGCGCCTCGCGCTCCCCCGTTTCCTGGAAGCGGCGCCGCAGCTGCCGGTAGAGGGTGGTGTTGCGCCCGCCGAGGCTCTTGACGGCGCGCTCAGCCTTCTCCTCGAAGTCCGGCTCACGGCCGAAGACGTGGTTGAAGCGGCGCGCGGCCTCGCGCGTCAGCTCGACGTGCGCGACCTGGTCCTCGCCCACGGGCACGTGCGCGGCGCGATAGACGAGGATGTCGGCGCTCTGCAACAGCGGATAGCCGAGAAAGCCATAGGTGGCGAGGTCCTTCTCCTTGAGCTGCTCCTGCTGATCCTTGTAGCTCGGGACGCGCTCGAGCCAGCCGAGCGGCGTGATCATGGAGAGCAGCAGATGCAGCTCCGCGTGCTCCGGGACGTGGGACTGGATGAAGAGCGTGGCGACGCCGGGATTGAGGCCCGCGGCCAGCCAGTCGATCAACACCTCGCGCACGAACTCCGGCAGCCGCGCGGTGTCCTCATAACCGGTGGTCAGCATGTGCCAGTCGGCGATGAAGAAGAAGCACTCGTAGCGGTACTGCAGCTGCACCCAGTTGCGCAGCGCGCCGTGATAGTTGCCGAGGTGCAGCCGCCCGGTCGGCCGCATGCCCGAGAGCACACGCCCCCCCGAAGCCGTGGCGCTCATCGCCAGGTTGGAATCTATCGACACTTTCGCTCGGCCGTCCTCAAATCGTCATTATAACGGTTTCCCCCCGATGACTGGGCGGAGAGAGCCCCGCCCTTCTCTCAGAATCACTGGCGGCTCTACGGACAAGTCCACGACCGTCGTGGGCACGATGCCACAGTCGCCGCCGTCGAGCACGGCGTCGATCTCGTGCGGCAGGCGATCCTGGATTTCGCGCCCGGAGGTCAACGGGAGATGCGGTCCCTCGCCCTCCTCCGGCAGGATGAGCGTCGAGCTCATCAGGGGCTCCCCGAGCTCGTGCAGCAGCATCCGCGGCACCGGGTGGTCCGGGATGCGCACGCCGATCGTGCGCCGTTTCTCGTGCTGCAGGCGGCGCGGCGTCTCGCGCGAGGCTTTGAGCAGAAAGGTGTACGGCCCGGGAAGACAGGCCTTCAGCAGCCGGAACTGCCAGGTGTCGAGCAGCGCGAACCGCCCCACCTGGGCGAGATCGGCGCAGACCAGCGTGAAATGGTGGTGCCGGTCCGCCTGCCGGATGCGCCGCACGCGCTCGAGGGCGCCCTTGTCGCCGATATGCCACCCGAGCGCGTAGCAGGAATCGGTCGGATAGGCAATGACACCCCCCTCGCGCACGATGTCCGCAGCCTGGCGGATGAGGCGTGCCTGGGGGGTGACGGGATGAAGTTCGAAGTAATGGCTCATGTAGATTGCTTGGCTCAGATCGCGCCCGGCGGCTTGCGCGAGCGCGGGGCACTGGCTTTTTCGAGCTCGCGGCCCAGGAAACGGAGCGGCCCCTCTGAGACCGGCCCGTGCGAGAGGACACACCCCGGGAAACGGCCGCTTAATGATTTGCTTTCCCGCGGGAAACGCTATGATACGCGACCTTTTGAGCCAGACCTCCGAGACCCGCCACGGAAACCGCTACGCGCAAACCCACTTCCGGGGAGATTCGCGCCGCCCTCGAGCAGGCGCTCGCGCCGCTGTCCATCGAGGTGGTCGATGACAGTGCCCGCCATGCGGGTCACGCGGGCGCACGGGAGGGCGGGCACTACCAGGTGACGCTGGTGGCCTCGGCCTTCGCCGGCCGGCCGCAACTCGAGCGGCACCGGATGGTCTATGCGGCGGTCGCACCGTTGATGGGTCGAGGCATCCATGCACTCAGCATCATCGCGCACGCGCCCGACGAATCTCAATTCCGCTGAATCTTTGGCCCGCAATGCGGGCCTGACGTCGCACCTCATCGTCTTCAACCCAACGAGAGCCCCATGAAGCATCTAAGGATCCTCTGCCTCACCGCCGCCCTGGTGGCGCTGGCCGCCTGCCAGCAGTCGAAGTCGCCTTCCGGCGCCGCGAGCGAGAGCGCCTCCTCCTCGCCTGCGGTCGCGACCGTCGACGGCACGCCGATCAGCCGCGATTTCTACGAGTTCTACATCAAGGGGATCACCGGCAAGACTTCGAGCGATCTCTCGCCCGAGCAGCGCACACAGGCGCTCGACAACCTGGTCCGGGCGCAGCTCATCGCCGATGAGGCGGTGAAGGAAGGCCTGAACAAGCAGCCGGACACCGCGCAGCTCATGCAGATGGAGCGGCTCAACATTCTGGAGCAGGCCCTGTCGCAGAAGTACCTCGCGGGCAAGCAGCCGACGGACGACGAGCTGAAGGCGGAGTATGACGCGGAGGTGGCCAAGCTGCCGAAGACCGAGTACCACGCGAGGCACATCCTCGTCGCGACGCAGCCTTTCGCGCAGAAGATCATCGACCGCCTCAAGAAGGGCGAGAAGTTCGAAGACCTCGCCAAGGCGGAATCGATGGACTCCTCGAAGACCAACGGCGGCGACCTCGGCTGGTTCACGCTGGATCACATGGTGAAGCCTTTCGCCGATGCGGTGAGCAACCTGAAGGTCGGGGAGTACACGGCGGAGCCGGTGCAGACGCAGTATGGCTGGCACGTGATCCAGCTTCTCGGCACGCGGCCGGTGAGCCCGCCGCCGTTCGACCAGGTGAAGCAGCGGCTGGCGCAGGTCGTCCAGGCCAAGAAATTCCGGGCTTATACGGATGACCTCATGAAGCAGGCGAAGGTCGAGACCTTCCTCGATGCGAGCACCGACAGCCAGTCGAGCGGCAAGAGCCCGCCGGCGGCTCCGGCTTCGAGCAACGCTCCTGCCGGCAATTCTCCCGGCACCGGCGGCTGATGGCGTAATTGCCCGGCGCCTCGGGGCTCTGCGGGAGCGGAGCCCCGGGGCGTCTTCATCTTGACTCCTTGAGCAGCTCGAGGAATTGAGATTCGTCGAGCACTTTCACTCCCAAGTCGTTGGCTTTCGTCAACTTCGAGCCGGCTTCGGGACCGGCCACCACCAGATCGGTCTTCTTCGACACGCTGCCGCTCACCGCGGCGCCCAGGCGCTCGGCGAGCGCTTTGGCTTCATCGCGGGTCATCTGCTCCAGGCGGCCGGTGAAGACGATGGTCTTGCCGGCAATGGGCGATGCGGTCGCAGGACGCTCGGCAGCGAGGATTCGAACCTCGCGGGCCAGGTGATCGACCATGCCGGTATTGTGGGGCTCGGAAAAATAAGAGGTCAGGCTCTCGATGACGGTCTCGCCGATCTGGTCCATGGCATCGAGCTCCTGGCGCGCTTCCGCATCGCCGCCGGCAAGCTGGCGGCAGGCTTCGCGAAAGGATTCGTAGGTGCCATAGCCGCGCGCGAGAGAGCGGGCCGTGGTCTCGCCCACGTGGCGGATGCCGAGCGCAAAGATGAAGCGCTCCAGGGAGATGGTTCGGCGGGCTTCGACGGCGGCGAAGAGGTTGCGAACGGAGACCTCGCCAAAGCCCTCGTGCTGCTCGAGTCGAATCTCCTCGTTGCGGCGCGCCAGGGTGAAGATGTCGGCGGGCTCCTTGATCCAGCCCTGCTCGTAGAAGAGATTGATCTGCTTCTCGCCCAGGCCCTCGATGTCGAAGGCACGGCGGGAGACGAAATGGCGCAGGTGCTCGATGCGCTGGTGCGGGCAGGCGAGCTCCCCGGAGCAGCGGGAGACGGCGCTTTCCTTGCCTGCCGCCGTCACGTCGCGAACCACCGGGGTCGCCAGCGGACACGGACAGGTTTTGGGGAACTTGAACGGACGCGCGTGGGGCGGCCTGCGCTCGAGCAACACGCCAAGGACCTGAGGGATCACATCGCCCGCGCGCTGCACGGTCACGGTATCGCCGATTCTGACGTCGAGCTCGCGGATGTAATCCTCGTTGTGGAGAGTCGCGTTGGAAACCACGACGCCGCCGACGTTCACGGGGGCGAGCTTTGCGACCGGGGTGAGCGCGCCGGTTCTGCCGACCTGCAGCTCGATGGCGTTGACGACGGTGGTGGCCTTCTGGGCCGGGAATTTGTGCGCCAGCGCCCAGCGCGGGTCGCGGCCGACGAAGCCCAGGCGCCGCTGCCAGTCGAGGCGATTCACCTTGTAGACCACGCCGTCGATGTCGTAATCCAGTGTGGCGCGCTGCAGCTCGATCTCGTGATGGAAGGCGAGCAGCTCATCGAGCGAGCGGCAGAGCCTGCTCAGGGGATTGGTGGGAAAGCCGCGCCGCTCGAGCCACTGCATCATGCCCCACTGTGTATCGGCGGGCATCTCGCTCATCTCGCCCCAGGCGTAGGCCAGAAAGCGCAGCGGGCGGGAGGCGGTGACCTCGGGATCGAGCTGGCGAAGCGAGCCGGCGGCGGAATTGCGCGGATTGGCGAAAACGGTGCGGCCGGCGGCGACCTGCTCCTCGTTCAGCTCGAGAAACGCCGAGCGTGTCATATACACCTCGCCGCGCACCTCGCAGACTTCGGGCGGTCCGTGGCCGCGCATTCTTTCCCGGATGTCCGCGACGCGGCGAACGTTGGCGGTGACGTCTTCGCCCTCCGTGCCGTCGCCTCGGGTCGCGCCGCGAGCCAACACGCCCCGCTCGTAGCGAAGAGAGAGCGAGAGGCCGTCGATCTTCGGCTCCGCGGTGAGCTCGATCGGCTCGCCGGCATCGAGCTTCAGAAACCGGCGCACGCGGTCGATGAATCCGCCCACATCCTCCGGCGTGAAGCCGTTGGCGAGGGACAGCATCGGCACGGCGTGACGCACCTTGGGGAACCTGCCGGACGGCGCGCCGCCGACGCGTTGGGTGGGTGAGTCAGGGGTGATGAGCTGCGGATGCTCGCGCTCGAGGGCGCGCAGCTCCGTCAGGAGCGCGTCGTAATCGGCGTCGGAAATCTCCGGCCGGTCGAGCTCGTAGTATTGCCGGTCGTGATGCGCGATCCGGGCGCGCAGCTCGGCTGCGCGCGCCGCCGCATCATGCTTCATGCGCGGCCGCGGCCTGGACGGCGGCCGCTTCGACTCTGAGACTCTCGCGGATGCTCGTCACGCGCAGCAGCGTCAGCGGTCCGCCGCGCTCATCCTGCAGCGCGCCCTGCAACCGCTCGTTGAGATTGCGCGCCGTCGCGAGCAACTCCTCGAAAGCCTGCGGGGGCGCCTTCGGGCCGGGCAGCACCGCGAAGAGGCTGAGCCCCCCGTAGCGCTGCGAGTCCATGGTCTCGAGCTCGAATGCGCCGGGGCGGGTGAGCGAGGCAGCGCTCAGCACCGCGCGATTCGCCTCATCGGGCTTGTGGAAGATCGCGAACTTGCCGAGGAGGAAGCCTTCCGCGGCCAGCGCGAGACGCAGTGCGCGGCCGGGGAAGCGCTCCGCCTGGGGTGCGACGAGCCGCAGCGCCAGGATCCGGCGCGACTCCTCGGGCGGCCACTCGACGAGGGGCTCGGGAGGTACCTCGCCGCCTGCGAAGGCCTCGACGATTCTCACCGCGCCCACTCCCTCCGCGCCGGGAATCTCGTGCTCCGGCTCCGCCGGCTGCGGCTCGCTGGGCTGCGGCTCGCTCGGCTGCGCCTCGCTGACCTGGACGCTGGCCGCCGCCGTATCGGCCGGCTCAGGATCGATCAGCGTAGGCTCCGAAGGCTGCTCGGTCCACGCGGCTTCGAGCGCCCGGCACCGCTCCGCATCGGGAATGATGAGCGTCGGCAACTCCTCGAGCGGGCCCGGGACGGCCGGCTCGAGACGCGCATGGTCAGCGCCGGGGAGCGCGAGGTCCGATGACACCACGTCCGAGAGACCCGCTTCGCCGATCCAGGGCTCGCCGGCAGTGGCCGGCCCGGGGCCTGCGCTCACTTGCGCTTCCCCGTGCAGCGGCTCCGGGTGCGGCAGACTCGCATCGCGCAAGCGCGGCGCGAAGGCCTGGCGTGGCCGCCGCCGCTCCCACCAGGAGAGCGCGGCGATGAACACCACTCCCAGGATGAGCAGCGTCCAGCGTAGTTCCGACATGGGCAACACCAGATGATCAGACGGCTGCGAGCCGGACCGCCTCGTCGACGTCGACGGCCACGAGGCGTGATACCCCCGGCTCGTGCATGGTCACGCCGAGAAGCTGGGCCGCGAGCTCCATGGTCGTCTTG
>JAGWPE010000037.1 GCA_028870635.1 Gammaproteobacteria bacterium | reverse complement strand
GGGTCAATGCCGGCGCAGGGCTTTTTGGACATTTATGAAAATTGCAACCTTCAACGTCAATGGCATCGGCGCCCGGCTGCCGGCGCTCCTCGAATGGCTCGCCCGGGAGTCGCCCGACGTCGCCTGCCTGCAGGAGCTCAAGGCCCCCGATGCCGCCTTTCCGCTGGCGGCGATCCGCCTGGCAGGGTACGAGGCGGTATGGCACGGCCAGCGCTCCTTCAACGGCGTCGCCATCCTCGCCCGCGGCGTCCAGCCCGTGGAGCTCCGCCGCGGCCTGCCCGGCGACCCCGACGATACGCACAGCCGCTACATCGAGGCGCAGGTCGGCGAGCTCGTGGTCGGCTGCCTCTACCTGCCGAACGGCAATCCGCAACCCGGACCGAAGTTCGACTACAAGCTGGCCTGGATGGAACGGCTCGTCCAGCACGCCGCGACGCTGCTCAGCCTCGGCAGGCCGGTCGTGCTGGCGGGCGATTACAACGTGCTGCCGACCGACTCCGACATCTACGATGCGACGAACTGGCGCAAGGACGCATTGCTGCAACCGGCAACGCGCGCGGCCTACCGGCGTCTGCTCGATCAGGGTTGGACCGATGCCCTGCGCGCTCGTCATCCGCAGGAGAGGATCTATACGTTCTGGGACTTCTTCCGCGATCACTTCAAGCGCAACGCGGGCCTGCGCATCGATCACCTGCTGCTCAGCCCGGATCTCGCGCCGCGCCTCCTCGATGCCAACGTCGACAGTTGGGTGCGCGGCGGCGAGAAGCCGAGTGACCACGCCCCGACCTGGGCAAGCCTCGCTGCGGGCGACTGACATAACATCGGGCTGACTCGCCACTCGCGGCAGCCTGCGTGCCGCAACGCCTCCGTTTCCAGATTGCGGAACCGAGGCCTGGCTTTTACATTTCTTCAGATATTTCATAGAGTAGGGCGTGGCCGAAATTCCGTGCATCGACGATCTGACGCTGTCAGGGATCGCCCTTTTCCTGGACGTTGACGGAACGCTGCTGGAGATCGCGGCAAGGCCGCAGGCCGTGTCGGTCCCCGATGACTTGCGGGAGCGGCTGCGCGCCCTCTTTCTCGCCAGCGGCGGGGCCGTTGCGCTGGTCAGCGGACGGGCGATAACGAGCCTCGACGCGCTGTTTGCGCCGCTGGCGCTACCGTCTGCGGGCCTCCACGGCTTCGAGCATCGTGGCGCCTCGGGCGCTTACCGCACGCGTCAGCCTCCCTCCGGCGCGGCCCTGCAGGCTGCGCGCGCGGCGATGTTGCATTTCGCGCTGCCGCATGCCGGCCTGATGGTGGAAGACAAGCAATTCGCGCTGGCGCTGCATTACCGCGGCGCCCCGCAACTCGAAGAGAGCGTCGTCACCGCAATGCGGCGGATCGCGGCCGACGTCCGCGATGAGCTCGAGCTGCAGCGCGGCAAGATGGTCGTGGAGCTGCGTCCCGCCGGCGCGACCAAGGCCGAGGCCGTGGCTGCCTTCCTCGAGGAGGCGCCGTTCGCCGGTCGGCTGCCGATCTTCATCGGCGATGACTTCACGGACGAGCCTGCGTTCGAGCTCGTCAACCGGCTCGCGGGACTGTCCGTGGTCGTGAGCGCGGCAAGGCCTTCAGCGGCGCGGGCGCGCCTGACGGATGTTGCCGCGGTACGAGGCTGGCTCGGGGGGCTGCAGGCAGACCCCGGCGCCGCCCTGCGCGCTCTCTCCGCTGCCCAGGCCGGAGCATCCGGCTGCGATGATGCCTCGCCGGCTGCGCCGCCGGCTCGGCACGTCCGAAGTCGCGCCTGATGGGCCGGCTGATCAACGTCTCCAACCGTGTGCCGCTGGCCAAGACCGCGGCGCCGGGCGGACTCGCCGTCGGTGTGCTCGCGGCGATGCGGGCGCGCGGCGGCCTCTGGTTCGGTTGGAACGGCGAGACCACCGGCCAGGAGCCCGGGGAGCCGGAGATCACCATCCGCGACTCCCTCACTTACGCCACCATCCCGCTGCCGCAGACGCTCTACGAGCGCTATTACAGCGGCTTCGCCAACGGGACTCTCTGGCCTCTGTTCCATTACTTTCTCGCCGGGTTCCGTTACGAGGACCAGGAATACGCCGCCTACGAGCAGGCCAACGCATTGTTCGCCTCGCGCCTGTCACCGCTGCTCGCGCCGGGCGATCTCATCTGGGTGCACGACTACCACCTCATCCCGCTCGGGGAGAAGCTGCGCGCGCTCGGCGTGCGCCAGCCGGTCGGCTTCTTCCTGCACATCCCGTTTCCCCATTTCGAGGTCCTGCGTGCGTTGCCGACGTTCGCCGAGATCGTCCGCGCGCTGTTGGCCTACGACCTCGTCGGGTTCCAGACGGAAACGGACCGCGAGAGCTTCCTCAACGCCGTGCGTGTCCTCTGGGGTGCGCAGTCGGTCGGCGACGGCGGCACGGTAGTGAGCGGCGGCCGCACCATCCGCACCGGCGTGTTTCCCATCGGCGTCGATGTGCAAGCCATCACCCAGAGCGCCGCCAAGGCGGCCGGCTCTGCGCCGGTGCAGCGGATGATGCAGAGCCTCGTCGGCCGCCGGCTCATCGTCGGCGTCGATCGGCTCGACTACAGCAAGGGGCTGCTCGAGCGCTTCCAGGCCTACCGGCAGTTCCTCGAGAGCTATCCGGAGCAGATCGGACAGGTGACGTTCCTGCAGATCGCGCCGCTCGGCCGCCAGAAGGTGCAGGCCTACGCCCAGATCCGCGACGAGCTCGAGCAGAGCTCCGGCCGGACCAACGGCCGTTTCGCGGACGCCGACTGGACTCCCATCCGCTATCTCAACCGTAACTTTCCCCACGCGACGCTGATGGGATTCCTGCGCGCCGCGCAGGTGTGCCTGGTGACGGCGCTGCGCGATGGCATGAATCTGGTCGCCAAGGAATTCATCGCGGCGCAGGATCCCGACGATCCGGGGGTTCTCGTGCTGTCGAATCGCGCCGGGGCGGCCTGCGAGCTCACCGAGGCGCTGCTCATCAATCCTTACGACACCCGGGGTATCGCCGGCGCCATCCAGCGCGCTCTCACCATGCCGCTCGCGGAGCGGCGGGCGCGCCATGCGACCTCCCTCGCCACCTTGCGCGAGAACGACATCCACCGCTGGCACACCCGCTTCATCGACGAGCTGCAGGCGGCGCGCGGGCGCTCCTCTGGCGAATTGGCTGCAGGTCGCCTGCGGCGCTTGCAGCAATCTCTGTCGAGCTCATAGGCGCGCCGGCGCGACCGAGCCGCGCAACACCAACTCCAGGTCGAGCCGCGGCCGCGGCATCGGATGCGGCCAGCCGTGCCGGTGCGGCCGGTGTTGGATGATGAGGTCCGTGGCGATCCGCGCGATGTGCCGGACCGGCTGGCGCACGGTGGCGAGCTGCGGCCACATCATGCTGGCGATCGGGGCATCGTCGAAGCCGGCCACCGAAAGCTGTCCCGGCAGCTCCAGGCCCATCTGCCGCGCGACGCAGGCGGCCGCCGCGGCCATGTCGTCATTGCTGGCGAAAATCGCGGTCGGCCGTGCGCGCGCGCTCAGGATTCTGCGTGCGCACTCCAGCCCGTCGCCAAACTCGAAGTTGCCGGTCTGCACGAGCTCCGGGTCGATGCCGACACCGCGAGCGTGCATGGCGTCCGCGAAGCCGAGATACCGCTGCTCCGTGGCGCGGTGCCCAGGCGGGCCCAGCATGAATCCGATGCGGCGGTGCCCGCGGTCGAGCAGCTCCACCGTCATCTGGCGAGCGGCCGCGCGGTCGTCCGTGTCGACGGATGGGGAGTCGACCGGCTCGCGCATCGGGGCGATGTGCACGGTGGGCACTTGCGCCTCCGCCAGCGCCGCGCGCACGGCGGCATGATCGCTCAAGGGCGGCAGCAGAATGACGCCTTCCAGCCGCAGTTGCCGCGACAGCGTGCTGACGTCGCGCGCCATATCCTTGCTTGTGATGTCGAGCGGTTGCACCATGAGGTGCAGGTCCGACTCGCGGCAGCGCTGGACGGCGCCCGTCTGGAACTCGCTCAAATAGTCGCCCGGCTTGTCGTAGAAGAGGCCGATGAGGAACGAGCGGGCGCCGGCCAGCCCCCGCGCGTTGAGATTGGGCTGATAATCGAGCTGCCGGATGGCTTCCAGGATGCGGTCTCGCGTCTCTTCGCGCACGCCTCGCTCGTTGTTGATCACGCGCGAGACGGTCTTCGGCGACACGCGTGCACAGTCCGCGACCATCTGGATCGTCGCGGGACCCCGCCGCGCGCTCGCTTCTTTGCTCATTGGGATACGATAAGACATATGTCAGCGCTGTCAACTGGTGACGCGCCGATGCTCGATCTCCTCGTGCTCGCGGCATGCGTGGGCGGCATCGTCGTTTTCGGGCTCGCCGTCTCGCGGCGCAAGGCGCGCGCGGAGGAATATTTCCTCGCCTCCAGAGCCTCGCGCTGGCCCGCGATCGGTCTCGCGCTCTTCGCCTCCAACATCTCCTCGACGGCGATCGTAGGGCTCGCGGGTGCCGCCTACGGCATGGGCATCTCGGTCTACGATTACGAGTGGTCCGCCGGCGTCGTGCTCGCCTTCTATTGTGTGTTCCTGCTGCCTTTCGTGCTGCGCAGCCGCGTCTACACCATGCCGGAGTTTCTCGAGCGGCGCTACGATGCCCGTGCGCGCCTGTATTTCGCCGCACTCAACGTCTTTCTCAACGTCTTCGTGGATTCGGCTGCGGCGCTCTACTGCGGCGCGCTGGTGTGCCGGATGCTCGTTCCCGGGCCGCCGCTCTGGGCGATCGTTGCCGTGCTGGCCGGCGCGGCCGGTCTCTATACTCTCGCCGGCGGCTTGCGCGCGGTGATCTACACCCAGGCGGCGCAGGCGGTGCTGCTCATCGCCGGCGCAGCCATCATCTCCTCGATCGCCTTGACGCGCGCCGGCGGCTGGCACGCGGTCACCCGCGGCGTCGCTCCGGGAATGCTGTCGCTGATCCGGCCGAGCAGCGATCCAGGCGTCCCCTGGCCGGGGCTCGCCCTCGGCATCCCGGTGCTCGGGCTCTACTACTGGTGCACCAATCAATACATGGTCCAGCAGACGCTCGCAGCGCGGAGTCTCGACGACGGGCGGGAAGGCGCGCTGTTCGCGGGCCTGCTGAAGCTGACCGTGCTCTTTCTGATGATCCTGCCCGGGACGTTCGCGATCGTGCTCTTTCCGCACCTGAAGCGCCCGGACCTCGTCTATCCCACGCTCATGCTGCGCCTGCTGCCCGAGGGGCTCCTCGGGCTCGTGGCCGCAGGGTTCGTGGCCGCCACGATGGCTGCCGTCGCTTCCACGCTCAACTCCGCCGCCACGATCATCACCATGGACGTGGTGAAACGGATCGCTCCGCGTCTGACGGAAAGTCAGGTCGTGCACATCGGGCGCAGGAGCATGGCGGTCCTGCTGCTGGTGGCGATGCTCTGGGCGCCGCAACTGCAGCGCTTCGGTACGCTCTGGCAGTATCTGCAGGCGATGCTGGCGTACGCCGCGCCGCCCATCGTCGCGTTGGTCCTGACAGGTACCTTCTGGCGCGGCGCCAACGCTGCGGGAGCTGCGGCGACTCTGGTGCTCGGCACGGCTTGCGGCATCGCCTTCTTCATCGCAAACGTGCCTTTGCATCTCCTGCACTTGCATTTCCTTTACGTCGCGCCGCTGCTGCTCGGCATCGACACGGTCGTCCTGATCGTCGCCAGCGCATGGCGGCCCGCGCGGACGTCCGCCGTGGCCTCGGCGCTGGTCTGGACGCCGGCGCATTACCGCGCGGAAACGGAGCGGTTGCGGTCCGTTGCTCTCTGGCGCAATTACCGCGTGCAGGCCCTCGCGCTGCTCATCATGACCACTGTCGTGGTCATGATTTTCAGATAGGCCAAGACAGGCCCGCGGGCGGCCGCAGGCCGCTCAATGAGTTGCTTTCGGACGGCGTTATATTGCTTGGCCCTTCCTGGGCCTCGCCGCCGCTCGGCGGTGGACCGACGCGCGCTGCCGCGCGTGGCGTTGCAAACCGCTCCCGGCGATTTAGTCCTGGGCCGCCGCGCCGACGGCTACCCACGCGAGATCGGCGTTGGAGACGGACTCCAGCTTGAACGTGCGTGCGGCGGCCGCCATCCGCGTCAGCGCTTGCGCAAGGGGCATCGGCGGTTTCGTATCGCCTTTCTTGGCCTTGTGGAAGCGCACGGGGTTGATTCGCGCGACCACGTAGTTGCGCAGGTACGGCGACTTGAAGCCGCGCTGCTGCAATCCGGCAATGATCTTCCTGACCTGTGCGTCGATGTCGAGCAGGCGCGCGGCGTAGGCTTCTCTCTCCCGCAGGCTCGCGCTCAGCGGCTTCTCACTGAAGCGGTCGACCTTCTTCAGGAAGGCGCTGTAAGCGCCTCCGGCGAAGCGCGAGGAGCGCTCGTAGACGACTCCGAGGGTGAGCAGCTCGGCCGATTCGAACTCCGCCGCACGCTCGGACTCGCTGCCGCCCTTCTGCCGCCTGGCGAGGCTGCGCGCCATGCGGATGACCTCGAGGCTTCGGTCCCGCAGGTTGTGCGCCTTCTCGGTGTTCAATGCGAGGATGCGGTAGGCCAGTGCCTCATCCGGTGAGATGAGCGCCGTGATCTGTCTCAAGCCGAGCACCTTCGCCGCCGCGAGGCGGTGCCGGCCATTCGGCGTCCAGAGCTTCCCGTCCTCGCCGCGCACCACGATCAGCGGGTCGAGAAAGGCGGCCGTCTCGCCGATCTTTTCCGCCAGCCGCTTGGCGTGAGTGGGGGAGAGATCGCGCTGGAAGGGTGTGGGCTGCACCGCCGCGAGCGGCAGGCACGCCAGCATCAGCGGCCGCCCGCCCATCGGCTCGTGATAGGCGCCTATCGGCGCGCCGCCTGCCTCGCGCACGAGCGCGGCCAGCTCCGCAACCTCAGGACTGTCGATCGCCACCGCGATCTGCGACGCGTCGAGCCCGCGCGCCTCGGCTCCCGGCGCCAGCTTCCCCTTCGCGCGCTTGTTCTTGGATATCGTCCGGCCACGCGTGCTGGACGTCTTCTTGCGAGCTGCCATGAGCGCTACGGTGCACAATACGCCGGTAGGCTGCAAGTCACCTGTGGCGATCTAGGCATGGACATCGCATCCCCATCACTGCGGGCGCCGGCGGGCGGCCTGCCGGCACGGCACGTCGGCTCGGATGGGCGCGCGCACGTCGATTTCCGCGCGATCTGGGCGCTTGCTCTGCCGCTCATGGCGAACAGCGCCGTGCAGATCATCCTGAACCTCACCGACATGTGGTTCGTGGGGCACATCTCCACCGAGGCGCTGGCTGCAGTCGGTGCGGTGCAGTGGCTGATCATCGGGACGGTCTTCGTGCTCGGGGGCGCCGCAATGTCGGTGCAGACACTTGCCGCCCATGCTCATGGCGCGCGGCGCTACCGGCGCGCGGCGCAAGCCGCCTGGACGGCGCTTTGGCTGACGCTGTGCGCGGCGCCTGTTTTCATTGCGCTCGGCGCGGCGGGCAGCGCCATTCTGGCGCCGTTCGGCTTCGCCCCGCGCGTGGCGGATCTCGCGCAGGAATTCTGGCTTCCGCGAATCGGCGGCGCTTCGTTCGGCGTCGCGGCATGGGCGATGATCGGCTTCTTCAATGGCATCGGCCGCCCGCGGGTCAGTTTTCTCGTGGCCGCTGCGACGGCCATCGTCAACGCCATCTTCAACGACCTCTTCATCTTCCGGTTGGGCTGGGGTATCGCCGGCTCCGCGTGGGCGAGCAATGTGGCGCAGGCGGTGGGTTTCGCCATTGCATTCGCCCTCTTTCTCCGGGTGCCGTTCCGCGAGTCTCACAAGTCGCATCTGGCATGGCGCCCCCGCAAGCGTCTCATCAGGGAGCAGATACGCCTCGGGGTGCCAATGGGCCTGATGCCGGCAGCCGACGTGCTCGGCTTTTCGGTGTTCCAGATGATGGAGGTGCGTTACGGCACCGTTGCGGGCGCCGCCACGCAGATGGTCACGGTTCTGACATCGATTGCCTACATGCCCGGGATTGGGATCGCGACCGCCGGCACCACGCTCGTCGGCCAGTCGATCGGCGCCGGCGACCGGCACTGGGCCATGCGCCTCGGCACGTGGGTCACCGTGCTCGCCGCGCTGGTGATGGGCGGAATCGGACTGGCGCTCGCGGCGGCAGGTCCCTGG
Source organism: Gammaproteobacteria bacterium (assembly GCA_028870635.1). Taxonomy (GTDB): domain Bacteria; phylum Pseudomonadota; class Gammaproteobacteria; order Steroidobacterales; family Steroidobacteraceae; genus 13-2-20CM-66-19. The sequence continues at coordinate 1,248 of JAGWPE010000037.1, read as the reverse complement.
CTGCTTCCGTTGTTTGCCGGCGCGAATGACCGCGGCGCGGCCGCCGCCGCCGCACTCGGCATACAACTTCTCTGGCTCGCCGCCGCTTACCAGTTCTTCGACGGCTTGAATCTCGGCAGCAGCATGTGCTTGCGGGGCGCGGGGGATGTCAGGGTGCCCGTTGCCCTGGTCTTTCCGGTCTGCTGGCTCGTGTTCCTGCCGCTCGCTCACATCCTGACCTTCGCGCCCGGTCAAGGATGGTTTCACTTCCTGCCGCAGCTCGGTTATGGCGCCTACGGCGGCTGGGTTGCCGTGGTCGTCTATGTCGTCCTGCTCGGCTCGACCCTGTTCCTGCGCTGGCGCTCGCGGGCCTGGCAGCGCATCAGGCTTTAGCTTTCGCCGGGCCTCGTGACTTGGGACGGCGGACGACTCGCAGCTTGCCGCTGCCGCCGCCGCCGCAGAAGAAGCGGTCGCCACCGTCGGATTCGAGGCCTGAAACACCCACCCCCGGCGGCATCGCGAGCTGCTGCAGGACTTTCCCGCTCTGCGGATCGATTCGCCGCAGCTCGGTCTCGTCACCCTCCCAGGTGGCGTGCCAGAGCTCCCCTTCCACCCAGGTGACACCGGTCACGAACCGGTTGGACTCGATGGTGCGCAGGATCGCCCCGGTCTCAGGGTCGATCTGATGGATCTTGCGGGCCCGGTACTCTCCCACCCACAGCGTCCCTTCCGCCCACGCCAGCCCGGAGTCCCCGCCCTTGGCCGGCGCCGGGATGGTGGCCAGCACGCGGCCGGTCTGCGGATCGATCTTGCGAATGCGATCCTCGGCGATCTGGAAGAGGTGGCGGCCGTCGAAGGCCGTGCCCGCATGCGCGGCGACGTCGATGGAGCGCAGCGTCCTGCCGCTGTCAGGGTCGACGGCGGTGAGCTTTTCGCCGGTCGCCAGCCACACGTTGCGGCCGTCATAGGTGACTCCATTGACGCGGGATGAGCCTGCGAACGGTCCGTACTCCGCGATGATCTCGGCGCTTGCTCGGCTCATGGCGTGTGCCCTTTTCTGCGACGTTGGCGATCGATCGACCGGCATCCCATCCATGCTAGTCGACGGGCAGAGGCGGCGGGAGTAACAAGCTCGTCGCGAATCCCGTCACCGGTGGAATGAGCCAGCGGCGCGCCCTGCCGTGTCCGAAAGACTGTACCTTGCCTGCCGCGGCGAGGGCCTCGAGCGCCCGCTGCACGGTGCGCTGGCTCGTGCGCAGCGCGAGCGCC
>JAGWPE010000353.1 GCA_028870635.1 Gammaproteobacteria bacterium | reverse complement strand
GTACCACAAGTAACGCGCGCACGAGGTAATCCAACATGGCAAGAGTCAAGCGTGGCGTGACGGCCGGGCGCCGTCACAAGAAAGTTCTCGGCAAGGCGAAGGGCTACTACAACGCCCGCCGCAAGGTCTATCGCACAGCGAAGCAGGCCGTCATCAAGGCCGGGCAGTATGCCTACCGCGATCGGCGTGCGAAGAAGCGCGAGTTCCGCGCGCTCTGGATCGCGCGCATCAATGCCGCGGCGCGCCTCTACGGCCTCACCTACAGCCGCATCATCAACGGCCTGGGCAAGGCGGGCGTAGAAGTCGACCGCAAGGTGTTGGCGGACATCGCCGTCCACGATACCGCGGCGTTCGCCGCCATCGCGCAGCAGGCGAAGTCCGCACTCGGCATCGCCTGACCCAAGGCGGGGCTTGCGCTATGCAGGACCTGACCTCCCTCGTCACCGAGGCGTTGGGTGAGGTGGCGGCAAGCCCCGGCCTCGGCGCGCTCGATGACGTGCGGGTGCGCTGGCTCGGGAAGAAGGGCGCCCTCACCGAGCAGCTGAAATCCCTCGGCGGCCTGCCGGCCGCCGAGCGGCCCGCGGCCGGCCAGCGCATCAACGAGGCCAAGGAGCGCGTGCAGGCCGCCATCGAGGCGCGGCGTGAGGCACTGGCGCGCGCAGAGGTCGAGCGTGAGCTCGCCGCGGGCCGCATTGACGTCACCTTGCCCGGCCGGGGCGAGCAGCGCGGCGGACTACATCCGGTCACCCTGGCGCGGCTTCGCATGGAGGAGATCTTCCGCCGCGCCGGCTTCGAGGTCGCCACCGGACCGGAGATCGAGGACGATTTCCACAACTTCGAGGCGCTCAATTTCCCGCCGAACCACCCCGCGCGGGCGATGCACGACACGTTCTACTTCCCGGACGGACGGCTCCTGCGCACGCATACCTCTCCGGTGCAGATCCGCGCGATGCTGAGCAGGGGGGCGCCGATCGCCATTGCGGCGCCGGGACGCGTCTATCGGTGCGATTCCGACATGACGCACTCGCCGATGTTCCACCAGGTCGAGGGCCTGAAGGTGGACGAGAACATCAGCTTCGCCAACATGAAGGCGGCGCTGCACGGCTTCCTGCAGTCGTTCTTCGAGCGGGATCTTGCCATGCGGCTGCGGCCTTCCTTCTTCCCCTTCACGGAGCCATCGGCGGAAGTCGACATGTCCTGCGTATTCTGCGAGGGCAAGGGCTGCCGCACCTGCAAGCACACCGGCTGGCTGGAGATCGCCGGCTGCGGCATGGTGCATCCCAACGTCCTCATGGCGAGCGGCATCGATGCGGAGCGGTACACCGGCTACGCCTGGGGCATGGGGATCGATCGGCTGGCGATGCTGCGCTACGGCGTGAGCGACCTGAGGCTCTTCTTCGAGAACGATTTGCGCTTCCTCGAGCAGTTTCGGGCGCTCTGACCATGAGGATTCCGTATTCCTGGCTGGCGGAGTGGGTGCGCGTGCCGTGGAGTGCGCGCGAGCTGGGCTCGCGGCTCACCATGGCGGGCCTCGAGCTCGAGGCATTGGAGCCG
>JAGWPE010000352.1 GCA_028870635.1 Gammaproteobacteria bacterium | reverse complement strand
GACCCCGCCCGCGGCACCCTGCTGTGGCGCCGGCGTGTCGGTCGAGGCGGCATTCAGGGCGGCGTGGAGTTCGGCATGGCGGCGGCCGATGGCCGTTTGTTCGTGCCCATATCAGACATGAAGGACGGTCACGACGGACGCAAGTACTCCTTGCCGCCGCATCCCGGACTGTTCGCCTTCGATGCCGCGACCGGCCGGCCGGTCTGGTCGGCTCCCGCAACCGACGGCTGCGGCTCCCGCCCATTCTGTGACCCGGGCATCACGGCCGCGGTCACCGCGATTCCCGGCGTGGTGTTTGCCGGGCATCTGGACGGGGTGCTGCGCGCCTACGACGCGAATAGCGGGCGCGTGCTCTGGCAGTTCGATGCGCTGCGGAAATTCGCGACCGTATCCGGCGCGATCGCACAGGGAGGCTCGTTCGGCGGTCCCGGGCCGGCCGTGCGCGCCGGCTATGTGGTGGTCAACTCAGGCTACGGCCTCTACTTCCACATGCCCGGCAACGTGTTGCTCGCCTTCAGGCAACCCACTCGAAAAACTGCAGGTCCATCTCCTGCGCCAGGCAGGCGAGGATCGGCGGCACCAGCCGCTCGTGAAACGCCGAGGCCTGATGGGTCGCGAACGCCTGCTCGCTCTTGAAGCGACCGTAGACCACGTAGGTGGAGGCACGGGTGCGATGCCGGATGACGTCGTACACGAGCGTGTCGGGCTCGCTTTCGTGGGTGAGCAGCGAGAGCTCGCGCTGCAGGCTCTCGAAGCGGCTCTCCATGCCCGGCTTGACGACGAGGGTCGCGATGAAGGTGATCGACATGGGTTGCCTCACGCGCCGCTGAGACCGAGCTCGGCGAGGAGCTGGTCGCGCAGGCGAAACTTCTGGATCTTGCTGGTGGACATGGGCCACTCGGTGACGAAGCGCACGTGGCGCGGCACCTTGAAGCCCGCGATCTCGCGCCGGCAGAACTCGATCAGCTCCTCCGGGGTGACGGGGATGTGCGCGTGGCGCTCGATGAAGGCCGCGGGCACCTCCACCAGGCGCTGATCGGGCACGCCCACGACCTGGGCGAGCTTGACGGCCGGGTGACGCTGCAGGCAGGCCTCGATCTCCGCCGCCGCGACGTTCTCGCCGCCGACTTTCAACATGTCCTTCAGGCGGCCGTGGAACATCACCGTGCCCGCCGCATCGAGCGAGCCGATGTCGCCGGTGTGGAACCAGCCTTCGGCATCGAGCGCCCGTGCCGTCTTTTCCGCATCCTTGTAGTAGCCCTCGAGGGTGCTGTAGCCGCGCACCAGGACCTCGCCGCGCGCGCCCGTCGGGGCGTCGCAGCCGGTTGCTGAGTCGAGAATCCGCAGCTCGAGCCCGGGCAGCGGCCGGCCGAGGCGCGTTATCCGCTCCTGCAGCGGGTCGTCCAGCCGGCTCGTCGTCACGGTACCCGCGGTCTCCGTCATGCCGAAGGTGCCGACATAGAGCGTGTCCGGCATCGCCTTCAGCATCGCGTCCGCGATGCCGCGCGGCTGCACCGCGAAGTTGGAATTCATCAGGCGGATGCGCGAGAGGTCGGTCTTGGGAAAATCCGGGTGGTGGATGAGATCCGACATAATGGTGACGAAGCACGGATAGGTCGCGGTGACCTGCTCGGCGGCGAGCATCCTGAGCGCGGCTCCGGCCTCGAAATACGGCATGGTGGCGTAGACGCCCCCCACGTCGAAGATCGCGCAGAGCGGCAGTATCGCGGCGATGTGAAAGATCGGCAGCGGCGACCAGAAGACGTCCTCGTGCCCGAGCCCGTAGCGGTGCCGCCCGAGGGCGATGGAATTGCGCACCATGGCCTCGTGCGTGATCAGACATCCTTTCGGGTTCGACGTGGTGCCGGAGGTATAGAGCATCAGGGCGATGTCGCGCAGCCGTACGCGCAGCCGCGACTCGTGCACGCGATCCTCGCTCGAGTCCTGCGCGAGGGCCTCGAATTCGCCCTGCGTGAGAAAGCCGTGCGGCTGTGCGTCGCCGAGCAGCACGAGATTGCGCAGGCGCGGAGCGGCAGCGAGCGACAGCCGCCGCGGATCCTGCGCGCCGCCGAGCTCGGGCAGGGCGCGGTTCAACCGCTCCACGAAGTTGACCTGCTCTGCGATCCGGTCCGTGGTGAAGACGGTAACGAGGTCGCCGTTCTCGATGACGTATGCGAGCTCGTTGTGGCGATAGCGCGCGTTCATCGGCACGGCGACTGCGCCGCAGAGCGCGATCGCGAAGAGGAGCTCGACGAACTCGAGCGAGGTGGGCAGCAGAAGTCCCACGTGCTCGCGCGGCTGCACCCCGAGCGCCTGCAGGCTGCGCGCGCGGCGGATGGCCCGCTCGGCCAGCTCGCCGTAGGTCATGCGTTGCCCGGGCAGGATGAGCGCCGCAGAGTCGGGGTAGCGGTCGGCGGCGCCGAGCAGCAGGTCACCGAGGGTGGTGACCTGGATGCGGACCGAGCGCAGCGACTCGCTGCGCGGGGCTCGTACGTCTGGGCTCATGTGCGCCTGCTAGAGAGGATCGAAATATTCGCGCACCCACGTGCCCTCGAGGCAGGCGGCGATACGCGGCCCGACCTGCGCCAGCACCTGGGAGCTCATGTGCCGATGCTCGGCCGCCTCGTCGCGGAAGGACTCGAGCACCGCGAATCGCCCTGGCTCGCGCAGCCGGAAGAACTCGTAGGCGAGAGTGTCCGGCTCGTGGGCACGGACGTGCGCCTCCAGCTGCCGGCAGCACGCGATGAACTCCTCCTCGCGCCCGGGCTTGACGGTCATCTTGGCGATGAAAGTGATCTTGGACATGCAGTACCCCCTGCGGTCGAGACGATCGTAGCACCACCCGGGGATAAAAAGAAACAGTCATTCCTGTTTGTTTTGGAGCTGCGGTAGAGTACGCCCTTTGCCACGAAGCCCGGAGTTGCCGCCGTGACCGAGCCGATCTTCCATCCCGCCCTCGCGCTCGCCGAGCTGCCCCAGGGACGCATGCGCTGCCTCACCCTGGCCGGCCGCGAAGTGCTCATCTGCCACGCGCGGGAGGGGGTGTTCGCGGTCGACAACACCTGCACGCATGCGCTCGCGAGAATGGACGAGGGGCGCCTGCGCGGTGTGCGGCTGATCTGCCCTCTGCATGGGGCGTCATTCGACGTTCGCGACGGCCGCGTTCTCGGGGCGCCGGCGAGCCGGCCGCTGCCGAGCTATCCGGTCAGAGTGGTGGCGGGAATGATCGAAGTCGCGCTCGAGGGCGCGACAGCCGCGCAGGCCGGTGGCGGCTAGCAGGATCATTCATCAACCGAGCAATCGTGCAGCGGGGACTCGATTCGAAAGGCATTTCCCGGGGCGTGAAAAACAGGATGTTTTTCCCGCAGCCTACAGGGAAGTATTCACGGCGGCCCGGGAAATGCCTTTCGAAGCGAGGCCCCGGGCCCGAGCTCGTGAACAATGTGGGCCAGCAGGATTTAACGGCGCTGATCGAAGCGCCGGCCGATCATCGCCGCCGCGATGTTGACTTTCTGGATGTCGATCGCGCCGCCGGCGATCCCCCAGCCCCAGGCATCGCGCAGCCGCCGCTCCATCGGATATTCCCTGGAGTAGCCGTAGCCGCCCATCAGCTGGATGGCATTGCCGCAGACCTCGCGCGCGATCTCGTTCGCGAAGCATTTCGCGACCGAGGAGTCGAGCACATCGGGCAGGCCGTCGCCGGCGCCGACGGCGGCGCGCCAGATGAGGAGCCTGGCGGCCTCCACCCTCATCTGCATCTCGGCGAGCTTGAGCTGCACCGCCTGGAAATCCACCAGCGGCTTGTCGAACTGCTTGCGCTCCTGCACGTAGCGCAGCACGTCCTCGAGCGCGCCGCTCGCCTGGGAGAGCGCCATGGTGGCATTGCCGCAGCGCTCGAGGTCGAACGCCTCCATCATCTTCCTGAAGCCGCCCGCGGGCACGATCACGTTCTCGAGCGGCACCTCGCAGGCATCGAAGTAAAGATCCGAGCTCGGGATGCCGCGAAACCCCATGAGGTGCTCGGGCTCGCCGAAGGAGAGGCCCGGCGCGCCTTTCTCCACCAACACCGCGCCGATGCCCTTGGCTCCGGGGTCCGGGCTCATCCGGCAATACACGACGTACGCATCCGCATGCCCGCCGCCCGAGCACCACCGCTTGGTGCCGTTGAGCACCACACGCTCGCCCCGGGTCTCCGCGCGTGTCGTCAGATCGGTGAGGGCCGAGCCGGCGTTGGGCTCCGACATCGCGACCGCCACCACGAGCTCCCCGGCGCAGACCCGGGGCACGATGCGCCGCCGCAGGGCCTCACCGGCGAAGCGCTCGATCGCCCGGACCGGCCCGACGCAGGACTCGAATACCGGGAAGGCGAGCGCGGAGGAGCATTTGGCGAACTCCTCGAGGACGAGCAGCGCCTCGAGGTTGCCGAGGCCGAGCCCGCCGTGCTCGGGGCGCACGTTGATGCCGAGAAAGCCCATCGCGGCGTACTCGCGCACGAGCGGCCGCGGCGGCGGGACGTCCTCGCGATCGATCTGAGCGGCGAGCGGCTGCAGCCGCTCGCGCACGTACCTGCGCGCGGCGGCCTGCAGTGCCAGCTGCTCTTCGGTGAGACGGAAATCCACGACGGCCTCCGTGGGGCTGGAGCTTGCGAGCTTACTCCTCAGTGGGTGTTGAAGTCGTAGCCGGCCTGCAGCCCGAGGTAGCGGGGCTCGCCGTAGAAGGCCCAGATCCACAGCGGATCGACGTTCTGGGCGGACTCCACGTACACCTTGTCGGTGAGGTTCCGTCCGATGAGGCGCACGAACATCCTCTCATCAGGCGTCCTGTAGGTCGCAGAGGCGTCAAAGAGCGTCCGCCCCTCGGCGTAGGTCTGCGTGAAGGATGCATAAGGCTGTGCGATCGAATAGGTATCGAGGTTCTTCGAGATGTAGTTGGCGGAGGCGTCGAGCACCAGCGTGCCGAGCGTGGCCGGAAGCGGCGAGGTGTAGCTCAGGTTGACCGTCGCGGTCCACTCCGGGCAACGATTGACCGGCAGGCCCGAGAGATCGACGAAGGCCGCACCCGTTCCGCTCGTGAACCTGTCGTACTTGCAGTGCTGATAGCTCAAGGGCAGATGCAGCATGAGCGAGTCGGTGAGCTTCGCGGTGAGCTCGTTCTCGAGGCCGTACACGGTCATGGAGGCGGCGTTGCGGAACAGCGTCTCCTCGCCCGGCTGGCCGTTGAGGTTGGTCACCGGCACGACCACCTGGCGGATGGCATCCTTGTACTTGACGTAGAAGAGCGACTCGTTGAGGCGCACGCGGTGATCCAGGAGCTCGCTCTTCAGGCCCACCTCGAACGAGTCGGCCTTCTCCGGGTTGGTGGGCCGCCTCTCATCGGGTGTGATCGGGTTGCCGCTGGTGCCCACCTGGTCGTTGTAGCCGCCGGCCTTGAAGCCGTGCGCATACGTGCCGTAGCCGAAGATGTCCGGCGTGAACTGGTGCGAGAGCGTCAGGCGGTAAGTCGGCTCGGTCCAGGTGTGGCTGTCCGAGACTACCCCGAACGGATACGCCGCGAAGTTCGCCGCGTTCATGAGATTGCCGAGCTGCTGCCAGGTGAAGGCCGGATCGAACGCCCCGGTGGGCGAGGGCAGCTGCTGCACGAAGACCTGCTGCCGGCCGATCCAGTCCTTGCTGTCGCGCG
>JAGWPE010000036.1 GCA_028870635.1 Gammaproteobacteria bacterium | reverse complement strand
CTGGCGCAGCGGCAGGCATAGGGAATGCCGCCCGCGGATGGGCTGCGCGAGTGAGCCTCATCCGCGGGCTGGCGGGTGGACCTTACAACGCCTGCTCGCCCCGCGCGATGGCCGCCTTCAGCCGCTGCTCACCGCTCTGCGCCTCCTGGTCGAGGTCGTGGAACACCTGGCGCTCAGCCGCAGTCGGCCTCTCGTAGGCGAGGTCGATGTTGGCCGCCAGATAGGCGAGGTGGCTGCGCAGCTTCGACTCGTGCAGCAGGGGACCCTCGCTCGAGTGCAGCTCGAGCTGCACGTTCTCGCCGATCGCCTGGTCGAGAGCCGCCAGCGCATCATGCGCCTTCCCGGCCGTCACCTCGTGGCGGGAGACGGCGGCCTCGAGCTTCGCGCGGGTCGCGATAGCCTGGTTGATCGTCTCATCGAGCTTATCGAGGGTTGCATGGATCTGCATCTGCAGCGCCAGGCGCTGCTGCAATGCATCGGGCGCCGGATGCAGCCGCGGGTCGAGCGCGACCTGGAAGGTCCGCTGCGACTTGCGGCCGTTGTAGTCGAGCACCACGGTATAGCGGCCCGGCACTACCATCGGGCCCTGCACGGAGTCGTCGAGTCCGCCAGCCGCGATCGGCGTCTGAAATCCCGTGACCTCCGTGGCGTCGGGATAGCGCAGGTCCCACTGGAAGCGGTTGGAGCCTGCGGTAATGGCAGTCAGCTTCTCGTCGGCCTGCTGCTTCTCCTCGATCGGCGTCAGATTGTCATGCTGTGCAGGCGACAGCTTCGGCTGCTTTGCCTTCAGGTGCAGCGCGAAGGTGCGGACCACGCGCCCCTCGCTATCGAGGAACGTGAGGCTCACCGGTACTTTGCCGTGATACGTAGCGGGAACGTGGAAGAACACGGTAGCGCCGAACGGCGGATTGCTGCCCACGTCATGCTGGTATTTGGCGAAGGGGTTCGAGCCATAGGCATGGCTCTCCCAGGCCGTTCCCGGCGCAAAGACCTGCACGTCATCGGCACCGACCGACGGTTGCAACGACATCTGCTCCAGCAGAGCGAGGTTGTCCAGCACCCAGAACGCCCGTCCGTGCGTCGCTATGGTGACATCCCCCTGGCGGGTGTTGATGGCGATGTCACGCACCTGCACATGCGGCAGATTGAGCGAGAGCGGTTGCCAGTGCGCGCCGCCGTCGAAAGTCACGAACACCGTGCTCCTCGTGCCAAGGAAGAGAAGGCGCGGATCCGACGGGTCCTGACGCACGGCGAGGGCGTACTCATCGTCCGGCAGCCCCGTCGTCATTGCCGTCCAATGCTGGCCGTAATCGGTGGTCTCGTACACGTAAGGATGGAAGTCATCCCACATGTACCGCGAGGCCGTCAGGTAGGCCGTACCGGCGGACTCCTGCGAAGGCTCGATGGAGCTGATCTCAGCCCACTGCGGAAGGTCAGGCGGCGTGATCGCCTGCCAGCTCTTGCCCCCGTCGCGCGTGATGTGCACCAGCCCGTCCGCCGAGCCTGCCCAGATCTCCTGCTTGTCGGCGGGTGAGACTGCGAGCGCCGAGACATCCGGGAAGAGCTCCGCCCCCGACTGGTCGGCGTCGACCGGTCCGCCGCTGGTCTGCTCGGTGGCCGGATCGTTGCGCGTCAGATCGGGACTGATCGCACTCCAGGTGCGGCCGTAGTCGTCGCTCTTCAGGATGACCTGCGAGGCGATCAGCAGCTCCTTCGGATCGGCCGGGGAGAAGAAGATCGGATGCGTCCAGCCGAAGCGGTACTTCTGCTCCGCGGCGGAGGAGCCCTCGAGGTAATTCGGCCAGGGGCTGACGTCGCGGAACTGCTCGGTGGCCAGGTTGTAGCTGAGGAAGATGCTGAAATAGCCGCTGCCGAAGGTGACGTTGGGATCGCCCGGCTGCGGCGCGACGAAGGTGCTCTCGCCGTAGGCGACCTCATGCCAGTCGCCGATCGGGATCATGCCGTGGGACGTCGCGCTCGGGCCCTCGAAGGAGCCTTCGTCCTGCTGCGCGCCGTAGATGTGGAACGGGAACTGCTCATCCAGCGCGACGTGGTAGAACTGGCCCGTGGGCTGATTGTGCTCGGTGCTCCAGGTCTTGCCGCCGTCGGTGGAGACCGTGGCGCCGCCGTCGTTGCCCTCCAGCAGGAGCTTCGGGTCGTGCGGATTGATCCAGACGATATGGTTGTCGCCGTGCGGGGTATGGAGCTTGGAGAAATTCCTGCCGCCGTCGCGCGACACCCAGAGCGCATCGACCTCCGGAACGTAGACGACATCCGCGTTGGTCGGGTCCGCGTAGATGCTCATGTAGTAGAAAGCGCGCTGGCGCAGGCTCCAGTTGGAGTTGACGCGATGCCAGCTGGCGCCGCCGTCATTGGAGCGGAAGACACCGCCGTGCCTGGCCTGCACGATCGCGTAGACCACCTGCGGATTGCTCGCGACGACCGACACGCCGATGCGCCCGAGCGTGCCCTGCGGAAAGCCGGCATTCGCGGAGATCTTCGTCCAATGGGCGCCGCCGTCGCTGCTTTTGTAGAGGCCGCTGCCCGGACCGCCGTCATCGAGCTTCCACGGTGTGCGGTACGCCTGCCACATTGCGGCGTAGAGCACCTGCGGGTGGCCCGGATCCATCACGAGGTCGATGGCGCCGGTCGCATCGTCCACGTAGAGGACCTTGCTCCAGGTCTTGCCGCCGTCGGTCGACTTGAACACGCCCCGGTCGGAGTTGGGCTTGAACACGTGACCCATCGAGGAGGCATAGACCACCTCGGGGTCGTGCGGATCGACCACGATGGCGCTGATGGTGTGGGTATCGGCGAGGCCCGCCGGGCGCCAGTGCCGGCCGGCATCATCGGAGCGGAAGACGCCGTCGCCGGTGATGACATCGCCGCGGATGTCGCTCTCGCCGGTGCCGACATAGATCACCTTGGCGTTCGACGGCGCAACCGCGATGGCCCCGATGCTGTCGCTCGTGCCCGGGAAGTTGTGATCGGAGATGGTGCTCCAGCTCACACCGTAATTGGTGCTCTTCCAGACGCCTCCGTCGACTGCGCCCATGTAGAAGAGATCGCGCTGCGAAGGCACCCCCGCGATCGCGACGACGCGGCCGCCGATGTAGGGGCCCACGCTGCGCCACTGGAGCTTCGCATCCGGTCCCTGAGGCGGCGCCGCGGAAGCGGCGGTGAGCGTCGCGGCCAGAAGGGCCGCCGCACCCGCAGTGATCATCCGCAGTGCGCGCGAGCGCGCCGAGCCAGTGGTGCCTGTCATGACTTTCCTCCCACGGGCGGCCGGGTACGCTCCGTCCGCGTAATTGTTTTCAGACGTGCCGAAGACGATGCGACATCATAGGGGATGCCCGCGCATGGTTTCCAGCCGCGGCCCCGCTGCTCACCGGGGGGCGGCGACGAGCCGTGCTCTTCCTGCGGTGGAGAAGGTTGCCTCGCGGCGGTCCGGTCATTGCGTAACTTGCGGCGGCGGGCGCCTCGATCGATGGTGTTGGGCATAGCCTTTGCTTCCCGATCATGCGATGCGCAGTGGGATGACCCAAGCGGAACGGGAGGGGATGAAGCGGGCTCTGCAGCCCGGGGGATACCCCTGGGCCGACGGCGCGCAGCCGCCTCGAGTGCAGGCCAGGCCGATCGTTACCGACCTGCCGCCAGTCATGATCCTGGCCGACCACATAGGTTATGCCGATGGCGTGCGCCACGGCGTGACCACCTATCTCCTGCACGTGCTGCCGCTGCTCGCCGCCGCGGGTGTCCGCCTGACGGTGTGTTTCCTGCGCGCGCCGCATGCGGCGGCCGCCGATCTGCGCGCACAGGGCATCCGCCCCATTTTCCTCGCTGCCGGCAAGTGGGATCCAACAGTCCCCCTGCGCATCGCCGCGCTTGCCCGGCGCCGGGGCGTGCGCCTCCTGCACGCAACCGGAGTGAAGGGAACGCTCGCCGCGCGTATCGCCGCGCGGCTCGTCGGCGCCCGGACTTTGTTGCACGTGCATGACTTGAACGACCCCGGCGCGGCGCTCGGCGCGCTGCAGCGGCTCGTGGCACAGCCTACGGATGCGGCGCTATGCGTCTCTCAGGCCGTGCGAGAGTTGACGATGAACCGCTATCACGTGCGCCCGGAGCGGGTGCGCGTTGCACGCAATGGCATCCCGCTCGACATGTTGCGCAGCGCCGGAGCCGGCGCGCGCGGCCGGGTGCGATCCGAGCTCGGCATCGAGGCGGGGCGGCCGGTGCTCGCCATCATCGGCCGCATGCATCCTGTCAAGGGCCACCGCGCGCTGCTTGCGATGCTCCCCGCCGTCGTGCGCAGCTGCCCGCGGGCGTTGCTCCTCGTCATCGGCGACGGACCGGAGCGGACCCCCTGCGAGGCGCTGGCACGGAGTCTCGGCATCTCGCAGCACGTACGGTTTCTTGGCCGCCGCGACGACGTTCCCCGTCTGCTCGCCGCCATCGACCTGGTGTTGATGCCCTCGCAGTCCGAGGGCCTCGGGCTGGCGGCCATCGAGGCGCTCGCCGCGGCTCGTCCGGTGATCGCCTTCTCGGTGGGTGGTCTGCCCGAGGTCGTGGTGGACGGGCTTAACGGACGCTTGGTGCCCCCTGGGGACTCCCAGGCGTTCACGAGCGCAGTGATCGAGACGCTCCGAGATCCCGGCAGGCGCTTCTCCTACTCACGAGGCGCCGCCTCCAGCGCGGAGCACTTCGGGGTCGAAGCGCACGTCCAGAGAGTCATCGAGTGCTACCGGATGACCCTGGCCTGACTCTGGCCCCCTGACCCGGTTCTCAGGGGGGAGCCCCCCGCCCGGCATGGTAAATTACCCCTCACGAGAAGAAGGGGAGATGAACGGTGAATGCCTTGGACGAGAGCGTAAAGCGCGCAGCCTCAAGCGAGAGGCCGGCGGGGCCGCCCCCGAAGATGCCGGAAGACCTTGCCGACCGGGCCGCCCGGGCTGGCGCCGGCGCCCGCTCGGTGGAGGGGCGGCTGCTGGCGCGTCTGCTCGAATATCTCGGCAATCCGCCGCTCGAGTTCACCCTCTGGACCGGGGAGCGCATCGCGTCCGCGGTGGCCCCGCCGGTCGCGGGCGTGCGCGTCGCGAGCCGCGCAACCCTGCTCGGCATGCTGGCCGACGTGCAGATGCGGTTTCCGGACGCCTACAGCGAGGGACGGCTCGATATCGAGGGCGATCTGGTGCGGGTCCTCGAGGAGGTGTATCACGCCGGCCGCGGCAGCCCGCAGCCCTCATCGGTGCGGCGCCTGGTGGAGCGCCTGCGCCGGCCGCACGTCAACAGCCTGTCCGGCTCGCGGGAGAACATCCACCACCACTACGACATCGGCAACGAGTTCTACTCGCTCTGGCTGGGCGAGACGATGGCGTACACG
>JAGWPE010000351.1 GCA_028870635.1 Gammaproteobacteria bacterium | reverse complement strand
TCCACACTGCCTTCGCTGGCGTGGACGGACGGAGCGTGACTGTGGCCCTCCGCATCCGGCATCAGCAGGTTGAAAAGAATGCGGTGCGACTCGGACGTGAAGCGCGCGCGCAGGTTCTCCATCAGCACCGGCCAGCTCTGCCGCCCGCCGGGCGATGCGTCGACGGATCCAGTGGCGGCCACGGCGGACAGCAGATCGCGCACCTGCGAGAGCTGCTGCACCATCCGGTCGTGAAACTGCAGGCATTCGACGCATGCCTCGAGGTCACGGGCGGCCGGCGGAGCGCCGGCGGACAGCGCCGCGCTGACGCGCGACAACGCCTCGCCGAGCTCCGTCACGGGCCGCTGCGACTCGCTGAGCGCGAGCTCGATCAGCGCCGCGGCGGTGGCCGCCGCGCACGCCAGGTCGCACGCGGAGTTACCGGGGCTCGCGGTGAGCGAGCCCCGTGCCGCCAGAGACACCAGTGCCTCAGCCGTGCTTGGACTTGAAGGTTCGCACCTGCTCGTTGAACTCGTCGGCGACCTTAGTGAGCTGATCGACCGCCGCGTTGTGCAGCGTCGCCTGGTCGCCGGGGCTCAATTGGTTCTGCCGCGCCTCGAAGTCCAGGCACTTCAGGTACGTCTGCACATCGCCGTTGTACTGCTTGATGGTTTCCATGGCCGTGACCATTTCCTGCTGACTGGCCGTGCTGCCGTCGGGAATCTTGCTCGGCGCCGGCGGCAGCCTGCACTGATCCGCATGGGCCTGGAGGCTCAGCGTGCAGGCGGCCGAGAGAGCGGCCAGGGCCAGGATTCGCTTCGGGGACTTCATGATGGGGTTCCTCATTGTCGACATAAAGAATCGGTGATCAGCCCAGCACTTTCGCGATGGTCGCGAGCAGCCGCTCGGGATTGAAGGGCTTGACCAGCCAGCCGGTCGCGCCGGCCGCCTTGCCCTGTTGCTTGCGCTCGAGTGTCGCCTCGGTGGTGAGCACGAGCAGCGGGATGTAACGGTAGCTCGCCCGGCTGCGCAGCTCGCGCACCAGCGTGATGCCGTCCATCTTCGGCATGTTGACGTCCGTGATCACGAGATCGAAGCGCTGCCGCTCCGCGAGCTCGAGCGCCTCGGCGCCGTCCGCGGCCTGCTGCACGTCGTGGCCCGCGCCCGTCAGGGTGATGCCGACCATCTGGCGCATCGCCGCCGAGTCATCTACTGCAAGTATCCGGGCCATTACGGCGCTCCGCTCGTTGATTTGATCGTTGACATGACGTTAGAACTCCTGCCACTCGGAGTCGGCGGCGTCGCCTCCGCCGATCGTGCCGTTGCCGCGCGCGGCGGCGGCGGGCGGGGGCGCGGCGGCGCGCGCGCTCTCGGCGGCCGGCTTGGGGCCGAGCCGCTGGCCGTCCTTGGCGGCAAGCCCCCCAGCCCGGACATCCTGTCCGGTCGCCCGGTGCTTGGCACCTCGCCCTGCCCACGGCCTGTTGGCCCCGCGGCGCTCCAACCGGGTCTGGGAGGCGGCGGCCGCCGTTGCCGGCTTGGATGCGTGCGCCGCCGGCGCGAATGCCGGGGCGGCGATGTCCTCCATCCCGACCTGGAAGCGCGCCAGCATCTCGTTGAGTCCGCGCACCTGCTCCGCCATGGCCTGCGAGGCGGCGGTGGCCTCTTCCACGAGGGCGGCGTTCTGCTGGGTGAGCTCGTCCATCTGCATGACGGCGCGGTTGACCTGCTCGATGCCGGAGGACTGCTCGCGCGAGGCGGCGGCGATCTCGGCGACGATGTCGGAGACCTTCTTCACCGCCGCCACTATCTTCTCGAGCGTCTGGCCGGACTGGGTGACGAGCACCGAGCCGTCCTCGACCCTGCGGACCGAGTCCTGAATCAGCTCCTTGATCTCCTTGGCCGCCGTGGCGGAGCGGCCCGCGAGGCTGCGAACCTCGCTCGCCACCACCGCGAAGCCGCGGCCCTGCTCGCCGGCACGGGCCGCCTCGACGGCCGCATTCAGAGCGAGCAGGTTCGTCTGGAAGGCGATGTCGTCGATGACGCCGATGATGTCGGCGATCTTCTTGGAGGACTCGTTGATGCCCGACATGGCGGAGACCGCCTGGCTCACCACCGTGCCGCCCTTCTCGGCCTGATCCCGCGCGGCGAGGGCGAGCTGGTTGGCCTGAGCCGCGTTGTCGGCGTTCTGCTTGACGGTGGTGGTCATCTCCTCCATCGAGGAGGCTGTCTCCTCCAGCGAGGATGACTGCTCCTCGGTGCGCTGCGACAGGTTGGCGTTGCCGGCAGAGATCTCGTCGGCGCCGCGGTGGACGTCCGCGGCGACCCGCTTCACCCTGGAGACCACTTCGGCCATGTTGTCGGCGAGCTGGTTGACGCCCCGGCTCATGGCCTCGAAGAAGCCCGACTTGCCGGAAACATCGATGCGGCTGCCGAGATCGCCCGCGACCACCGCGGACAGCATCCCCTGCATTTCCTTCTCGACGGCGACTTCCTGGGTGCGGTCGGTCCACTCCATGACCGTGCCGATCCGCGCGCCGCTGTCATCGATCACGGGGTTGGTGACGGTGCGGAAGGTGCAGGCGCCGAGCTCGCGCTCGGCGGCGCGCGACCCGGAGAGCGTATCGAGCTCGCGCCGCTCGCCGGCGGGATCGGCCGACAGCGACTCGAGGCTCGAGCCGCGCAGCCGGTCCGCCGCGAAATCCGGCAGACTGGCGCGGATCTCGTGCTGGCTGCGCGCGAAGGTGGCGCCCGCCGTGTCGTTGAGATAGATGATCCGGTGCTGCGCGTCGGCGAGCACCACCGAAGTCGAAACCTTGTCGAGCGCCTGGCGCACGCGGGCGTTCTCCGCGGCGACCAGCCGCTCGTTTTCGATCTGCGTGCGCAGTTTCCCCTGCATGTCGTCCAGGGCGCGCAGCACCAGGCCGGCCTCGTCCGAGCCGCTGAGGTCCACGGCGCTGTCGTACTTACCGGCCGCGATGCGCCCGAATACCTCGATGGCCTGCGCGAGCGGCGCGGCGAGCGAGCGCGTGATGAGCCAGGAGAGGGCGAGCGCCACCGCGAGGGCGACGATGGTGATTCCGACCGTCAGGTTGCGCCAGGTCGTGACCTGGGAGAGGCGCTCCTTCACGGCGGTGCCCATGGCGGAGTAGGCCAGGTCGGAGAGGCTCTGCAGGCTCGAGCTGATCTGGCGCGAGTCGGAGAAGAGCTCCGCCGTGGTGATGGTCATCTTCTGAGCGTTGATGATGCGCGACTGGATGATCCCGTAGGAGCCGTCGAACGCGCCCTGCGCCGACTGCACGGCCGGGACGATCCTGGCCCGCGCGGCCGCTGGGGCGCCGTTGAGGTCGCGCGAGGTGGCGGCGAAGTCGCCGACCACCTCATCGTGATAGAGGTGCAGGGCCATCTGGTCGTCGCCGCCGAGATAACCTTTGATGCTGGCGCGCGTGGCGAACCACTGAACGTTGCCCGAGGCGATGAGCGCTCCCGGAACGTCGCGGGTGGCGATCTGAATGAGCGAGGCGGTCTGCGGCGAAGGATCCACGTTGAGCGCCGAGCGACCCACCACCTGATCGCCGAGCTTCACGAGCCTGCCGATGAGGGCGTCGTGCCGGGCGACCGCATCGTCCGCGGTCAGCTTGGACTCGTCGGACTTCAGCTGCTGCCAGTCGGCCTTGATTCCCTGCCACTCGTCCGCGACGCCGAGCTGCGCAGCGACCCGCGAGTCGCTCGCGTCGATATCGGAGACGGCTTTGTCGATCGCGGCCTCCGACTCGGTGAGCTCTGCGCGGCGCGCCGTATCGCCGGTGATCACGGCGAAGAGGAGGCTGCGGTGATTGGCTACCTGCGCCAGCACCGCGCCGACCTGGTGAGCATAGCCGGCGCCGGCGAGCTCGTTGCGGGCCTGCGAGACCTCGCCGTTCGCCGCGCTCAGGTAGAAGACCCCGAGGAGCGCGGTCGGCACCGCCATCGCGGCGACGAGCAGAGCGAGCTTCTGCCAGAGCTTCAAACGGTTGAGAAGTTGCATGGAATTACCTCTAAACCTCGATCCATTCGCCGCCCGCGCCCGCGGCGCGGCGGGTTTCCGGGCGAGCCGACTCAGGAGGCGAGCGCCCGGACACGACGTCCGGGCCGGGGGGCCGGCCGCCATGGAGGGCCGGTGGCACGGCCCTGCTGCCGCTCGGCCGTTCCGCACTTTCCGCGGCCTCGCTCTGCGCGCCCAGGTCGTAGCGGCCGAGCATCTCGTTGAGCTCGCGCACCTGTCCGGCCATCGATTGCGAGGCGGCGGTTGCCTGCTCGACGAGCGCGGCGTTCTGCTGGGTGAGCTCGTCCATCTGCACGACCGCGCGGTTGACCTGCTCGATGCCGGAGGACTGCTCGCGCGAGGCGGCGGCGATCTCGGCGACGATGTCGGTGACTTTCTTCACCGAGGTGACGATCTCGCCGAGGGTGCGCCCGGATTGGGTCACTAGGCCCGAGCCATCCTCCACCTTCCTCACACTGTCCTCGATCAGGGCCTTGATCTCCTTCGCGGCGGTGGCGGAGCGGCCCGCGAGACTGCGGACCTCGCTCGCCACGACGGCGAAGCCGCGGCCCTGCTCGCCCGCGCGCGCGGCCTCGACCGCGGCGTTGAGCGCGAGCAGGTTGGTCTGGAAGGCGATCTCGTCGATCACGCCGATGATGTCGGCGATCTTCTTGGCGGATTCGTTGATGCCGCCCATGGCCTCGACGGCCTTGCCGACCACGGCGCCGCCCTGCTCGGCCTGATCGCGCGCCGCGACGGCGAGCTGGTTCGCCTGGGCCGCGTTATCCGCGTTCTGCTTGACGGTCGTGGTCATCTCCTCCATGGAGGAGGCCGTCTCCTCGAGCGAGGAGGCCTGCTCCTCGGTACGCAGCGACAGGTTGGAATTGCCCGCGGTGATCTCCTCCGCGCCGAGTGCGATCTCGCGGCCCGCGCTCTTCACGCGGGAGACGATCTCGACCAGGCTCTCGGCCAGGCGGTTCACGCCGGCTCCCATCGCCTGGAAGAAGCCCGACTTGTAGGTGAGGTCGATGCGCTGGCTGAGATCTCCGCCGTTCACCGCGGCGAGCACTCCCTGCAGCTCCTGCTCCACGCGTACCTCCTGGGTGCGCGGGGTCCATTCCATCACCGTGCCCAACCGCTCCCCGCGCTCGCCGGTCACCCGGTTGGTGACGGTGCGGAAGCACAGGCTGCCGAGGATGCGCTCCTCCGCACGCTCGCCGGTGAGCGCATCGAGAGCCCGCCGCTCGGCGGCGGGGTCGGCGGACAGCGCCTCGAGGCTCGAGCCGCGCAGTCTCGCGGGGTCGAAGCCGGCAAGAGCCGTGCGGATCTCCGCCGCATTGCGCTCGAAGGTCGCCTGGGCCGCGTCGTTGAGATAGATGATCCGGTGCTCACCGTCGGCCAGCACCACGCAAGTGGAGGCTTTGTCGAGCGCGTGACGGATGCGCGAGTTCTCCGCCGCGACGGCACGCTCGTTCTCGATCTGGGCGCGAAGCTTCCCCTGCATCGTGGCGAGGGCCTGCAGCACCTGGCCGGCCTCATCGTTCCGGCGCGTGTCGACCTCGCTGTCGTAACGGCCCTGGGAGATGTGCTCGAAGACGTTGATGGCCCGCCCCAGCGGGCGCTGCAGGGAGAGCCTCACGAGCCT
The DNA here is from genome assembly GCA_028870635.1 of Gammaproteobacteria bacterium. Lineage (GTDB taxonomy): Bacteria > Pseudomonadota > Gammaproteobacteria > Steroidobacterales > Steroidobacteraceae > 13-2-20CM-66-19. The sequence continues at coordinate 492 of JAGWPE010000351.1, read as the reverse complement.
GGCCAGCGCCAACGCGCCCGCCAGCGCGAGCAGCGCGAGGAGGGCCGTGAGGTCGCGGTGCGTCGCAATGGCTGATGCGCGCGAGGCGAGCGTGGATGCGGCGGCGTGCAGGCTGTCCGCGGCAAGCTTCTGCAATGCGTGACTTGCCGGTATGCCGGCGTCGTAAATCGCGGCGCCGCTCGTCTTGATGCTGGAGGCGTTGATGATCTGCGAATCGACCACCGCGCCGAACTGCCCGAAGAGCTGCGCGGCCGTCTCGAAGTCGCTCTGCAGCGGGGCGCGCACCTGCGGCGGAAGCGCGGCGAGCCCGGCCCGGATCTGCTCCAACCGTGAGAGCACCCGGCTGCGGTAGATGGCGATACCCATCTGATCGTCACCGCCGAGGTAGCTCTTGGAGGCGGCATCGACGGCGAAGCGCCGCATGCTGTCGGACTGAGTGAGCGCCGACGGTGCATACTCGGAGCCGATCTCGATGAGGGTGCGGGTCGTCTG
>JAGWPE010000350.1 GCA_028870635.1 Gammaproteobacteria bacterium | reverse complement strand
GGAGGCGCGCCACTCCGTCGCGTGAGCCGTGTGAGATCGTTATCGCTTGGGAATTGTACGAGGAAAGGGCGGGAGAATCCCTTGCTAATGTCTCATTTGTGGACACGCCGCATCCGGCCGGATGGCGATCTTCTGAGGTCCCGCGCATGCGCTCGAGCCGGTGGTCGAGCGCACGCAACGCCCGGCCCAGTGCCGAGCGGTCCCGCATCCGCGCCTTCAGGGGTATGGAAACAGATCAGAACTTCAGTGGTTTCAGCAAGTTACTGATCCGGTCCTTTTTTTGCCATCACCCCGTCGTACATGGCGGCGACCTGCTTCATCAGGCCATCGTGAGCGAGTCGCCGTGCAAGGGACGCGCGCTGATATCGCCAGATCTTCCATGCGTCATCGGGCCAATCCTCGCGCCGGGCTTGCTGCGCGGCCGCCGCGTAGTACCGAAAAGCTTCCAGCAGGTGCTCGCTGTCGCCGGAGGAGGCGTGCGCGGAGTAGGCGATCTCTTCCTCATGCTCCGCGAGGCGGGCCAAGGCGTTCGGCTCGCGGGCATCGGCGCCTCTGCGATACCACAGGAAAGCGTGAGCGGGATCCGGCCCGAGCCGGTACCTGGCTGCGCCGTCTGCCCGGCGCACGCCGTGTTCGTACAGCCTGCCGAGATCGAACGCCGCAATGCCGATTCCATCGTGCCATGCTCGCTGGAGAAGCGAGATCGCCCGTCGCAGATCCGCCGGCGGCCCGGGAACCAAGGCGCCCGATGGATCCTGGGCGGCAGTTGCCGGCGAGGTGTCTGGCGCGGATTGCGCACCGGGCTGCGCCTGCAGGAGCAGCTCCGCGAGATCGATTGCAGCCGCGCGATATCCACGAGCGAGCGCCGCGTCGAAATACCGCCGCGCGTCGGCGTCATCGCCGCTGGCCCACTGCACTCGGCCCTGCTGATAGAGGGTCCGCGGATCGACTGCCTCGGTCAGCACCGCCGGAACCTGGCAGGCGCGGCTCGCGGTATCGGCAACGATCCGGTCGATCATCACGCCCGGCGCGTGCCGATCGGGATCGTACGGCGCGGCAGCCGCAGCGTCGCACCGGGTTCGGTCCGCCGGCCAATCCCGCACATCCGGCTGCCTGGATAGGCCCAAAGCGGCTCGCTGGGTGCTCGTGAGCGGGTCGAACTGCGCTGCCTCGGACCAGCTGATCTGCGTGTGGAGCGCGGGGGCGCCCGCGTCCCAGACCCTGGCGGTCCCATCGTCAGAGGCAGAGACGATGCGGCGCCCATCTGGAGAGAAAGCGGCCGTGTCTGCCAGTGCCGTGTGGCCGCTCAGCACCTTGATCGGCCAGCCCGCCGCTGCGTCCCAGATGCTGATCGTGCCGTCATCGGAAGCCGTGGCGATGCGGCGGCCCCCCGGTGAAAATTCGGCGTTCGTCACGCGGCCTCCGCCATCGAGAACGGCGATCTGGCGGCCGGTCATGGCATCCCAAATACGTGCCGTCCCGTCATCGGAGGCCGTGACGACCCGGTGTCCGCCGGCGGAAAACTCGGCGGATGCAAGTTGGTCCGTATGCCCGATCAGGAGCACCATTTGCCGACCGGTCGTGGCATCCCAGATTCGCGCCGTTCCGTCGTCGGATGCCGTGACTACTCGGCGGCCGTCGGGCGAGAAGGCGCCCGTTTCCACAACGCGCGTGTGCCCCGCGAGCAGAGCGAGCTGCCGGCCCGTGGCGGCATCCCAAATCCGCCCGGTTTTGTCGAGAGACGTTGTGATGACGCGGCGCCCATGAGGAGAGAATGCCGCAGACACGACCCGGTCGGTATGTCCGGACAGTACTCGCAGCTCGTGCCCCGTCGCAGCGTCCCAAATCCGCGCCGTTCCGTCGAGCGAGGCGGTGACGATCCGAGTGCCGTCCGGTGAGAAAGCTGCCGTCGCAACAGGAGCAGTGTGTCCAGTCAGGGTGACGAGCAGTATCCCGCTCTCGGCGTCCCAAATCCGAGCAGTCTTATCCCATGAGGCCGTGACGATGCGGCTGCCGTCCGGAGAATAGACAGCCGTTGCCACGGTGCCGCGATGACCTGCGAGCAGTCGCACCTGATCCTTTGGTACGGCGTCCCAGACGCGAGCCGTCCCGTCGCTCGATGCCGTGGCGATGTGAAGTCCGTCCGGAGAGAACACGGCGCCCTCCACGAAGGAGGTATGCCCGCTCAATATATCGATCTGACGCCCGCTCTCCGCATCCCAGGTGCGCGCTGTCCCGTCATACGAGGCGGTGAGTACTCGCCGGCCATCAGCGGAAAAGACGGCCGAAGCCACGAGCTGTGTCTGGCCGCTGATCAGCGCGATCTGCTTACCGGTAGAGACGTCCCAGACCCGGGCAGTTCCGTCGTCCGAGCTTGTGACAACGCGCCGGCCGCCCAGCGAAAACGCGGCGGAGGTAATTATGTCGGGCTGCCTGGCGAGCACCCTGACCAGCCGTCCTGTTGCCGCGTCCCAGATCCGAACTGTCTTGTCATACGAGGCTGTGACGATACGATGGCCATCGGATGAGAAGGCGGCGGAAGTCACGAGCGCCGAGTGTCCGGCGAGAACTCGGATCTTCTGGCCCGTCATGACATCCCATATACGTGCATTGTTGTCGTATGAGGCGGTGACGAGCTGACCCCCGTCGGGGGAGAATGCGACGGAGCGCACGCGGCTCTCGTGCCCGAGCACCAGAAGCTGTCGCCCGGTCGCCGCATCCCAGATGCGTGCGGTCTTGTCGAAAGAGCCTGTCGCGATTCGGCTGCCGTCAGGAGAGAAGGCTGCCGAGAGCACTGGGCCGCCATGTCCTCGCAATATGAGGATCTGTCGTCCGGTGGACGCATCCCAAATACGCGCGGTGCCGTCATAGGAAGCCGTGACGAGGCGCTTCCCGTCAGCAGAGTACGCGACTGCGCGCACCCGGTCTGTGTGTCCGACGAGCGCGAAATCCTGCGCGTCCCGCGCCTGCGCCTTCTCGAATACACGCAGCGAGGCCGCCGAATACGGCGGTCCGCTGCCCCGGCGCGGCAGCACCTCCAGAATGATGCGCTCGCTGCCGGGGACATCGCCGCTGTCGAGGCGCGTGGCGGCGGCTTGAATGAGCAGGCGGCGGTTCGCCGCCAGTGCGGCATCTCTTTGGGCCGAAGCGACCTTCGCCTCGTAGCTCGTCGCCGCAAGCCCGACGGCAAGCGTTAGAAGCAATGTGCCGGCAACGCCTATGGCCACCCGGTGGCGCCAGGTGAACTTACGCACACGGTAAATGAGGCTGTCGCGTCGGGCGAGGATAGCTTCGCCCCGCAGGAAGCGCTCGACGTCTTCCGCCAACGCATTTACGGTAGCGTAGCGCTCTGCCGCGGTCTTTCGCAGCGCCTTCAGCACGATGGTGTCCAGATCTCCGGACATGACGTGGGCCAACTTGCGTGGTGATGCTCCTCGCGCGTGCGCGGCCGCATCATTCAGCTGCAGACGACTCGGCGCGGCGGTGTCCTGCTGGAGGATGGCTTCCTCGAGCGCGCCGCGCGAATCGCGCTTGGGCCGATACGGCCGCTCGCCGGTAAGCAGCTCGTAGAGCATCACTCCCAGCGCGTAGACATCCGCTGCCGTCGTGATCTGTCCGCCAACGATCTGCTCGGGCGCCGCGTAGTCCGGGGTCAGAATGCTGCCGCCCAGAAGAGTAAGCTCTGTCGCCTGTGCCGATCCGGCCTCCGAGACCAATTTGGCAATGCCGAAATCGAGCAGGTGGACCTGGCCGTCCTCGGATACCAGGATGTTCGAGGGCTTAAGATCGCGATGGATGAACAGGTGCGCGTGAGCGTACTGAACGGCGCTCAGGACTTGCCGAAGCAGCTCCAGGCGATCGCGGACCGAGAGGCGATGCTCGTCGCAGTATGCGGTGAGCGGCGTGCCCACGAAGTACTCGAGCGCGAGATAAGGTTGCCCATCGTCGGCCACCCCCGCATCGAGCAGTCGCGCGATGTTGGGATGGTTCAGGCTGGCGAGGATCTCCCGCTCCCTTCCCAGCCGTTCCATCATGACCTGCCCCATGAGCGCCGGGTGCATCAGCTTCAGCGCAACGCGCCGTGCGAATAGTCCATCCATCCGCTCGGCGAGCCATACGCTCCCCATGCCTCCGTGCCCAAGGAGTGACAACACCCTATAGGGACCGAAGGCTCTGCCTACCAGCGCGGCATCGCCGCCGGACCACGGCGGTCCGTCACGCACGAAAACGTCGCGCGTTTCCAGAAAAGCCTGCAGCCGCTCGGACCCCTGCGCCGCGAGTACCTCGCGCAGCCAGCGTGCTGCTGCCGGCTCGATGCGGTCCAGCTCGGTCAGCCGCGCTTCGCGGTCGGGAGGAGCCGTCTCGAGCAGGTCATCGAGAAGGGCCGAGAGTCGCGCATACTCAGACGGACTGAGGCCGGCGAGCCGCTCGCCAGAATCCGGCGGGGCTTGCATCTCACATCTCTCCGACCTGACGGTACAGGATGAGGCGTGCCTTCTCCCAGTCTCTCTGGACGGTGCGCTCGGAGACGCTGCGCAGCGCCGCGATTTCGGCGAAGGAGAACCCGCAGAAGTACTTGAGGTCTACCACCTCTGCGAGCCGCGGGTCGAGCTCGGCGAGCTCATCGAGCGCGCCCGCAAGCCGCTCGAGCTGTACACCGTCAGCGGGTTGCGCATCGAAATGCGTATCGAGTTGCGTGATCTCGAGCCCGGCACCGCGCTTCAGCGCCTGGCGGCGCCGGGCGAAATCGATCAGCAGGCCGCGCATCGCCCGGGCGGCGTAGCTCAGAAACCTACCCCGGTCCGTGAATCTCGTTCCGTCGCGGCCTGCCAGGTTTACGTAGGCCTCATGGACGAGCGTGGTCGGACTGACGGTCATCCCCGGGTACTGCCGCAGCTTGCTGTCGGCGAGCCGGCGCAGCTCGGCGTAAAGCGAGGCGAACAGACGCTCATTGAGCGCCGCCTCCTCTTCGGGGCGGGCTCCGCCAGCCGAGTCTTGTCGCTCTTCGGCCATGCTCCCCGTCCGAGACACGCTCGATTGGGGACAGCATGCCCCAAACACCTGCGGACCGACAACCGCTTCAGGGCGTCGGATGTCGGGATTCGGACGCCGAATCCGATCTATGAAGCGGAGGCCCCGAGAGCCTGTCCCCAAAGGGTACTGAATTATGAAAAACACCAGGGCCGCCGTGCTCGGTCTTTCGGCCGTGCTGGCAGGCGCAGCATTCGCGCAATCGCACGCAGGGGGCGGCGGCTCGGCTGCTCAGCTCGAGTCGTACGCCGACGCCGCAGGGCTCCTCGAGACGCTCAGCACCAGCGGCAAGATCGATCGCCGAAGCGTCTTCTTCCAGTCCCTCGGGACGAACGGCCGCGCCTGCGGCACGTGTCATGTTCCCGATCAGGCATTCGGCCTGAGTGCGGCGGCTGCCGCCCGCACTTTCGCCCGCACCCGGGGCCAGGACCCCCTCTTCGCGCCCGTGGACGGCGCCAACTGTCCGGACGCTCGCCGGCAGGATGCCACAGCACACGGCCTCCTCCTGAAGCACGGGCTCTTTCGGATCAGCATTCCTCTGCCCGCGAATGCCCAGTTCACGATCAGTGTGGTTCGCGATCCTTACGGCTGCGCGATCACCGTGGATGCCAAGACCGGCCAGGAGGATGTCTCGGTCTACCGGCGGCCGCTGCCCTCGACGAACCTGGCATTCCTGAGCGCGGTGATGATCGACGGCCGCGAAACGGTCGCGCCGCTCAATGATGGACACACGTTCCTCGCCAATCTGGAAACCGACCTGAAGCAACAGGCATCCGACGCGACGACCGGCCATGCGCAGGCCCTGAAACCGCCGACTGACGAGCAGCTCACCGAGATCGTGAGATTCGAGCTGGGGCTCTATTCGGCTCAGTCCCTCGACTGGACTTCAGGACGGCTGACGGAGGGCGGTGCGCGCGGCGGCGCGAGGGCCCTGTCCGCCGAGGAGTACTTTCCCGGTATCAATGACTCTCTGGGAAGCAATCCTACGGGGGCGCCCTTCGATCCATCGTCCATGACCCTGTTTGCCGCCTGGGAGAGTCAAGCTGTCGCCGCAACCCCGGAGGAGGGCCGGCGCGAGGCTGCGCGGGGCGCCATAGCGGCCGGGGAAAGGATCTTCGACACGGCGCCGCTCATCATTACGGGAGTCCGCGGCCTCAACGACAATCCGACGCTCGGCAAGCCGGCTGCGATCGCAGCGCACTGCTCGACCTGTCACGATTCGCCCGACGTCGGCGATCACTCCCTGCCGGTTCCGCTCGACATCGGCACTTCGCACAGCACACTCCCCGGCACGGAGAGCGACTCGAGCATCACCGCGGCGCTCGCCGAGCTCGACATGCCCAACCTGCCCATATACCTGATCAGCGGCTGTCCCGATTCCTCCGACCCGAGCCGACCCGCTCCGTTCTACACGAGCGATCCCGGCAGAGCGCTGATCACCGGCAAGTGCAGCGACTTGAATCGCATCAAGGGACCGGTCCTGCGCGGGCTCGCCGCCCGCGCTCCCTACTTTCACAACGGTGCGGCAGCGGATCTGCCGCAAGTCGTGAGCTTCTATGACAAGAGGTTCCAGATGCATCTGACGCCGGAGCAGAAATCGGATCTGGCCGCCTTTCTCGCCGCCCTTTAGCAGGAGACCGTCATGGCAGCTGTCCTCACCGCGCTTTACAGCGCGATCGTATATGTCGCTTTTCTGACTACCTTCGTCTACGCGATCGGCTTCGTGGAGGCCGTAGGGGTCCCGAAGACGATCGACTCGGGGAGTGTGGGGAATGTGCCGACATCCATCTTGATCGACGCAGCCCTGCTCGGTGTTTTTGCGCTGCAGCACTCCATCATGGCTCGCCCGGCGTTCAAGCGGCTCCTGACTCGGATCATCCCCGCGCAGGCCGAGCGCAGCACGTTCGTGCTGCTCGCGACCGCGGCGCTGGCACTCGTCTGCTGGCAGTGGCGCCCGCTGCGGCAGCTCGTGTGGGCCGTGGACGGACCTCTCGCCGCAGCAATCACGGCAGTGTCCTGGTGCGGTTGGGTGATGCTGCTCATCAGCACATTCCTGATCAGTCACTTCGAGCTCTTCGGACTCGAGCAAGGGTTCGCCCGGCTGTTCGGGCGCACTGCGGCGAGCCCGGGGTTCGCCACACCCTTCTTCTATCGCTGGCTGCGGCACCCGATCTATGCGGGATTCATACTGGCGTTCTGGGCAGCGCCGCGCATGAGCCTCGGACATCTCCTGTTCGCAATGCTCACGACGGCATACATCTTCGTCGGGATTTGGTTCGAGGAGCGCGACCTCATCACTCGGTTTGGCGAGCGCTACGCCCAGTACCGCAGAAGCGTAGGCATGCTGCTACCGAGATTCCGCTCTGCCGCACTCCTGTCCCGCAATCACCGCTGAGGTGGGCTCGACATCATCCGGCCGCCCATTCCCCGTCCCATGCCCATCATGCCGCCAGTGCCCATCATCCTGGTGCAGCCCTGATTTCCCATCAGGGCCTGGCAGTGATTCATCATCTCGGTCCGGCACTCATGGATGGACTTCTCCGAGCGCAGGCACGCAGCCATCTGCTCGTGGAGCGTTGCCATCCTCTCGCGCATCTCTTTGGTCGGAGCGGGTGCAGCCGCCGGCGGATCGGCCGCGAAAGCGGCGCTACTGAGCGCAATCAGCAGAGCGCCCGCGATGGCTGTCGAGACGCGGCGGGCGGATTTCAAATGAAGCATGACTCTCTCCTTCACGCATGACCGGCGCCATGAGCATGCTCGCTCCGGATGATGGAAGGCCGCCATAGGCAGTTTCCGTATCTCATCTAGCGGATCTTCAGCCGCCAGCGTCTGACGGCCACCACCGCCCAAATAGCCTCGACGATTCCGAACGGCCACGCCCCCTGCAGGAATCCGTAGGCCGATCCCAGGGCGCAGGCGCCGGCGAAGCAAAGGATGTACGCGGCTTTGCGATCCTCCAGCGCGTAGAACACCAGCATGGCGGTCACCGCGAACAGACCGAAGAGGGTCAGGGAGTCCATCGGCAGCTCCTGAGGTCGGCGAGGGCCACTGTACGTTGGCCGCATTGGCAGATACAATACTCGGGTAGGGTATTTTGGCCATACGGCGATGAGTCACACCACACGCGAGAAGTCGAATCTTCTCTCCAGAGTTCGCCGCATCCGGGGCCAGGTCGAGGCGCTGGAACGGTCGCTCGAGACTGAGCGGGGCTGCGCGGAGGTCCTGCAGCAGATCGCTGCCGTGCGCGGCGCCATCAATGGCCTGATGGTGGAGGTGATGGCGGAGCACATCCAGACGCATGTCGCCAATCCGCAGATCGCAAGCGATGCCAGGCGGCGCGAAGGCGCCGACGAGCTGATCGACGTGCTGCGCAGTTATGTCCGATAGCCTGCACGGCGGGCACGCCGATGCAGCGGAGGCGTTCGTTCATCCCGCTGCTGACCGCCACCACCGTCAGGTCGACCACGACCACGACCACGAGCACGCCTTCGCCTGGGCCGAGGGCCTGCGCATCGCCCTCGTCACGCTGGCTGCCGCTGCGGTGTGGTTTCGATTTTGGGAGCCGCTGCAATCGGTCAGTCTGATCGGAGTATTGGGGCTCGCGATCGGCGGCTGGCCCATATTCAGGGAGGCATTCGAGAACCTGCTGGCGCGCCGGATGACCATGGAACTCTCGATGTCCATCGCCATCGTGGCGGCGGCGTCGATCTCGCAGTTCTTCACCGCCCTGGTCATCACGCTCTTCGTCCTGGTGGCCGAGGTCCTGGAGGGCATGACGGTCTCGCGCGGCCGTCGCGCCATCCGCGATCTGCTCGAGTTCCTGCCGAGGGCCATCGCGGTTCGCCGCTCGGGGGCCGTGCGTGAGGTCGGCGCGGAGGAGCTCGCTCCCGGCGATGCCGTGCTCGTCAATCCCGGCGGCCGAATCCCGGTGGATGGCGTCGTGTTGGCCGGGAACTCCTTTGTCGACCAGTCCCGTATCACGGGAGAGTCCTTGCCCGTGGAGAAGACCCCGGGCAGCACCGTATTTGCCGGATCGATCAACCAATCCGGTGCGCTGGAGATTCGCGCGGAGCGCATCGGACGTGACACCAGCTATGGCAAGATCATCGAGGCCGTGGAGCAGGCGGAGCGCTCCCGGGCTCCGGTACAGCGACTGGCCGACCGGTTGGCCGGATACCTGGTCTACTTCGCCCTCGGTGCGGCGCTCCTCACGTACCTCCTGACCCAGAATATCCGCTCAACGATTTCGGTCATCATCGTCGCAGGCGCTTGCGGGATCGCGGCCGGCACGCCGCTCGCCATCCTGGGGGCGATCGGTCGCGCGGCTCGCGGGGGCGCCATCATCAAGGGTGGGCTCTATCTCGAGCAGCTCGGCCGGGTCGATACGGTCGTGCTGGACAAGACAGGCACTCTCACGTTCGGACGACCGGAGATACTCGCGCTGCACCCGATCGAGGGCGTCGATCCCATGGCGCTGCTCGATGCTGCCGCGGCGGCGGAGCTGCGTTCCGAGCATCCGTTGGGCAAGACCATCGTCCAGCATGCGCTCTCATCGGATCGCAGGCTCGTCGAGCCTGAACGCTTCGGCTACCAGCCGGGCCGCGGCATTGAAGCGATCATTGCGGGTGAGCAGGTGCTCGTCGGCAGTCTTGCCCTCATGCATGATCATGGCATCGCGGTGCCGCACTCTCTGCCCAGTGCTCATCGGAGCGCGTCCGAGGTATACGTCGCGCGCCGAGGCGAGCTGCTTGGCGCGATCGAGATTGCCGATCACGTCCGCCCGGAGGCGCGAAAGGCGGTTGCTGCGATTCATGCGATGGGCGCGCGCACGGTGCTGCTGACTGGCGACGCACGGGCCGTGGCCGAATCGGTCGCGGTCCAGCTGGGCATTTCCGAGGTGGCGTCCGAGTTGTTGCCCGACGATAAACGAGCCTACGTCCGGCGCCTCGCTGGTGAGCGTCGCACCGTTGCTATGGTTGGTGACGGAATCAACGATGCACCGGCACTCATCGAAGCGCAGGTGGGCATCGCAATGGGCTCGGGCACTGATGTCGCGCGGGAGAGCGCGGACGTAGTGCTGCTCGGTAACGATCTGGCGAAATTCGCCGAAACGCTGGCCATTGCACGCCGCACCCGGCGAATCATCTGGGCGAACTTTGCGGGCACCATAGGCGTGGACACACTCGGCATCGCGCTGGCGGCATCGGGGCTGCTCAATCCGTTGCTGGCCGCGTTCATCCATGTGGCCTCGGAGCTCGCCTTCATCTTGAATTCCGCGCGGCTCCTGCCGCCGCGGCACTCCACCCTCTGACCGAGCGCGCCGCCGTTTCGATGACCCGCGCGACCGTGGCTGGATGGGAGATGTAGACCAGATGGCTGCCCTCGATCTGCGTAATCTTTGCCCCTGAGCGCTCGTACATCCAGCGCGCAAACTTGGGATTGAGCTCGCGATCCTCCATGGCGATGATTCCGTAGCTGGGTTTGTCGCGCCACGCAGCGACTGTGACCGGCGCATCGAATGCGGCCGCCGCCACCGGCACCTGTGAGTTCGCCATGAATCTTGCCTGCGCACGCGGCAGATCTGCCGCGACGTCCGCCGGAAACCTGCTCGGGTCGACGAAGATGAAGCCGTCCTTGGTCGGCCGCAGATCGCTGGCCCGCACCATGCCCGGCATCATCGCTGCGAGCTTGTTGGTCGTTTCGCCTACGTCGGGCTGCAGCGCCGCAACGTAGACCAGCGCCCGCACCTTCGGATCAGCGCCGGCAATGGTGATGATCGTTCCGCCATAGCTGTGGCCCGCGAGGATGACGGGTCCATCCTGCAGGTCGATGGCGCGTTTCGTGGCTGCGACATCATCGGCGAGACCCGTGAGCGGCGGCTGAGCGACAGTCACGTGGTATCCGTCTCTAGTCAGGATGTCATAAACGCCCCGCCATCCCGAACCATCCGTGACCGCGCCATGCACGAGTACGATGTTCCTCACCGTGCCGCTTGCAGCAGATGCTCCATTGCCAGCCAGGCCGGCGGCGGCCACCAAAGCCGTGAGGACGACGCGCAGCCTCTTTGCCTTTGCCATGGCTACTCCTTCCGAGACTGAGGGTTCTCGACGGGGTAGGGGTTTTCGAGAGCGATGGCGCCGGTCTCCAGCAGGGACTTGAGGTTGGAGACGATCTTCGGCCAGCCGCCGGACACCGCCGTGATGAATTTCGAGGCCTCGCGCTCCATGGTGTGGGTGATGGAGAGCTTCACGGCAGTTCCGCTGGGCTGGAGCTCCATCGTGCAGAGCGATTCGCCTTCGGCTGAGAGCTCGGGTCTGTGTTGATTCTTCCAGCGGATCACCAACCGCTTCGGCGGCTCGGCCTCGACGATCTCGCCGCTATCGGTGACGGTGCCGTCGGGGTACACCATCCTCCACGCGGATCCCGCCGTCCACCGGCTTTCGCAGCGCGTGCCGAACCAGTACTGCCTCATGAATTCAGTGTCGGTCAGAGCCGACCACAGCTTCTCCGGCGTAGTGCGGATGTAGGTCACGTAGACAAAGGTCGATCTAGCCATTGGATTCCTCCAGTCGTTTCTTCAGATCCGAAAGCGCCTTGATCCGCGGCTTTTCGAACTTGGCGATCCAGCGCTCGTAGATCTCCTGCAGCGGTACCGGATTGAGGAAGTGCAGCTTTTCGCGGCCGCGGCGCACCGTGGCAACCAGGTTCGCCGCCTCCAGCACGTCCAGGTGCTGCGTCACGCCCTGCCGCGTCATATCCAGGTGTTTGCAAAGCTGGTTGAGCGTGCGGCCGTCGTGCGCATGCAGCAGATCCAGAAGCTTCCTCCGGCTGGGATCGGCCAGGGCCTTGAACAGCAAGTCAGTGTCGCCGGCTTCCGTCATGCGTCATAGGCAAGTAAATACTTGCATATATGATATGCAAGGCCGTACTTGCGTGTCAACTGCGAGCGGCGTCTCAGCCGAACGGCTTCTTCGCGGTCAGGTACAGCATGCGGTCTGTCGTGACCGCCTTCGGGTCTTCGATCACCGGCCGCATGGTCCGCTCGAACAGTTGCCGTTCTTCCGCCGTGAACTGTTGGGACATGATGGTGCTCAGAGGCGGGGCCAGCGGATGAGGGGAGCTGTTGATGAACACGTCCCATGAGCGCACGATCGAGGGAAGCGTATCGATGTGCAGCTCGAGGTGCAGCTCGGTGAAGCCCGCAGCCTGCGCGAAGCGGATCATGTCGCGCTCGGAGTAGTTGGCGATCGGGCTCGCGAGGATCCTTTCCTCCGTGTCCGGATATTGGGCGGCCTTCCAGCGGTGCAGGAGCACCGTCATCGGACTCACACGGTCCGGCGGATTGGACTGGATCACCGACCTCATGGCCGAGGCCGCGAGGGCATCGTCCTGATATACCGGCTCGGCCAGCGAGATGCGCCCCCCAGGCTTCAGGACACGATGGAATTCGCGCAGCGCCGCAGTCTTGTCCAAGACGTACGCAAGGACGGAGCGGGTGACGACCACATCGGCGGATGAGTCCGGTATACCATCGAGGTGATCGGCGGGACACCGCACGAACGTGCACTGGCTGCGTACGCCGCGCTCGGCGGCCTGCGTCTCGGCATGGTGCAACATCGGCTTGGAAATGTCGGTGAGCCATGCTCGCAGCGACGCACCCACCCGCTCGATGGCGCGGAACGCGACGAGCCCCTCGCCCGTGCCTACGTCCACGAGGACTTGCCCGGCTGCCAACTGCCCGCCATCGAGCACGCGCTCGACGTAGCGGTCGACGAGCAAATGCACCGCCTTCTGGAACTCCGCGTCCTGCGCATACCGCCCGTGCAGCAGCCACTGCGACCAGAGGTCTGCGGCCGGAGCCCTCGCCTCATCAGCCATGTTCAGCTTCCCCCGCCGAGTGCGACTGCAAATGTGAGTGCGCCGCCTCCGGGAAGGGGGGAGAACCCGAACCGGTCGCGGCTCCCATCGAGACCCATGAAAGCATCGGTGAAGAACTCGGCGCAGAAGTTGCCAATGGCCATGCCCGCCAGTGTATCCGAAGGATAGTGCCAGCCCCCTTCCACCCGAGCCCAGGCGGTCGCGAAGCTGAGTGCGTGCAGGCTCACTTCGAGCGCTTCGCGGGTATCACCGCTCATCGGGATTTCCCGCAGGTTCAGGGTCGCGAGGCGGGTATAGACGGCGGACGCCGCCGCATGATCGGAAGGAAAGCTGTGGTCATTGGCACCGTTCGGGCGCTCGCGACTCACGCCGTGCTGCAAGAGTGACGTGGATTCGATGGCCGTGCTGGCCGCTGCAAGATTCACCAGATACCCCTTCGCCTTATCGAGGAGCCACTCGCCGCCGACATCGCCGCTGGGTGTGAACAGCACCGTGGTGATGTCCACGCCCACAGAGACGCTGCGCAGCCTGTCGCTCCACAGAGTAGCGTTTGCTTCTGACCCAAATACAGGATCGTGCGTCCGGCCCCAGTGGGAAAGCCGATGATCGGAGTTGCCAACCTGAAGGGCCGCCGCGCCGGCGAGCGGTGCCCAGACCCACGGGTCCCTTGCGGCCTGAGCGGCGGCGGTACGGACCTGAGCCCAGCCGGGCGCGATCGTGACATCGCCGCCCCATCGGCTGCCGTTGGGCAGCGTTGCGCAGCCGGCAAGCGGAAGGGCCGACAGCGCGGCAACGGCCGCCGGACGCGCGCGCACTCAGAATCTCTTGTAGAAACCGACCGAGACTCCGCCGGGAAGGATCTGCACGAGCAGCGGTATCCTGCGGTGCGCCGCCCAGTAGCCGAACCCGGACCCGAGCAGCCAGCCGGCGATGACGTCCGACTGCCAGTGCGCCTGACTCTTCATCCTGGCATAGCCGTCGTAGACCGGCAGGAGCTCGAGCGCCCAGATCCACGGATGCTCATGGTAGTAGTCGAGGATGAAGGGGGTCACCCAACCCGCTTGCAGTGTCACCTCTCCGCTCGGGAAGCTCTGATCGCCGTGACCCTGGAACCAGGCGTTCGGGTTGTTCCCCTGAATCGGCCGAGCCCGGCTGAAGGCGTACTTGAGCACCTGTGCGCTGAGGCCGGCAAATACCGCTGAATCTGCGGACTGCCAGAACGTGTGGCCGAGCTGGTCGTCGTTTCCGAGAAACAGCGCGCCGGCGGCGACGAATGCAACCGAGCCAAACTCGAGTCCAAGTTGGGCATTGCGGTTGAAGATCCCGGTGTCGCCCCTGCCCAGCTCATAGTCGATCCCGAGCGGCCCGCCGCCCGCATGGGCGATGGCCGGCGCGAGCACCAGAATCAAGAGGAGCGGTGGCGCAGCCACCGCCGCGCGCAGGCCGCGCAGAGACTCGAAGATCCGGGTCATGAGAGCTGTTCCCCTCTGCCGCGCGGCGAATCGCCGGCAATGACCGCGGTGCGCAGGAGGCCCGCGACGATTGCCGGCAGAAACTCTCCGCCGGCCGGGACCGTAGCCGCGAAACCGGGTGGCGCGGGCCACCTGGCCGCGGATCGCCGCGATTTCCGCCAGGGCTCTTTGCAATTCTCTCATGTCGAAAGCTCCGCGCCGGCATCCTGGCACAATGCACGGCTCGCCGTCACGGGCCGCGGAGTCCCCTCGGGCAGGCCTGGCGTGCTACCGGTAGCAAAAGTAAGCCAGTCGCGAAGCCTCGAGCACCTGTGCACCTTCGGTAACCTTGCGTTCTTCGATTGCGGCGGCACGCGTCTCCTATTGACTCAGGCCGAAGCGCCGGCCGCCGCGGAGTCGCTGCTCTACTTCAAAGTGCCCGACATGGCGCGGGCTCACGAAGAGCTGAAGCGGCGTGGAATCGAGTTCATCGATGCGCCGCATATGATCCACAGGCACGCCGACGGTACGGAGGAATGGATGGCGTTCTTCAACGATCCGGACGGCCGCCCCTTGGCCATCATGTCGCAGGTGAAAAGCCCGGCCTAGCGATCATCGGCACCTTGACAGGGAGGAGGCCGGCTCACGCCCGCACGACGATCATCTTGCCGTAAGGGGTGAGCGAAAGCTGGGCGAGCTTCAGGTGCTGCACGGCGAAAGGTATGCCGATGATGGTGATGGCGAGCAGCAGGGCGAAGAACAGGTGCGCCAATGCGAGCCAGATGCCACCCAGCAGTATCCAGACGATGTTGCCGAGCAGGATGAGGAGCTTCCGAGCCTCGTCACGCTCGGGTCGGTCTACGACCTCCCTGCCGAACGGCCAGAAAGAAAAGGTGCCGATGCGAAACGCCGCGATGGCGAAGGGAATGCCGATTATCGTTATCGCGGCCAATAGCCCGGCCACCCACCAGCCGATGCCGGTGGCGAGCCCACCAAAAAGCAGCCAGATGAGATTCCCCAGTAATCGCATGGCATTCCCCCCGGGACCGCCGGCCCGCCTTGCTCGCCGCGTGCGAACTATAGCAGTTGCGTACGCCGTGGCAGAACCAGGCGGAACGTCGTCACGCCTTCCGAAGAATCAACCTCGAGCTCGCCGCCGTGGGCACGAGCGATTGCCTTCGCGATGAAGAGTCCCAGGCCGAGTCCCTCGGAACGTCTTTCGTGCTGGCGGCGTGAGCTGAAGGGCTCGAAAATGCGCGGCAGGATCTCGCGGGGAATCGTGCCCTCGTTGCGCACTTCCACGGTTACGCGCCGATCATCGCCTGCCAGACGCAGGAGCACCGGAGAGTCGGGCGCGCCGTGTTGCACGGCGTTGGAGGTCAGGTTAGAAATGACTTGCAGAATGCGATGCTCATCCCACATGCCCCGGCTGTCGGTCTCGCAGTCGAAGGTAATCCTGCGATCCGGCGCGACGACTGCGAGCTCATCGATGACCTGTTGGCAGGCTCCGCGCAGATCGGTGGGCCTGGGATCCACGGAAATCCCCGCGCCTTCGCGCTCTCTCGAAAGATCGAGCAGATCTCCGGCGATGTGCTGAATACGCTCCACGCCGCGCGTTACGATGTCCGCCTGCTTTCCCACCGCGCCGCCGGGGTCGGCGATGTGCCTGAGCCCTCGCGCCGCGAGCTGAATGGCGTTGAGCGGGTTGCGGATATCGTGGCTCACGATCGCGAGGATCCATTTCTCGAAGTCACGCGCAAGCGCGAGCTGCTCCTGACTATGCATCCGTTGGGCCTCCTGCGCCCTGTGGCGCTCGTCGATGTCCACGCAGCTGCCGACGAAGCCCGCGAACGTCCCGGAATCCGTAAATGGAACGCCGCGGTCGAAGATCCATCGGTATGCCCCGTCGCGGCGGCGGAGGCGATACTCCATCTCGAACGGCTCGCGTCGGCGAAAATGCTCCAGGTAGTGGCAAGTGCAGCGGTCGAAATCCTCCGGGTGCACGCCTTCGGCCCAGCCGCTGCCCAGCTCCTGCTCGAGCGTGCGGCCCGTGAACGAGAGCCACGTGTCGTTGAAATAATCGCAGTTCGCGTCGAGACCGGAACGCCAGATCATCACTGGCGAATTCTCGACGAGCAGGCTGTATTCTTCCGACTTCAGCTCCCGAGCCATGCGCAGGATTATGTCACAACGTGCGCTCAGGGTTTCGGTCACGGATGGGCTGGGTCACTTGCCTCCATGGCGCAGGTCAAGAACAGGCATGTGCGCGGCTGGGTCACCTCTCCCCACTGCCCGGTAGCCGGTAGACCGACAGGCTATTGCTCACATCGTCCACGGCGGCGTAATTCGACCGATTGTCGTTGTCCGTGATGGCATCGAGTCCGAATGCGCCGCCCTGAGCGGCATCGACGTTGTATTCGATCACGAATTGCCCGGAGGGGGTGAATTCCACTATTTCGCTGGGATGGGCGGGATCGGCGTTCACGGCATCGCCGTTCGCAGTCAAGAGGTCGCCGTTCGGGGCGAAGCGAAGGCCCAAGGGCCCGCGCAAGTGCGAGCTCGCGAAGACGAGATGCCCCCGGTGCACGCTGGTGGCGGCCTGAGCGGCATCGGTGACCGCATAGACGGCGTTGTCGGCCGTCGATGCCACGTAAAGCGTATTCGTCCTGCCGTCGAACGCCAGGCCGGTCGGCCCGAGGATCACCGCCGCCACGTTGGGCTGAACGGTATACCCGCTGGCGAGGGTCACCATCTTGGTGACGGTGAGGCCTTTTGCACCCACTGTCACGTCCAGGCGCGATACCGTGCCGCTTGCGACGTTGGAAACAAAGATGTGGGCGAATGCGCCGTGATCGTCCAGAGTCAAATCCCATGGCCCATCCAGAAAGGTGCCGTCGGTCAGCGTCTGTACGAGGTCGCCCTTACGGTCGATCACCTGGAGCGCGCCCTGGAGAACGGGAAATGCCCCGCCGGTCGTCGGAACATTCCCGACCACCACGAAGCCGCCCCGCAGCACGCCGAGCGCGGTGCAGAGGCCGGGCAGTGCGCTGCGGAAAAAGGTATTCGCGCTCCCGGGAGCCGCAACGCCCCCGTCGGGAGAAAAGGACACGATGGTCGTGCCGTTACCCTGTATGTTGGCGTTATCGTTGAAGTTGCTGACGAGCACATCACCGGTTTGGATCCGTCCGCCCCCCGGGAAACCCTCCGGGACGAACGCCACGCCATACGGGTTCAGATCGCCGTTCGACGGGCTGGTCGACGTGTTCAGCAGTCGAGGAATGAAGGCGTCGGCCGCGATTGCCGGTCCGGTGATGCCCGCGGCCATTGCGATCGAGGCCGCGACGACCGTGTACCTTGATCGGATGCGCCCGCTGCTGTTGGTATTCATGAAAACTCCCCTGGACAGGCTCTGCGCCATGGTTTGGCGTACGGTGAGTGCCGCCTCAGGGGAGTAAAGTTCCGCCTCGCGCCGGAGCGCGCCACGTGTCCTTCCGGCGCGAGAGCGTCGCCTCGACCAGAGCAATACGATGCCGCGAGCTTATGCTTTGAGTCCTACCGGCAGAACCGTCCTGCCGTAATCGCCGTTGATGACCTCGGCGGCCGAGAGATAGGCCGCCAGCGCGGCGCAGACGAGGCCGAGATAGCCGCCGGCCACGTGCAGTGTGCTCGAGCCGCTTAGCTCCCCCGCCGCCAGCAGGAAGAAGGTGATCCAGAGAGTGAGGAAGACGAGCTGCAGCGCGGTGGTATGGCGGAAGGAGGCGATCCACATGTAGAGCGTGAACACGCCCCAGACGAGCAGATACCAGCCGACGAAGGCCGGCGGCGCGCCGCCGCCGAACTCGTGCGCGTAAGCCACGAACGACAGCCAGAACGACCCGTAGCCGACGAATGCAACGGTCGCGAACGTGTTGCCGCGGATGAATGAGAGGATCCCGGCGAGCACCTGCGCGCCGCCGCCGAACGCGAGCGCCATGGATAGAACGAGAGGCATGCTGCTGCCTCCGAAGAGCCCCGCATTGACCATGCTGAGCAGCCAGGTGGTGCTGGCGAAGCCGATCAAGCCGAGAGGAGCGGGATTGGCGAGTTTGGTTTCCACGATTTCCCCCTGTCGCGCCGTGGTTGTTATGGTATCGGTACCATGGTAGTCGCGTGCCCGGTGTGCGTCAATCGATCCGGGGCAGAGCAGCCGGCTCGAGTCTGGACTTCTCTCCAGTACCGGCAGTAGTCTCGATGTTCCCGGACCTCGGCCGCATGCAATGAAATATCTACCGCTCGTATGGGCCGGCATCTGGCGCAAGCGCGGGCGCACGATCCTGATCTTCCTCCAGGTGGCGGTGGCGTTCACCCTGTTCGGCGTGCTGCAGGGCATCAAGACGGGCGCCGATCACGCGATCGCCTCGGCGCGGGCCGACCTGCTCATCGTTCACAGCCGCCTGAGCTGGGCGGAGCCGCTGCCTCTCGGAATGCTGGGACAG
>JAGWPE010000349.1 GCA_028870635.1 Gammaproteobacteria bacterium | reverse complement strand
GACGTTCTGCTATGTCGGCGACGTTTACGTGCTCGAGGAGCATCGCGGCCAGGGCCTGTCGAAGGCCATGCTCGCGATGGCCATGGATCACCCCGCACTGCAGGGGCTGCGCCGCTGGAGCCTCGTGACCGCCGACGCGCATGGCCTCTACCGGCAGTTCGGCTTCACTCCCGTGGCGCAACCGGGTCGGCACATGGAGCGCCTGGAGCCCGACATCTATCGGGCAGCGCGCTAGCCGCCCGTCGACTGCGCTTGCCGCTGCTGCTCCTTCCGCCGCTTCTCTTTTCGCTGCGCCTTCTCCTCACGCTCCTTCTTCTTTGCGACGTGGTGCCCGACGATGCAGCCGGCTGCCGCGCCCAGGACCGCGTGATGGCGCGCAAAATGTCCCGCCACGGCGCCAACCGCCGCACCCTTGAGGCAGCCCTTTGCCTCGGCCCCGCTCGGTCCGGCGAGCAGCAGCAGCGCGGCCAGAGGCGCGGCAAGCCATTGTTTCGATATGGTCGAGACCATGTGATATTCCTCGTCGAGTGGCATGGAATGACGGTGGCACGCCTCGCCTTGGCGGCCGTGACACCCTCTCAGGCCGTATAACACCGCATTTCCGGAAAAGTTACGAGCCGGCAGCGGCGGCGGCCGGAAGCCCGCATGCACGCACTCTTCAAGACCATCGCCACCATCGCCGGCACGGCAGCCGCCGATCTGCGCCTCGCTCCGCCATGGGCTCGCTACGACGGCGGGAGCTCGAGCTCATCCAGTATCGGGCATTCCGGGCGCTGATCCCCGCGGCAGCGCCGGGCGAGCTCCGCGAGCGTGTCGCGGATCCGCGTGAGCTCGGCAATCTTGTGGTCGAGCTCGGCGATGTGCGCGAGCGCGAGTCGCTTCACGTCCTCGCTCGCTCGCCGCCGATTGCGGTAGAGGCCGAGAAGCTTGTCGATCTCCTGCAGGGAAAACCCGAGATCGCGCGCGCGCCGGATGAATCGCAGCGTCTGGATATTGCTCTCGTCGTAAGCCCGGTAACGGTTGGCGAAACGCTCGGCGGGCTTCAGGAGGCCGAGCTCCTCATAGAAGCGGATGGTCTTCGGCGGCACGCCGGAGCTCGCCGAGGCCTTCCCTATTGTCATGACGGCTTTGTTTCTCATGGCGAGGAGCCGGCCGCAGGCCGCCAGCGCCGCAGCAGCAATGCATTGGATACCACGCTCACCGAGGACAGCGCCATCGCCGCCCCGGCGATCACCGGGCTCAGGAACCCGAATGCCGCCGCCGGCAGGCCTATGACGTTGTAGACGAATGCCCAGAAGAGGCCTTGCTGAATTTTGCGGTACGTGACCCGGCTCACGTCGATGGCATCGCCCAGTAGCCGCGGATCGCCGCGCATCAGCGTCACGCCCGCCGTCTGCATGGCGACATCCGCCCCCGTGCCCATCGCGAAGCCGACATCGGCAGCGGCAAGAGCCGGCGCATCGTTGACGCCGTCACCGACCATTCCGACCTGCCGGCCTTGCGCCTGCAGACGGCGCAGCTCCGCAGCCTTCCCCTCCGGCAGAACTCCGGCCAGCACCCGGCGGATGCCGAGCTGCGTAGCCACCGCGGCGGCGGTCCGCTCGTTATCGCCCGTCAGCAGCACGGTCTCGATGCCGAGATCGTGCAGATGCCGCACCGCAATCGCAGCCTCCGGCTTGACCGGATCCGCCATGCCGATGGAGCCCAGCCAAACCGGCCGCGGATCGAGTGCCGCGATCCAGATCACCGTCCGTCCCTGCTCCTCCAGGCGCGCCGCTCGCGGCTCACCCTCCTCGATGCGAATGCCATGGCTCTGCATCAGGCGGCGATTGCCGATGACCACACGCCTGCCCCCCACGCGCGCCGTCAGCCCCATGCCGGGGTGACTCTGGAAGTCCTCGAGCGGCAGGCTGGAGGGGCTCTCGCCTCCCGGGCCGAGCTCACGAGCCCGAGCCAGAACCGCACGCGCGAGCGGATGCTCACTGCCCGCCTGCGCTGCCGCAGCAAGCCGCAGCAGCTCGCGCTCGGAGATGTCATTGGGCATGACCTCGGTCACTGCCGGCTTGCCCTCGGTCAGCGTACCGGTCTTGTCGAGAACCATCGTATCGAGACGGTGCGCGCGCTCGAGCGCCTCCGCGTCGCGGATGAGAATGCCGGCCTTCGCAGCCACGCCGGTTCCCACCATCAGCGCCGTGGGCGTGGCGAGGCCCAGCGAGCACGGGCACGCGATGACCAACACAGACACGGCGGCAATCAGGCCGACCGTGAACTCGCCGCCGATCAACCACCATCCGAGGAGAGCCGCCAAGGAGATCGCCACCACTACGGGCACGAAGATCCCGGCCACACGGTCGACGAGGCGCTGTACCGGCGCCTTCCCGGCCTGCGCGCCTGCGACGAGCGCGATGATCCGCGACAGTGTCGATTCGTTCCCGACCGCCGTCGTCTCGACCTGCAGCAGGCCGCTGCCGTTGATGGAGCCGCCGATCACTCGCTCGCCCGGCCTTTTCGCAACCGGAAGGCTTTCGCCCGTGAGCAGGCTCTCATCGACTTCGCTGCGCCCCCCGATTACCGTGCCATCGACCGGAAGCCGCTCGCCCGGACGCACGACCACGACATCGCCCACGGCGACGGCATTGACGGGAACCTCGATCTCCTCCTCACCGCGACGGACGCGCGCCGTCTCCGGGCGCAGCGACATCAGTGCTTTGATCTGTGCGGTCGTGGAGCGCTTGGCGCGCGCCTCGAGCCACTTGCCCACGGTGACCAGCGCGATCACCACGGCCGCGGAGTCGAAGTAAAGATGAGTCCTCACCGCGCCTGCGAGCAGCAGGTACAGGCTGTAGAAGTAGGCCGCGGAGGTGCCGAGCGCGACCAGCAAATCCATGTTTCCGATGCGCGCGCGCAGCGCCTTCCAGGCACCGACATAGAACCGGGCCCCGATGAGAAACTGGACGGGCGTCGCGAGAATGAGCTGCAGCCAGCCGGGCAGCATCACGCCAAACATGGGAGTGAGGAGCGGTATGCTGAGCACGACGGCAACCACGAGGCGCCGGCTCTCTGCCTGCATCCGCCGCGCCTCATCCGCCGCAATCTCGCGGTCTCGCTCCGCGTCACCCGTCAGGAGCTGTGCCTCGTATCCGGCGCGGCGCACGGCGGCAATCAGATCCGCCGGCCGCAGCGAGCCCGCGGCACCATCCACGTAACCGCGATTGCCCGCGAGATTCACCTCCGCCCGCACGACGCCCGTCACGGCCGAGAGCGCCCGCTCGACCCGCAAGGCGCAAGTCGCGCAGGTCATCCCGGAAATGGCAAGCTCGCGCCTCTCGCGAGGTTGGGAGCTATCCTGTCCCTGCGCCTGCGCCGGCCCCTGCCCCGTCGCCGGCCCCTGCCCCGGCGCGGTGACACGCGCCGGCCCGGCGATATCGGCCTCACCCACGGCGGTCCCGGAGGTCCTCACGTTGCTGACCCCGGCCTCTCCCGTCAGGCGAGCTCGCCGGTGAAGCCGGCAGCTTCAACTGCACGGAGCAGGTCCTCCGCCCGAGCCGTTCCCGTCACGGTCACGCGGCCGCCGGCCAGATCCACCTGCGCCTCGACTACGCCCGAGACACCGGACAGCGCACGGCCGACCGCGCCCGCGCAACCGCCACAAGTCATGCCCGAGATTGCCAGCACGATCGGGCCGGCGCTTTCGCCGGATATTCGAATACTCATCGCCGCTCCTTCCAGTTCACTGGAATCTAGACCTCTTTATAGACCCTCCCGCCACTGGAACGTCAAGCCGTTGGTACGGCTCTTGCGCTAGTATGCCCCCTCGGACCATCCCATTCTCGAGGCGGCGCGACACATGGCGGCAGAAAAATTTCCGATCGACCTCAAGCAGCTGCGGCCGCTCAAGCTCGATCCGAAACTGGGCACGCTCACCGATGCGCAGAAGGCGGACCTGCGCCACAACATCCAGCTGTGCCGCGACGCCATCGTGTTCTTCACGGCCCTGGCCGGCGCCAAGGGCCTCTCCGGACACACGGGTGGAGCATACGACACCGTGCCGGAAGTCATGATCATCCGGGCGTTCATCGCGAACGGGGCGCCGATCGTACCGGTCTTCTATGACGAGGCCGGCCACCGCGTCGCAACTCAGTATCTGCTCTCGGTGCTGGACGGGGCGATGCCCGCCGAGCGGCTGCTGCACTACCGCGAGTTCGAGAGCGGTCTGCCGGGGCACCCCGAGAAGATGCTGACGCCTGGTGTCGAATTCAGCTCGGGGCGGCTCGGCCACATGTGGGCTTTCTGCAATGGCGTGGCGATGGCCAACCCGGGCAAGGCGGTCATTCTGCTGGGCTCCGACGGCAGCCAGATGGAGGGCGACAACGCCGAGGCGGCGCGCCTGACGGTCGGGCAGCAGCTCAACATCAAGGTGCTGATCGACGACAACAACGTCACCATCGCCGGACATCCTCAAGAGTACATGGTCGGCTATGATCTCAGCCGCACGCTCGCAGGCTACGGCTTGAACATCGCGACCACTCTCGGCGAGGACCTCGACGCGCTATACGTGGATCTGGCGCGCGCGTTCTCGGATGCGCTACCACACGGCGTCGTCATCAAGCGGCTCATGGCACCGGGAATACCGGGGGCCGAGGGCAGTCCCCACGCGCATGAAGTGTTGAAGGCGGAGACGGCGATCCGCCATCTCGAGTCGCGCGGCGGTTACGAGCCGGCAATCGCCATGCTGAAGGCGGCGGGGCCCGACAAGAGTCCCCTCACCTACCGCGGCTCCTCCGGCGCCGGCAAGAACCGCGACGATTTCGGCAAGGTCGTCAACGAGATCCTCGATGGCATGAGCGAGGAGCAGCGTATCGCCGGCGTCAAGGTATTCGACAACGACCTCGAGGGCTCCTGCGGGCTGCACCACATCCGCAAGAAGCATCCCGAGGTATTCGTCCGCGGCGGCATCATGGAGCGCGGCAACTATTCGGCCGCCGCGGGGTTCGGCGCGGAGCCCGGCCGGCAAGGGATCTTCGCCACCTTCAGCGCCTTCCTGGAGATGTGCCTGAGCGAGATCACGATGGCGCGTCTGAACTTCTCCAACGTGCTCGCGCACTTCAGCCACAGCGGCGTCGACGACATGGCCGACAACACGTGCCACTTCGGCATCAACAGCATGATCGCCGACGGCGGGTTGACCCCCGTGCATGGCGAGGACACGACGCGGCTCTACTTTCCGGTCGACCAGCACCAGTTCGCGGCGTGCATCAAGCGCATCTTCAGCGACCCCGGCCTGAGATTCGTCTTCACGACCCGCGCCCCCGTGCCGGACATCCTGGATGCGGACGGCAAGCCCCTCTACCAGGGAAAACCCTTCGATCCCGGCAAGGACTACATCGTGCGCGCGGCGCCGCCGGGCGGCGGCTACGTGGTCGCCGTGGGTGAGACCGTCTACCGCGCACTGGATGCGGTCATCGGCCTTGCGGAGAAAGGCATCAAGGTGGGGCTCGTCAACAAGCCGACACTGAACGTGGTGGATCGGGAGATGATGCAGCGCCTGGCCGGCGCGCCCTTCGTGCTCGTCGCCGAGGCCTGGAACGTGCGCACCGGGCTCGGCAGCCGCTTTGGCAGCTACCTGCTTCAGGCGGGCTTCAAGGGCCGCTACGACCATATCGGGACCTATCGCGAGGGATCCGGCGGCCTGTGGCAGCAGATGGGCCACCAGGGCCTCGATTCCGCCGGGATCCAACTGGCCGTACAGGCGCTGCTGTAGCGGACTCAGCGCAGGCCCGGCCAGGCCCGCGGGAAGAGCGCGACGGCATTGCGGCGATAGATCTTGTCCACGACGCTGCGCGGCAGATGCATGCCGCGGAACGCACGGTCGAGGTCCGGCGAGTGCATCTCGTCGTCGGTGACCAGGAAGCGCCAGTCCCTGCGCCAGTCGGCCGCGATTTCGGCAACCGCCTGCGGATCATTGTCCGACGGCCCATATTCGTCATCCGTCCCGTAGAGGATCCGGTCCTGGTAGCGGATGAAGAACGCCCTGACTTTCCCGGGATGAGTCTCCGCCTGGTATTCGAGCTGGCCGATGCGGGCGGCCATGTCGACGTCCGCCTCGGGAAACCGGTCGAGGAAGGCGGCGATCCGATCCACGTCCCATTCCAGGGACGCAAGGTGCACCGCATCGAAGCGCAGTTGCGGATGAGCCGCCAACATCCGGTCGCGGGCCGCCAGGATCTCGCCGTGCTTGGGCATGTCCGGGTGCAAGTACATGTAGTACTGCGGATGCTCGCGATAGTACTCGGCATCTCCCTTGACGATCATCTTCGAATAAGGAAGCCAGCAGTCGAGCGGCTCCGCCATGTGACCCAGCAGCACGACGTGCTCGCGCTGCAGCATGGAGTAGATCGGCTCCAGCCGCGGATCGTCCGGCATCACGTATCGGCCGTTGCTGTCGCGCACGACCATCCCGAAATTCTTCCAGATCTTCACGCCGACCGCGCCCTGCGCCAGGGCCTCGTCGATCTCCCGCACCGCCTCGCGCGACCAGCCGGGTTTCGTGAAGCCGGCAGCCGAAAACGTTCCGGCGAAGGCGACCCGGCCAGGGTACCGGCGGCGCAGCGATGCGGCGTCGTGAAGCTGGCGCGGGATCGACCCGTGATCCGGAGAGTCGACGTTGATCGTCAGGAAGTGGACGCGGTCGCGGATCGCCTCGGCAACCAGCCGGTTGGCCGGTCCGTAGACGTGCATATGAGCGTCGACCTTCCGTACACGTTTGAAGTCGGCTCTCGAATAATGGCGTTCCTGCGCACGCGCGGCCGCCGGATTCAGCGCCAGCAGCCACGCTGCGCCGAGTGCGAGCAGACGTAAACTCTTGATCGTGGATATCATCACGCCTCTGCGATCTCCCGGGCCACTCGCTGTGCGGACCTGATACACGACTCCATGCCGCGACTGAGAAGGTCCGCATACGTTCCGGCAAAGTAAATCCGGCCCTCCGGCCGCAGGATTTCCGGCCAGAACCTGTGCATCTCCCCGATCGGAAACGGCACCATCTCGCAGCTCGGCGCCAGCGCGTCCTGGGTCCAGTCCTTGGTCAGGGCCTGCACGATGGTGTCGCGTTTTCCAGGGTAGACCTGCCGAAAGGCAGCCAACACTCGCTGCGGCGAGATCCCTCCCGGGCCATAGGCCTTCAAAAGGACCCGCGTCGTCTTCACCTCGGTCGGCACCTCCCAGATCGAGGAGATGAGCGGGTGGTCGAACTCCATGTTGATGCTCTTCAACCCATCGTCGAGCCAGAACCTGGAGCTGGCCTCGAACACATAGAACGGGTGCGAGGTGTACGTCAAATTGTCCACTACGTATTGCTTCGCCGGTGAGAGCGGCGGCGAAACGGGAATGCTTCTGAAGACCGTCAGGCTGATGCAGTTCACGAAGAAGTCCGCTTCCATGGTCTTGTCCCCGGCATATCCATATTCACGGTAGCTCACCCTGACGCCGGCGTCGCTGTGCTGGAGCGAGGTGATCGCGTGCGCCAGTTTCACCCGCGGGCCGAGCCGCTTGGCGAAGGCAATCGGGAGCTGCTCGTTGCCTCCCTTCAGGCGGAACATCTCTCCTTGGGAAGGTGGGATGCGTCGCGATTTCTCGGCGGCCAGTCGCCATATGCGGTAGAGCGCGCTGGTCTGTTCCTGGCCAAAGAACTCGAGGGCCGCCTGCGAGGCACCTTCCTTCTCGTAGATCTCGGCAACGGGAACTTTGTCGAGATCGTCCAAGCCTGAGCCGAAGGGATGAATCGGATCTTTCACCCTGTCCACGTAGGGCCGCAGGTAGAGGCTCTCGAGCTCATACCATGGGTGATTCGCCAGAAACCGGGCCTCCCGGCTGTTGAAGCCGAGCCCCGCGAGCGTCTTGGGATCGGCCAGCATCCTGTTCGTATGGAGCTTGCCGCCGACCATCCTCAGATCATGGTCGTTGTAGGGCAGCCAGGAGCCTTCCGCGTTGGGATATGGAACCAGCGGAATGCCGAATTCTGCAGCGTACTCGAGCAGCCGCTCGTAACCCGGCCTGGTGATGTGGTCGGCACCGAAGTCGGTATAGAGCCCGTCCGCCAAGCCGTCGCTGCCGGTAAACACGTGGCCGCCGTAACGTCCCGCAGCCTCCAGAATGGCGACGTCGAAGCCGGCCTTCATGAGCTCGTAGCCACAGCACAAGCCGGTGATGCCGGCGCCGCCGATGACCACCTTCCTGCGTCCCGAGCGAGCGGCAGGCATCTTCTTCGCTGCGGCATTTGCCGTCATGACGCCCGAATCCATCATCGAGGCGCCCGCGCTGGCCATCAGGGTCTGCAGGAAGGTTCTGCGAAACATCACCTCGTTCCGCCCGCCAACACCTGCACGCTCGCGGCGCTGAGCGGCGTCCCATTGAGTCGAGCGGCCTGAATAGCCGCCCCGACGTCGGGGGGCAACAGAGCGTCGATGAACCGATACCGGGCGGAGCGCCGTTGCAGCTCCGAGGTCAGCGCCTCGCGTAAGCCGTTGCCCGGCTGGAACATGCCGCCGGAGGAGGATACGGCGATGGAAGCGTCCGCCGGGATCTGCAGCCTGTCGCGCACCGCATCGATCATGTCCGCGAGCTCCCGCGCCGCGCTCTGGAACAACCCGAGGGCGGCCCTATCGCCCTCGCCCGCTGCCGCGGTCACGAGCCGCGAGAGCTGCGCGAACTGGCTGCGCTGGGCGATGTCCTTGCCGTAGACCGCGGCGCAGACATCGAGGTCGCTCTGCAGTGCGAAGTGCCGCCGCACGTGCTCGTACAGCGGCCCGCGCGGCAAGCGCCCATCGCTCATGCGCGAGAACAGCCGCAGACCTTCGCGCGCCAGCCAGTAAGAGGAGCCCTCATCGCTGAACAGCTCGCCCCAGCCGCCGGCACGGGCGCTGCGGCCGGCATACTCTCCATAAGCGATCGAGCCCGTGCCCGCAACGATGTTGATGCCATCGCCGCCCGCAAGCGCGCCCGCCCAACCGCATACCATGTCATTGTCGCAGCGGTACCGCCGGTGGGGCAGGGCCTGCAGGGGCGCCGCATCCAGGGCCGGCAGCAGCTTGCTGTCTTCTCCATATGCCGGCAATCCCAGGAATGCGTAGCTGAGATCTTCCTCCCGCACCCGCCCCGTCCGCAGCGTTTGCGCTACTCCGCGCCCGAGCATCTCACGCAGCTCATCCAGCCCGATCTCCAGGTAATAGGCCGGACCCTCGAGGTGCGAGGCGAGCACCCTTCCTGTCTCGTCGATCAGTACAAATCGGGTTTGGGTGCCGCCACCGTCGACACCGAGAAAGGTCTTCACGAGGAGGCCGGAAATGGATGGATGGACACGCCCTGAACCACGCGATTCACCGTCCCCGCGGCGTTCGGGGTGTCCGGCGACAGTCCGAGCGAAATCGACCGGAGCAGCGCCAGCGTCTGCGCGAATGCCACGTAAGGCAGACAGAGCTCGAGATCCGTCAATGCTCCGGCCGTCCCCGCACCCCCGTCCAGCACGACCGTGTCGGGACCGTCGCGCCCATCCCGGCGAGCGGTGAGCGCCACCACCCGCCCCGCCACGGCATCGCTGCGCAGCTCGCGCAGCAGATCGAGATCGTATCGACTCGTGTAGGCATCGTTACTCATGAAGGCGACGACGAGAGTGCTGCCGTTGACGATGGTCTTCGGGCCGTGGCGGAAGCCGAGTGGCGACTCGCCGATGCTCACCACCCGGCCGTCGGTCAGCTCGAGCATCTTCAGGGCCGATTCCAGCGCCAACCCCTTGAGCTCGTTGCTGCCCACGAAGACGACCCGATCGAACTGCGCCCGCACCAAGGTGTCCGCAAGCGGCACGCGGGCCGTCAGGATCTGCGTACCCAGCGCCGCGATGGCCTCGATCCGTCCCGGATCCGCTCGCACGGCGCCGAGCGCCAGCGCCGCCGCCAACAGCATTCCGGTGAAACTGGAGGTCATTGCAAAGCTCCGATCGTTGCAGGCCTCCGGCAGCACGATCGCGTAGGCGTGCCGCAGAGCGCGCGCACGGCGACAGAGCTCGCCTCCGGCGTTGCAAGTCACGATCAGATGATGACAGTGCTCGATCCGTCCTTCCGCGAGCTGCAGGGCGGCGACACTCTCCGGGCTGTCGCCGGAGCGGGCGAAATGCACCATCAGCGTGGCCGCCTTGGAGCCAAGCGTACCCTGCGGGCTCGCGACGATGTCCGTCGTCGGAATCGCCTCGGCCTGCCGGCCGGACTTCGACAGCGCCGGGGCGAGACACTTGCCGATGTACGCCGAAGTGCCGGCGCCGGTGAGCACGATCCGCAATGCCGGATTGCCGAGGAGCGGGGCCAGGTAAGTCCGCAAGGCCCCGTCCGCCGCCACCTGCCGCGCGATCTGCGGCCACAGCTGCGGCTGCTGCGCGATCTCGCGCGCCGTCCACTGCGCGCCCGCGGAGCGGATCTGCGCGGCACTCAGGCCCAGGACTTCAATGGAGTCGTTCACTGCGTCATCCGTTCTCAGTAGCGCCAGGAGAGTCCCAGTACATACGTCCGGCCGAAGGCGCTGTAGCCGTTACCGACGCCGCTTTCGCTCGCGCCGACACTCTGTCCGGGCGCCCAGGGCAGGAGCGGGTTGCCGTTGAGATAGGTGCGGTCGATGGAATTGCTGAGATTCTTGCCTTCCCAATACAGCTCGAAGCCGTGCGCGAAGCGGTAGTGAGCGCTGGCGGTGACCCAGTTGAAGGACTGGGTGATTGCCGGCCACCCGGGAACCTCGGTGCATTCCGAGCAGGCCGCTGTGAAGCTCGATTGATGATCCCAGTTGACGTCCGCGCTGATCGGGCCCTTGTCGTAGAAGAATCCGATCGTGAACGTGGTGGGCGGCGCGGCGTTGATCGCGCCGACGAAGTTGCCGAATTGGTCGTAGCTGCGGGTGCGCGTGGCCGTGAACTGCATGTGCGTGCCGAAGCCGTCGTCCAGGATTTCCTGCCAGGAGAGCTCCACGCCCGAGAACGTGCTCTCCGCGCCGTTCGCGGGGGCCGTGACCGTCCAGAGGAAGGGCGTGCCGGGCACCGTACCCGGCGGCCCGCCGACGTACTCCTGCGTTCCGAGGTCCACGTTGCTTGCAACCGCCGAGTAGATGTCGTCCTTGATCCTCTTGGCAAAGACGCCAGCGGTGAACGCCGAGTGCGCCGAGTAATACCACTCGAGCGACAGATCGATCTGGTTGGCGCGGATCGGCTTCAATCCCGCCGTGCCGTTGTAGAACAGCTGCGGCGTGCCGTTGCTGGCGTTGTTGGTCGAGGTGGGCGCGAGCTCGCTCAAGTTGGGCCGCGCCATCGTCTGGGCCACCGCCAGGCGGGCCTGCAACCGATTGCGGACCACCCAGTAGGCGAGGTTCAGCGAGGGCAGCGCCATCGTGTAACTACCCTTTGCGCCGAGCGCCTGCGAGGTCCCGTACTGGACG